>JAGVWR010000016.1 GCA_018304205.1 Candidatus Pacearchaeota archaeon | reverse complement strand
CGAATAGAATAATTTAAAAAGCTCGTTTTCAAAGTTATAGATATCAACTAAATTTATATATTTTAATAAAATGGGATCAAAAACAAAGAAAATAAAGGCAGCAGGAAGATTTAGCGGCGGAATAGGAACAAGAGCTAGAAAGAATTTTAATAAAATAGAAGAATTACAGAGACAAAGACAAGTTTCACCATTTTACGCTAAAGCAAAAGTAAAAAGAATTGCAGCAGGAATATGGAAATGTATGAAAACAGGCAAGGTTTTTGCAGGCCCAGCATACTATTTAGAGGCAAATAAATAAACAGTAATTTTAAATATCATAATAAATTATACTTAACAATGGCACAATACAAATGTTTTAAATGCGAAAAAGCAATTTCGTCTAAAGTCTTAGAGAAAAGATTTGTTTGTCCAAATTGCGGCTCAAAGATATTTTACAAGCCTAGGACTCAGACAGTTAAATTAAAGGCAAATTAGTATGGATGTTAATTCTACAACCGCAAAGAAAATACAGGAGCTACAGGTTCTTGAGCAAAATCTACAAAGCCTTTTTGCTCAAAAGCAATCAGTTCAAGTTGAACTAAACGAAGTAAAAAATGCTTTAGACGAGTTAAAAAAGTCAGGCGAAGAAGTTTATAAAATAATTTCCGGGTTAATGATAAAATCTTCAAGAGAATCATTGATAAAAGAGATGGAAGAAAAAAATAAATTGTTCGAATTAAGAATTTCTTCAATAGAAAAACAAGAAAATATTATCGATAAAAGAGCTTCAGAGTTTAGGCAAGAAATAACTTCTTCACTCGATAAAAGCAACAAAAAAGAGTAATACCGTCTTAATTATAGTATAAGAGTATCAAAATATTTATATACTAACCAACTTAAAGATAAATCATGGCTTTTGGCTTAAGAAATCTTTTTGGAAAAGAGGAAGAAGAATACCTTGAAATTGATCTTGAATCTGCAAAAGTGAAGGATCCTAAAATTAAAGTGAAACCTTTTGTCCTCAGACAATTTGATGATATTAATGAAATTTTGAATTCTTTAAGAGAAGGATACACAATTGCAGTAATTGATATTAAGCACCTTAGAACAAAAGATGTTATAGAACTTAAGAGAGCAATTGCTAAAATAAAGAAAACTGTTGATGCTCTTGAAGGTTCAATTGCAGGTTTTGGAGAAAATACGATAATTGCTACACCACAATTTGCAGAAATTCATAAAGCACCAGTCCAAGAAACCAAGCAAAAGTCAGACTTTATACACGGTAGTCTTCAATAATTTTACAAATCTTTTCTCATTTTACTATGTTTGATAGTTCCAAACATTGTCGGTGCTTCGCCAATTATTCTGTAACCTTTTTTAATGTAAAATGGGACAGCAGTATCTCTTGAATTCAGTACAATGTAATTTGTACCTCTCTGTTTTGCTCTTTCTTCAAGTCCACTAAGTATCTTTCCGCCTATTCCCTTTCCTTGTTGATTCTCTTCCACAGCCATGTATCTCACTTGAGCTTCGTCATTAGAATTAAAATGAACTCTTCCAGCACCTAAAATCTTATCTTCCTCTGTTAAAATAAGATGAATACTCATATCTTCTAAACTATCTTTCTCGCTCCCTCTAGGTTGATTCCATGGATATCTAAGTATTCTCCACCTAAGATCGTAATATCCTTCAAATTCTTCTTGTGTTTTTGGTTCTTTTAGTTCCATTTAAATTCAGATAAAAATTGGCTTATAAATATGTCGAATATCTTGTCCCATGTCTTAAGAAGAATTTATGCAATATACTTTCTTCCTCGCTTATTCTTGTGACTATATTTTCTTTGATACTCTCTTCTCTGCTTTGTAATTTCATATAAAACAATTCCAGATGTTGTTCCTAAATTTAAACTTTCGATCATACCAAACATGGGGATGTTCACACACAAATCGCTGTTCTTTACAGCAAGATCGCTTATGCCTTGGGATTCATTACCAAACCACACCGCCAGTTTAGAATATTTAGTAAAATCTCCTTCATGCAAGATTACATTTTTATTACCCTTTAGATGAGAAGATGTTACAATAGAAATAAAACGATTCTTTTTCAAGTGTTTAATGCAATCTTCAGTACTGTCAAATCTTTTAACAAAACTCCATTTTACTGCTGAAACAGATGTCCCAAAAATAGGTCCTTCCTCTCTCATCTTCTCCCAATTATCCGGTAATGCATGCTTAGGATCTATGATGTATGTTTTTTCTACACCAAGAGCGTTCACATTTCTTATAACTGTTCCAATATTTTTTATATCTTTTGGATTTTCAATAACTGCAATCAAATATCTACATCTGTAAGGCTTTATTTCTTCTGCTCTTTGTCTAATTCTATTCTTTTTGTTTAGCTTTTCCACAAAAGTCTGTTCTGTCATAAATTAATCTACCAAAATTAGGCTATAAACTTATCTCACATCTAAAACGAATAACTCATCTAATCAGTTCCTTGTAATTTTCTAAGAACTTCATATGCCTTTCCGGAATATATAGTTTCTTCAGCAAGCTTTATACCTTTCTTAATAGATACATCCCTGAAATATGCAATAGCAATCCCTGCATTTAAAGCTACACAGTCGTACCTAATACTTCTATCTTTTTTGTTTAGAATGTTAATGATAATTTCCGCACTCTGACTTGGAGTATCAATTGTTAATTCCTCTAAGCTTCCCTGTTTGCTAGCTAAAATCTTTCTCTCTTTGTATCTAGAATGTACTATACTCTCTTGAAATGGGATCGCCTCGTCAAATCCATCACTTGTTAAAATAATACTTTTTTTCTGTATTCTCTCAAAAAATTCGGTATATGCTCTTATAGCCTCTAATCTTGAAACACCTAGAACAGTCAAAGAGACTTCAACAGGGTTTAACAAAGGCCCTAAATAGTTGAAAACTGTTGGTTTCTTTATTTTTTTGCGTAGAGAAGAAAATCTTGCAAAAGCTGGATAAACTTCATTGGCTGGAATAAGAGATAAGTTAGCATTATCTAAATCACCCATCGCTTCACTAGGAGTTTTTGATCTTTTTATATTAAGGCAAGATAAAACATCCATACTGCCTGATGAAGAAGTTGCAGAACGATTACCAAATTTAACAACAGGAATACCAGAAGCAGCACAAACAAACGAAGCCGCAGTTGAAACATTAAAAATATTTTTTCCATCTCCTCCTGTTCCAACTATATCTACCCCTGAAATTTTCAGATTCCAATCTTGTCTATATGCTCTATAGAAGCCCTCAAGAACTTCAGGATTAATTGGATCAATTTCTTCCAAGGTTTTCTTAACAAAATCTAGGGGAGAAATTAAAAGCTTTCTCGCTAAATCATAATAATTGCTTACTTTAGAAGATGACATAAAATTTAATAAAAAAATCAGTTTTTAATCATTTATATGAAATCCAATTCATTCATAAAATAACCCCTGTCCTATTATATAGTATGTCTTAAAGTTAGTTTGCTGCCAAAGAAAAAACCGTCTTTAGAGCCACTATTATAGTAGCAGGCACAAATAATACCAATAATGTGCCCAAAATAGAAGTAATAATTCTCCCCAATTCTATTCCACCTATAGCTGCACTTAGTACAAGGCCCTGAATGCCTGCAAAACTTACAATAACTAAAGAAACAGAAGCAAGAAGGAAAGTCTGAACGTTTTTTTCAGAAACGAAATATCCAACAACGAGTCCAAGCACCGCAAGAATTCCTAAAACAAGTGGACTTTTCTGAGCAAAAAATCCAACTAGCACTGCAAGTATCACTCCGGCCAAAAAAGCCCACGCAGCTATTAAGTTTTCTCTTGATTTTATTGGCATAATTTTTCCCTCTTAATTTATTTCATTTCAAAGAGTATGTTTTATTTAAATCTTCTTAATATCATAAACCTTGTATTTTACCGAATACAAAAAACTTTTATAGTTTGATATAATAGTTAGTTTAACTAAAAATTAATAATATAAACCGATTAGCGAAACATTTAAATAGTAGTGTAATTCAAAAGTTACAACATGAAAATGAGTTCAATGAAATTGTTATCCGTTTTAAGCATTTTAACATTACTAACTTTATCACTTAGTTTTGCTTCTGCTTTAACATTATCTAACCCATCAAACGATTTAACAATGGCTGCAAATAATGCAACAGTTACATTAACAAATAATGATGCAGTTGCGCAAAATGTAACCTTATCAGTTTCAAATATAGTAAGTGGAGGTAATCAAGTATTAATGCAGGTTACACCGCAAGCCGTAGATAATTTTGCTGTTTCAGGAACATCCTCTCTAAAGGCACTAATTAATAGCATTGTAGGAGAATTTGAGTTTGGTTCATACACAGCAACATTGAGTGCTGTTGGTGTTGATGCATCTACTGGAGTTAGTGTAGCAAACGCAACAAGAACACTTACATTCGTCCAAAGCTTCTGTGAAAATGGAGAAACAGGAAGTTTAGAGATAACAAATATTAATATTGACAACCAAGGAGAAGGAAGAGAAAGTTCGTGGAATCTTTTGGACACAATAGAAATAGAAGTTGATTTTGAGAACAATGGAAATGACGATCTTAATGATATTTTTGTAGAATTAGGATTAATTGATTCAACTGGTAAAAACCAGGCTAATGATTTAGATTTTGAGAACGCTGATGAGGAACAATTTGATTATGGAGACTTAAATGAAGGAGACGATGATACCGTAACATTCACATTCAGAGTTCCAGCAGATTTCGAAGATGGAAATTACAAATTAGCTGTTAAAGTTTACAGCGATGATTCTGGAGAAGACATTGAATGTGCAGACACTTCAAATGATTTAGATCAAACATTCTATCATGATCTAGATATAGAAAGAGAAAACGATGAAGGAAGATTTATTGCATTCGAAAATACGGAAATAAATCCAGAAGAAGTAACATGTGGAGATACAGTTAGATTATCAACAGACGTTTTCAATATTGGAGATGAAGATCAAGATCAAGTTAAAATTACATTAGAAAATTCAGAACTTAAATTGAACTTAGAAAGAGAAATAAGAAACGACTTAGATCAAGGCGATAAAGAAGCAGTTAACTTTGACTTTATAATTCCAGAAGGAACACAAAATAAAGTCTACAATCTTGAACTAGGCGCAGAATATGATTATAATAGAGGAAGTTACAGACAATCTTCAGACGAATCTACAACTTTCCAGATGAGAGTTATTGGTTGTGAAGCACAAGCAGGCACAGGATCAACTGGCGGAACAGGAAGCACAAGCGGAAGAGTATCTTCAGTAACAGCAACACTGGAATCAGGAGCTAAAGAAGGATCGCAAGTTGTTGTTAAAGCAAAAGTAACAAATATTGGAAAGGAAACAGAAAGTTTTGTTTTAGATGCTAAAGGATATGATTCTTGGGCTACATTAGACTCTATTTCAAGCAGAATATTAACTGTTGAAGCAGGACAATCAAGAGATGTTATATTTACGTTTGACGCAAATGAAGATTCTGCTGGGGAACAGTCATTCATAGTTGAGGTAAGATCAGGAGATAAAATAGAAACAAAAGAAGTTGTAGTTGATATAGAAGCTGCGGACTCTTCAAGTGGAGATGGTTTCTCATTTGATCTTGGAGACAACACATTAATCTGGGTAATAGGTATAATTAATGTTCTATTAATAATCTTGATTATAGTTGTTGCAGTAAGAATATCAAGAAAGTGATTTTTAATTAACTTTAAATTCTCTATTATTTTATACATTTAATGAAAATGTATGTTAATTTAATAATAAGATATTCGATATTATTGATTATTGCTCTGCCTAATTTGTTTATCTTCTATTTTATATTTACTCCTTTAACAGTAAAACCAGTTTTGTTTTTGCTTAGTTTGTTTTATACTATTGATTCAGCAGTAGGAAACATAATTTCATTTAATGGGAATTCGATATACTTAATAGATGCATGTATTGCTGGTGCAGCATATTACCTGCTTTTTATCCTAAATTTATCGACACCAATGAAGTTAAATAAAAGAACATATAGTCTCTTGTTTATCTCTGCCGCATTCCTCTTACTTAATATAATTAGAATTTTTGTCTTCTCTGTTTTATTCACAAATGGCTTTTCATACTTTGACTTTGCCCATAAAGTAACCTGGTATTTAGGATCAACAATCTTTATAGTTTTAATATGGTTCATTAATGTGAAAATATTCAAGATAAAAGGAATACCAGTCTATACAGACCTATCTTATCTGTATAAATCAAGTAAAATTAAATCTAAGTGATATTTGAGAAGAGATTTAAAAACTTCCAAGTCTTAAAAAATAAATGAATTTAATGTTTTTTATTGATTTTGTATTACACCTAGATCAATATCTAAATTCAATCATAATAAAATATGGTATTTTAGTATATTTAATCTTATTTTTGATAATTTTCCTTGAAACCGGTCTAGTTGTTACTCCTTTTCTTCCAGGTGATTCTCTTCTGTTTTCAGCAGGAGCCTTTGCAGCAATTGGCAGTTTAAACCTCCCAGTCTTGCTTATTACATTGATCATTGCAGCAATTTTAGGAGATAGCATCAATTATTCTGTAGGAAATTATTTTGGAAGAAATACTTTTAAAGAAGATGCAAGATGGTTAAATCGTAAACATTTAGCTTCGACAGAAGAATTTTATCGTAAACATGGAGGCAAGACAATAATAATAGCCAGGTTTATTCCAATAATAAGAACATTTGCCCCATTCGTTGCAGGTCTAGGAAGTATGAGTTACTCAAAATTTATTGTTTACAATATAATTGGCGCTTTATCATGGGTATTAATATTTGTTCTTGGTGGGTACCTATTCGGAAATATACCTTTAATAAAAGATAATTTTAGCATTTTTATCCTAATTATAATAATCATATCATTAATACCAGTAATAATTCAGGTTATAAAAACATTAAAAAACAGAAATAATATCTAACTCTTTTCTATTCTTGCTCTTTCTCTGGCGTCTAAAATAGATTTAACTTCAAACTTTTCTATAGCTAACAGTATTTGACAATTGCTTACTGTAATAACATGGCACATTTCTGTTTTTTGTTCAATCTTTGTTTCGCTTCCATCCTGAATTAATATAGTTGTTCTGTCAGTGTAAGTGCCACAGTCAACATATTCTACATCTAAACTTGCAGCCTCTTCTCTGTTAAAAGTAGCTCCCTTAGGAATTATCTGATTATTTGTAAGAAAAGCAGATAAAGTAGCAACTGCAAGTGTCGTTTGAGGGCATTCTTCAAGTCCAGTTATATTTGTGCTGATATAAGCAAATTTACCTAAGGGATATTCTATCTCAGAATTTATAGGAATCTCGTTAGACCTCGGATCATTTCTTAAGTATAAATTAAATTTATACTGTTGCCCGTTATAGTTATAAAAATAATAATGGTGAAATACGGGGATTTCTCCAAACCTTTCTTTAGTAAAAATTAGTCCTTCATATTCAAACCTATTTAGGCTTTGAAAAACAGAAGATGAAATCAGCAGTACAACTATTAGGAAGGCCATAGTTCCAAATATCCAATAAAGCTGTTTTGTATTATCAACCTTTTTTCCTATTTTTTCCTCTTTCTTCCCAGAGGTTTTCCCCTTTTTTCTTGCCTTTTTTTCCATTTTAATTTATTCCAAGAGTATTATATAAAAACGCGTCAACGGTTTCCATGTTTCCATCGATAAAAATGCACCCATTATCCTGTCTTATTATATTATTTTCTGAGTTATTAATGATTATAAAGTTATCTGTGCACGTTTTTATAGGTAAATTCTCTTCACATTCACCGTAACATGCCTTTTGCACTCTTGAACTAAATCTTCCAAGAGAGGAGCTTATTTCATTAAATATAAGTTCATTACTACTTTGTATATATAAGGTTTTTCCATAATAATCTCCAAGCACTTTAGTCGAATCTATTTGTACATCTTGCATACTATCTGGAGAGTTATAGAAAACAAAATCTTGACCACTTAATCTCAAATACCATCGTTGAGTTGATTCGTCATAAATTGCCTTTCCTTCTTCTATATTTAATCCAGAAGTAGAATCATTTAGAGAGTTATATGAAAAAGCAAACCCCGCAGTACTCGCTAAAAGAATGAATAAAAGTAAGATCGTAATAAATTTACTGTTTCTCTTTCTTCTTTTCTCTTTTGTCTCCTCACTTTCTATAATCTTCATCACAAATTATCAAATACGGTATTTAAAAACCTATTGCAGGTTAATTCTATAATCAAGAAGTCTTTTCGTTTACCGTGACTTGAAATCATGGTTTGTTTGAGACTTCTGGATGTTCAAAGTGCAAGGTTTCCTGCATCAGCACTTTGACATAATTATTTTTTTAATAGATCAGAAATAGGACTATATTTAGTATCAATAATTATTTTATTTTTATATGATTTTCCTTTTGAATAATAAACTTTCTTTGCTCCAACTCCTTTTTTTGATACGAGCATCCTATATTTATCATCGACAATTTCAATAGCACAGTTATCATCAAGCGCAACCGCAACTCCTGAAGTATTTCGCATCAATTTAACAAGACCATTATCTCTATGTTTCTCACGTATATGATGTGGGCTTACAGTTAGGTTTATCAGATTCAATCCCTTGATCTTCATAAAAGAGGCATCATCAGGGTTAGAAAATCTACGTGAGTCGCTACAACCATATGCAAACCAACAAATAGCTCCAGCACTAAGACCCGATAGAACAACTCCATTTTTATACGCTTTTGCAAGTAATTTATCTACTCCATGCTTTCTCCATGTTCTAAGCATTTTCATAGTATTTCCCCCACCCACATAAATTAAATCAGCCCCTAGAATCTTTTCCTTAATTTCTTCTCTTGTAAGGTTCTCTCTTAGTAAGTAAAGTACTTCAGGCTTACACTTCAACATCTCGCCATATACTTTTTGAAATGTTTGTCAATATCCTTCTGAATCCCCGCTAGCCGTGGGAATAAACAAAGCTTTAGGGTGTTTTTTACCAGTTAGTTTAACAATTTCCTTATCAATTGAGAAGGTATCTAAATCTTTTATTTCTCCCCCGCCGATTGCAATTAACTTTCCCATATTTTAGTAAAAATATCTTCTAATATAAATGTTACGCTAATTATTTTAGCCCCCAGTTCTAACTAACTCCTAAAAATAATAATAGAAAAAATAAAAAAATATTAAAAAAAAAATAAAAAAATTTTTTTTCACTTCTTACTAAGCTGATGGTGTCTCAACTAGTGTAGCACTTGTAGCTACTGAGCCAACATATTTCTTGCCAGCGTCTGTAGCAGGTTTCTGTGTAGTCAAGTACTTAGCAGCTTTTGATGTATCTCCGGCATTGTATCCTGCAACTAATGTTGCAACTTTTCCTCCTGATCTACTAAATGATTCGATCAAGAAGCTTCCAGATCCAACTCCGGTCTTAGTCTCCCAGTCAGCGCCGCATATTGCGGATGAGCCTCCTAGCAAACTAGCAGCTTCTGTATTTACGCAACTACCACCGATAACTATCAAGTTCTTACCTGATACTGAACTCACTTCTGAGTCTGCAACTGAAACACTTCCCAATTCTTTGACTGTTCCGCTTGAAGTAGTGCCTGCAGTTATTGCAGAACTTTCTTCACCTACATAAAGCTGAGCATAAATCTGCTCATCTGGATATGTAACTGTTGCCTTCTTCTGATCTGCATCATTAGAATCAATAGTTGCAATTATACCCCACAAGTCAGCCTCTTCAGTGATATCACTATCACTTGCTAAGGTAACTGCAGGATAATCTCCCTCACCCCATGTTCTTACCACAGCACTAACTCCAACTTTACTACTTGTTGAGTCGGTTGCCATTGGGATTACTATTGCCTGATGTTCACTGTTATCATCTTTTTCTTCAAAGATAATAACTGAAGGTACATCAAGTACAACGCCCGTGGTTGGATTTTCCAATCTTAAGTACAATTGGTTTATTTGAGTGCTTGTCGCATTATATCTCAATTTACCAACTGCAGCGTCAGCGCTTCTTGTTGAAGTAAAGTTTACTTCTGAACCTCCAAAGCTAAAGTTTCCTCCAGCAGCTCCATCTACTATAGCTACGTCTGTATATCCATCTCCATCTGGGAATCTTAATGATGTAAGGTTGTTTGTTGCTCCATCCCAATTTGCTAAGGTAATATTAATTGGCTTGTAAAATGCCAATTTAGATCCTTTGCTAGTTTGTATTGTTGGATAGACAACAGCAGCCCCAGTTCCTGTGCTATCAGGATAGTTCAATCTTATCGATCTTGTATCTTCTGAAGCAGTGGAAGCTCCCAAATATGTTAGAGAATATACTTTTCCTCCGACGGTAACAGTTGTTGTTCCTTCGGCAGAAGGAGTCGTAGCGTCATAAGTACCACCTGACATTACGTCAACGAATCTTATTTTATCGTCCGTGAAACCAGTTGTTTGGTTTGTGATTTGGGAAACTCTTAACAAGTATCCTTCATCTTCATTTCCGACAACTATATATTCATTTCTGTAAGTTCTAGCAGCCTCAAATACGCTCATATTTCTTCCGTCTGAATCTACTTGTAAGACATTGAATCCGCTAACGTTTCTAGCGTATTGGACGTTCTTTTCACTACCTCTATAATCGGTAAATGTAAGTTCCATTTTATCATCTCCTGATGGATTGAAACTGAAAGTTTCTCTCGCATCATTATCCTGAGGAATATTTAATCCTGCGAAGTCTATTTTGAAACTTCCAAAGACAGGATCCATAAACGTCTTTCCTGGCAAGATAGCGTCTTCATCAGAGTTAGGTGCAACAACGCTTAATGTAAGCTTTGTTGTTCCGGATGCAATACTTGCGTTTGAGAATGTTGCTAAGGTTCCATCAATGACATCAGCATCTTCCCCAATTGTTACAGAACTACCGTCTGTTAAGGTGACTTTTTCAGCACCTGCGATTACTGAAGCAGATAACTTTAAGTTAGTTTCGTCTGCATTTGTAATAGCAACAGTGATTCCGTTAATCGTCTTAGATGCGTTCTCATTGATTTCTTTAGTTTCGCTATTTCCGTTACTGTCTGTAATTTTTACTGTCGCAGAAGTATCAGATGCGGAAACCAATTCAACCGTGTAGGTTGCGCCTTCTAGTGTAACTTCAGCAGTAGGATCATTGCTGGTCAAACTTAATTTCTCAGCTGTTTTTAACAATACAAGATTTGTATTGTCTGTTGCGGATGCAATTGTAAATCTTTGTCCAAACAAAGTGATATCTTCACCTTTGGAATCTCCATGTGTGAAATTAACTACTTTATTGAAAGTAACTGTTGCATTGTAAATATAGTTTGCTTGAGTTGTACTCATTGTCAAACCAAATTCAGGATCATCTGAACTTGTTGGTTGCTTTGCAAATGTTACTGATGGATTTGTTCCAAGTATCAAAGATTGCGTATATGTAGCATCAACGTTTCCTGAGAAAGTTCCGTCAGCCAACAATGTTGGAAGTTCAGTCTCAGTTAAAATACTTTTTACAGCATTTAAACTATCGTTGATATACAATTTTGTACCACTAGTAAATAATGGTGCGGCCTCTCCACTAACAGATCCTCCGCCTGTTGTTCCAGTAGTTGCAGTCTGAGCTGCTAAAGCAGCTTGTAAGTTAGCAGTAACATCGGTAACAGCAACTAAGTCTGTAGTTGCAGCAGTTGATCCGTATACAACAGCAACATCAGCATTCCCTCCTGAAATGAAAGGAGCTGGATAGTTTGCGGCTGCAGCCAAACCGACTGTAGAACCAATCATTAATGCGCTACTTAGCACAGATGCAATTTTTCTGAAATTTATTAACATACTCTTTTTATAAAACCTCCTTTCAGCTCTTAACCTTGACAGCCCCGCAGGGCACCTCTTTGAGGAGATCAATTAAGATCCGTCATGGCATATAAGCCTAAGGTTAAGATACTAAAATCCAAGTGCCTTTAAAAAGCTTTCCCTAAAAAGAGGATTAAACGAAAGTAGTGTCGAAGAGACCTATTTTTTTATTTATAAAGTTTGTGTTGTTACTACGATTTAATACAATATTTTTGAAAACAAAAAAAATTGAAAAAGTAGGAAATGGGTCTATATAGGGTATTTTAATTTAGATATATCTATTTATCTAATGAATAAAAACATATAAATACAGAAGTAGTTATTAATATAACAATATGGCTCAAAGAACAAAAACAAGGGAAATAACTATCGTCGATAAAGCAGGAACTTTCAACACTTTCTTTAAAAGATTCTCAGGAGAGCAGGAAGAATATGATTTTGAAGGTCTTTCAGCACTAAGAAAATTATTAAGTAACCAAAAAGCAAAAATTCTCCATACAATTAAAACAAAAAATCCAAAATCTATTTATGAGCTGGCAAAAATACTAAAAAGGGACTTTAAATCTGTTTCAGAAGATATAAAACTTCTTGAAAGGTTTGGATTTATTGACATGCTTTCAGAAAAAACAGGTAAAAGAGAAAGACTTAAACCAGTAATAGTTGTGGACTCCATATACCTCCAAATAAGCATTTAAGAATTATTAAAAGCATAAGTTAAATGAACTTACAATAGTTCCGGGAAATGCAGGTATCAAGTATTCAGAACCCCTCACGCTTTGTCCACATTCACCCCTTTTAACCTCAATAATGTTATTTGAACTCAAATTGGAATCAAATTTAGCCTCAAAGATATACCCTTTTATTGGTCTGTCTTCTCCAACATTCCAGCTTAAATCCAATATTTCTTCAAGAGTATCGTTCAGAATGCTGCAAGCAGATTTCCCAGTAGTACACTCAGAGTTAGAGTAACATTGCTGAATTAATTCTCCAACATTAGAATAAGCAGGTTCAAACCCTATAGCACATTCGCTTGTGTGCTGCATAAATGAATCTAAAAACTGGTACACTTCTATACTCTCCTGTCTTGTTGAGTTAGAGTCCTGTCTAACGAAGATACCTACGAATATCAAGAAAATAACGGCCACAAGGACTATAACAAGTACAAATCCAACTATTTCTTCCTGTCCTTTCTTATTTATTCTCATTTTATTCCCTCCCCAGACACATGTATTCTCCCAAGCTCGCATTTAACATATCCTCCTTTATTACTCTCCCAATAACATAATGAAACAAAAGCAGAAACAACACTTCCGTAGTCGTTTGTTTCATTTACGACTTTTATAAACTTGCAATCAGGATAATTCCCTCTATTGCACTGTTTATCTGTCTTAGAAACCACTTTTTCAATCTCTAAATAGTCAAGTTTCCAGAAATTCTCATATGCTCTTCTTTCTCCCAAAATTAGAACTTTATCAAGATCGATGCAATTTGAGCAATCATTAGCAGAAAAAATAAATTCAGGAGAGGAAGACAGTTTTCTTACAAGTTCTTTAGCATCTTCCTCTTTTAGTGAAACTGCACTCTGTTCAAGGTTAGCGATCCTTATAGAAAAGTAAAAAAGTGAAACAAGACCAAAGAAAATCATTATAGCCACTAAGACAAAAGCCATTTGCTGTATTTTTACTTGTCCTTTTTTAGAATAATCTGCATATAAGCTGTGCATTTCTCCTCCCCAGTTCATCTGCTGTTGTTTCCAAATTTCTTATTCCGAACGAGCTATTAATAGCAGCAGAACCGTCTGCAAGAGTTCTTAGACCAGACTCAAGATTAGAACTGCATCCCTTTGCAGTCAAATATTCTGTTTTTTCAAGATATAACAAAGATAGTTCACTCGTCCTTTTCATCAACCTTTTTAACTGACACTCATAAATTTCTGGTGTTGAAAATATTGTTCCATAAAGAAGAGCGTTGTCAAAATCATCACCATAATACATTATTTTATTATCTATCTTAACACTATTACTTAAGGTAGATACCTCTGCATCGCAATTTCTATTTACAAGATCAAAACAAATTTTTCTTCCTTCGTCGCATTCGTCCAAAGAGTCCACAATCTTTATATTTTCAAGATTTAAGTCAGTCATCTCTTCTTCAATTTCACCAGGAGGATTAATAAAACAGATAGTTCTATCCGCATTAAAAATAAAAGTGAGATCTGCCACTTTAAATGGGAAAGAGAAAGGTCTTGCAAAAACTTTCATCCTTTTTGCCTGCACAATCTCTTCTGAAAATATGTATTTATTATAAAATGTACTTGGCTCTCCAGGAAAATCAAACTCTTTTCCAACCCCAAGTTTACTTGATACCTGTATATTCTGCCTTCCAAAATTACCTTTCTCATAACAATCATTTAGCAGTCTTGTTTCAGTTGGAAATGTAATTTCAGCAGTTTTTACATCTTCCAAACTTGTTTCAATCGGACTCAGCAGTATTCCAATCTGTTTTGCACTTTCACTATCCCCAACTCTTCTCTCAGTAGAAATTAAATTTGTTGTCGCATAAATAGCGAAGAATATTATGGCTGCTCCAACAATTATGGCAAATAACCATGCAAAGCTAAACTCAAATCCTTTTTTATTTATCATTTAATATTTTAACTAGAGCCTCACTGCTACTCTTTGATAATTTTACATCTAGTTTTCCGTTTTCTTTTTCCACGCAGAAAAATCCATTAATCTCGACATGATTTATTTTATTAGCTCCGAGATCTAAGTTACATGTTTTTTTAGCAGGATACAAAAACAAGTTATCCTTGCTTCTAGAAGAGTATTCTTCATCAAGTGAATCTTGTTTTTCTCTATCATTTAAATTTGATGCAGACTGATTTAGAAAACCAAAACAAACAAAATCAATTCCTGAAGGCAATTTAACAGAGAAAGTATCCTGATAATTTGTAGATTTCCATGCTTTATCTACTTCATTTTGTAAATCATTATAAAGCAAACTAGTATCTGTACATTTCTGCAAATTCAAGAAGTGGGCTATAACATAAAATGCTACAGCAATTATAGCGGCAATAATAATAATTCCAAAAATCATTCCAAAAGACATCCCAAAAACATCCTGCCCCCTTTTGTTCATTTAAGTTTTAACAAAAAGAGATAATTAAAGCTTTCTGAAAGCTTTAATGCAAGGATCATTCATTTAATCCTTAACATAGGAACAATTAATTTCAAACAGAATGTTTCATCAATTGATAGTAAATTAGTTTCTATCTTTCTCATAACCTAAATATTAAAATAGGACTACTTATACAGGCTAAAGATGGTTAATAAGTCAAATGAAGTAAGCAAGGATATTTCAATCAATCCAATAGGCATGCCAAGATTTTATCCAGGAATGCGTTCTTTCAGTAATATACACAAAAATCAAATTCCTCTAACAGACTTAGATTCTCTCAGAACAGCTTTGGCAAAAGAGCAAAAATTAGCAACAAAGGTGCTTGGTGAATTAGACTTTCCAAATTTAGAGAGTTTAGTTTCAGAAGTAGATAAAAATCCTATTGATGCCAAACCGGTTCTTTACTCTCGCATGCCCTACTTCGATAGAATACTTATAAAACCTTTAGTTTATTATCAAAATAACTTCACAACTCTCTATGGTATAAGATCTCATTTTGGAAGAGAAAATGAAAATCTTAAAATAAGGGATCCTTTTGAAATCACAGATTCTTTTAGACAAATAGTAGTCCTAAACAAAGATGTGGAAAAAGAGAAGCGTGAATTTATTCTATTATCTCCAAAAGAATATGATACTGTAAGTAAGTTAGTTGCAGATCCTGCAGCAAGAAAAGAGTACATGTTAACAGTTATGGAAAGAACAAATGAAGACAATGATTCAAGAGAAGTAGCCAATGCCATATTAAGGACTGCAGAAAAATTAAACGCTTCAGACATTCACTTAGAGCCTATGAAAGATAAAAGTACAAGAGTAAGATATAGGATAGATGGATCTTTAGTTACAAAAGATTATAGAAACGCACAAAAAATTCTTCCAAGAGTAATTTCCTTATTTAAGAATGAATCAAAAATGGCAATAGATGAAAAGAGAAGACCCCAAGATGGCTCAATAGAATTTACAGAAGAGTTCCTAGCTACGCAGGAATCATTAAGAGAATATCATCTGAGACTTGCCACGATGCCAACGCGAGGAAGAGAAAAAATGGTAATAAGATTGCTAAGTTCAAAGCAAGAGCTTTTTACGCTTGAAAAATTAGGGCATAAAGAAAGACCACTTAAGGAATTTAGAAATTTAATAAAAAATCCTTATGGTCTAATCTTTGTTACGGGTCCAACTGGTTCTGGAAAGTCGACAACTCTTTACGCAGCGTTAAGCGAATTGAATACAGAAGACGTTAATATTGTAACAATAGAAGATCCAATAGAAATGGAAATTGAAGGAATAAATCAGAGTCAAGTAAATAATAGAGCAGAATGGGGATTTAGTAATTCATTAAGGGCATATTTAAGACAAGATCCAGATATTATCTTAGTAGGAGAAACAAGAGATAGAGAAACAGCACAAGCAACAATTGAAGCTGCAAAAACAGGACATTTAGTATTTAGTACAATGCACACCAATGATGCAATTTCAGTTCTTACAAGACTTAGTGACTTTGACGTTGATAATTCTGATATTCAAGCAAGCTTAACAGGAGTTGTAGCTCAGAGACTGGCTAGAGTTCTTTGTCCAGACTGTAAGGAAGAGTATGACGCAAGTGCAGAAATAAACGAATTAGCAAAAGAAGATATAGTTTCAGGATTAAAACTTTATAAAGCACGTAAAAGCAGAGAGCAAGATTGTACATATTGTAATGGCCTTGGTTATAAAGGTAGAACAGTTGTTCCAGAAATTTGGGTGATAGGGGAAGAAGAAAGAGATTTAATAGGAAAAGGAGAAAGATCTATGTTTCCTTATCAAAAACTTATGGTAGATAAAGGTTTACCCACTCTTTTAGATTCAAGTCTTGACTTAGTACTTGAAGGAGTTACTACTTTAAATGAAATTGTTGGTTCAATAGTTCCAAGAAGACAATTCGAAGAAAGAAAGTTAATTGTAAGAAAAGCGATTGAGACTTATTCAAAAGGTAAATAATTTATTTCTCCAAGCCTTTCAGTGTCCCGGAAACTCTTTTCACCTTAATGTTTTCTTCGCTTAATTCAAAAGCAGATCTCACATTATTTATTTCTTTTCGGTCAATAGCAAGAATAATTTCTCCTTCTTTTTTGTCTTTTCTTACGTCAACAAATATAGGGGATGCTTTAGCCCACCCTATTGCTCCCAATCCTTCTAATATTGCTTTGTTCACGCTTTCTTCTGTTCCATTAATTAACAAGTATCTTCTCCTCGATTGCATATTTGATTTTATTTTCATGTTATTATAGTTTGATTTGTGAGCTGATTTATTACTAGTTTTATTTCATTGCTTTCCAGGGCAAATCCTAGTCCTTCTGCTTCTCCTCCAACTTTAAAGTTATTTATTCCAATAACTTTTCCTTCAGTATCTATCAAAGGCCCTCCAGAGTTCCCAGGATTTAATGAAACGTCGGTCTGAATATAAATATTGTTTCCTCCAGGCCCGGATCTATCAAGCGCAGATATGATGCCTTCAGTTACCGTAAAACTCAATCCATAAGGGTTTCCAATCGCAATTACTTTTTTCCCAACTTGTAGATTAGAAGAATCTGCAAGCTCAAGAGCTTCAATATTTTCACTTACTTTTAATAATGCAACATCTTTTTTCTCATCAGAAGCAATTAATTTAGCACTTAATATCTCTCTATCATAGGTAAGAACACTTATTTTAGTCGCATCAGCTATAACGTGCTGATTTGTTAGTATATATCCTTCAGAATTAACAACAAATCCAGATCCTACGGATTTATCCGTTGCCACGCTTACAATAGACCTAACAGAATCTTCTATTATTCCAGAAAAATCTTCCTGAGAAGATTTAATTAAATTTATTTCTTGTTTTATATCAGCTTTTTGTTGAGCAAGTGTTTCGCCTATGGCCTTAAATTCTGCCCTATAATTTGCATCATTACTCTCAAGTCTAGAATTAAACTGAGAACTTAAATTTGCACTAGTACTTTCAAGCTCAATATTAAGTTTTGATATTTGCAAGCTTAAAACTGTAAAAGACACAGTTTGAAATACAATTAGTATTACAACAATTCCATATAGCACATTTCTGTGTGTTTTATGACTACTATTTTCATCCTGATACTTCGACATTAAATAAATAGATAAAGTTTCTTTTTATAACTTATGAAATGTAACTATTTATTAGAAAACAGTCTTTCTATTCCTTTAAAGACATCTACCTTTTCACCAAAATTACTGCCCAAATCTACAGATTCTGAATATTTTCTAAAATCTCTTTTATTCTTCAAATCTTCTAAATAATTCCTTTGTTTGATAGGAGGGATTACTATCAAAAGGCCATCTTGTTTTTCAGTAATTTTTCCGGAGTTTCCTACAACAATACTAGTATATTGAAGTTTAGTGAGGGGGATTAATTTTGAATTACCGCAATTACCTGCTTGGTTAGGACTATCGGGAATGCACCACCCGAAAAAATCTCTCTCCTCAATTCTCTCTGCTAGAATGTCAACTACATACCCTTTAAAGGTTTTATATCCTCCACAAGAAGTTTCATCTAAACTTTTTCCTCCAAAGTTAAAATAATGAGGTTTAGTAAGCATTCCCTTCAAAGCCACAGAATTAGCAACAACATACCTAGCAACTGTTAATTTAATGTCTCTTTGTTCCATAAAAAAATCAATAGTTAATTCATATTTAAACAAAATTATATCATAAAGTATATATCAAAGGTTGGGTTTTAAATATATATTTAAACTACCATTTCTAATTTAAGTCATGGATATGAAAATACATGCCATAGGTGGTTACAACGAGGTTGGAAAGAACATGACTGCCTTGGATTTAGGTGAAGACGTTATTCTTTTTGATGATGGTTTGTTCTTGCCTGCAATTGTAGGGGTAGCAGAAAGAGAAAAAATTCCAACTGAAAAAGGAATGAGAAATCTCGGAGCATTGCCAGATGATATTTATTTAGATAAAAAAGGTTTAAGAGATAAAGTAAGAGCATTATTAATTTCACACGCCCATCTAGATCACGTTGGAGCAATTCAATATAACGGTTTTCGATATAAGGCAGATGTTGTTGGAACACCCTACACAATGGAAGTCTTAAAAATATTAAGTGCAGATAATCAAGGACATGTAAACAATAGAATTATTCCAATAAAACCAGACGGCACATATTTCACAAAAGGAAGAAAACAATACAAAGTTGAATTTATCAATATTACTCATTCAACTATTCAAAGTGCAATTATAGCAGTTCATACCCCTAAAGGCATTATACTATATGCAAACGATTACAAACTTGATAATTCTCCGGTTTTTGGAGATAAGCCCAATTATAAAAGATTAAAAGAATTATCAAAAATAGGAATAAAAGCATTAGTTGTAGATTGTCTATATGCTCAAGACGACAGAAAAACGCCTTCAGAAAAAATTGCTAGAGGTTTATTAGAAGACGTATTCTTTACAACAGAAAATAGAAATTCAGGCATGATCATTACAACTTTCTCTTCACATATAGCAAGATTAAAATCAATTGCAGAATTTGGAAATAGATTAGGCAGACAAGTATTATTTTTAGGAAGAAGTTTAAACAAATATGTAACTGCAGCAAAAAATATAGGAAAATGTCCATTTTCTAATCAAATAAGATTGTTAACATATAGAAGGCAGTTAGAAAAAGTGCTTAAACAAGTAAATAAAAACAAAAAAGACTATCTTATAGTTTGTACTGGACACCAAGGCGAACCAGGATCTATTCTTGATAGGATGTCAAGAAATCAGCTTCCGTTAAATTTATCAAGTGACGATCATATTATATTCTCGTCAAAGACAATTCCTACTCCAATAAACGAATTGAATAGGGATCAACTTGAAAAGAGGTTAAGAAAGCATCAAGTGAGGATATTTGATAATGTTCACGTTTCCGGCCATGGTGGAAGAGAGGATTTAAGAGATTTGATAAGACTCACAAATCCAGAAAATGTAATTCCTTCGCATGGAGAACTTAAAAAGCTCACAGCTGGCGCGGATTTAGCTCAAGAAATGGGATACAAATTAAACAAAACAGTTCATTTAATGCAAAACGGACAAGAACTTAAACTATGATAAAAAATAAAAATCGGTCGCTGGAACTCCATCTAAACCCTGGACTCCTAGAACCTGGAGAGGTTGTAGTATGAGAGACGAAATAGCCGCAGGGTTAAAGAATGCAATAGAAAGGGGTTATTCTTTAGACTCGGCAGCAAGATCGTTTATCAATGCAGGTTATAATCCTGCAGAAGTTAAAGCTGCAGCAGAGTCGTTAACTCAGGGAGTTTCATCTATTTTAGCTAGTCCCATTATAAAAAGAGAAGAAGTAGAAGATGAAGACCAAGATCAGGGCAGTAGAGTAGACGAAATTGACAAATTAGATAAATTGCAAGAAAAACCAAAAATTACAGATAATTTTGATATGCCAAAGCCAGATGTAAATATTCAAAGGCCGCAGCCACAAGCTCAAAGCCTACCTCCTTATATGGTGCAGCCAAACACTCAACAAAAATCAGGTAAAGGTAAAAAAATATTAATTATCGGATTAATTATTCTTTTAGTTCTAATTCTTCTAGCAATTGGAGCAGCAGTGTTCTTTGGTGATCAACTTCTTAAATTGATAGCATGATGATTTATGTTCCTAAAGAAGATTCTTTTCTTCTGCAAAGAAATTTAAAGTTTTATGTAAGAAATAAGATTTTTCTTGATGTTGGAACCGGAAGCGGCATCCAATCAATTGAAGCAAAAAAATGCGAAGCAAAGTCGATTCTTGCATTAGACATAAATGAAGAAGCAATAAAAGATCTAAAAAAGCAAGAAATCAATACTGTAAAATCAAATCTATTCTCAAATATAAAAAAGGAAGAAAAGTTTGATGTAATTGCTTTTAATCCTCCTTATCTTCCAAGAGACAAACGCGAAGACAAAGAATCAAGAAAAATAACGACTGGTGGAAAAAGAGGCGACGAAATAATAGTTAAGTTTCTAAAACAAGCAAAAGATCACTTAAAAAAGGAAGGAGTTATTCTTCTAGTTCTTTCATCTCTAACCCCAAGAGGAAATATAGATTCTTTATTAAAAAAACAAAGAATGTCCTTTAAGGTCATAGACGAAGAGAAACTTTTTTTTGAAAAAATTCAGCTCCTTGAAATAAAAACTTAGTCTAATTTATTAAGGCAGTTCCCATCCAGCTATTATGAAGAGTGATACCCGAAGTCTTGTCCAGATTAACGAAACTGGCCTAGGAGTTGATATAGACGAAACTCTTTCTTGGACTGTAGGTCGCTGGGCGAAAGAAATGCAAAAATTGTTTGGAAACCCTGAAAATCTTTCAGCTAAAGAAATTGTTGATAAATATAGTTATACTCAAAATGTTCCTTATTGGCAATCAGAAAAAGCCCTAAAATGGATGGAAGAAAAAAGAAATTCAACTAAATTCCAAAAAGAATTACCCCTCATTGAAAATTCAAATCATTTTCTTAATAAAATAAATGAAATAATTCCAATTGCCGCATACATAACAATACGCCCAGAATTAGTTAGGGCTGCAACAAGAGACTGGCTACAAAAGAACGGTTTTCCTATGGCCCCAATAATTTGTAGGCCGGATAAAGTACCAACAAAAGATGCAAATAAATGGAAAGCACAAGTTATAGAAGAGCTATATCCAAAAATAGTTGGTTTTATTGATGATAGTTCTAGTGTGATAGAATCTCTATCTAAAAATTATAAGGGCACAATTTTCCATTATAATAAAACGCCTATTAAAACCAAATTGAAGGTAGTTAATTGTAAAGATTGGGAAACAATCTATGAAGAGGTAAGAAAGTTTTTCGAGAAAAAGTACAAGTAAGCCCTTCATAAAAACCTTTAAATCCCCTTAATTTATAGGTTGAATATGGATCAAGAAACAGTAATGCGAGCTTCCTTTATAGAAAAACAGCTTGGAGAAATAGATCAACACATAGAGCTCTTAGACTCCCAGATTATAGACTTATCAGCACTTAGAGAAAATCTAACAATTTTCTCAGAGTCCAAGGAAAAAGAAATTCTTTCTTCTTTTGGAAGAGGCATTTTTCTTAAAGCACAGCTCCAAGAGAAAATTATGTTTGTAGAAGTAGGTTCTGGAATTGTAGTAAAGAAAACCCCTGAGCAGACTTTAGAAGTTGTAGAAAATCAATTAGGTAAACTAGAAGAAGCCAGACTACAAATAGGCGCGCAAAGAGAAATGTATTATTCTGAGCTATATTCAATAATTCAGAAAGTGGAAGAAACCAAGAATAAAGATAAGAAATAACACTGAAATTACAAAAACAGATAGAACGTATCACTTAGCATCACTATCAACTTTCGCAGCTTTAATGTTTCTCAAACCTCTTGAAGACCACTACATAAAACACTATCAGAACAATTACGAAAAAAAAGCAGGAAATTAAACAAGTAGATGAAAAGCAAAGCAAGATTGAACTTGCTTTAATCAGAGTTAAAGAAAGATTAACTGTTAAGTAAACGACACCAACTTCAATCTATTTTATGTCAAGAAACTTGACGGAAAACCATAAAAGATTTTTCTAGCATCCAAAGCATGAGCGCCGCATCATGCTTTTGATTTTCATGTACATGACATTATATATTTTTCAGTACATGAAAAAAGAGCGCAAGGTTTTCAGCATTAACTATTTAATAGTAACAAATAGGAAAGCTTTAAATACTATTTATCTATAAAAAATTTATGACTCAAACAGTAGGTAGCGAAATAGATCTTTCACAATTTGTATTCTTGCCTAGAAGATCAACAAATGTTGTAGAAAGTCATTCCATTCCTTCAGGAGTTTTTGGTAGATATTTATATGAATCTCTCAGAACTAAGATAAATGCTAGTATTGAACAAGGAGGATTTGGAGGAAATGATTCTTTTGGTTTATATGAAATAGATGGCAGTCCTGCTGGGTCAACACCATTTTTACAAATACTTGCTGATCAAACTTTAGAACCTCATGGAGCTAGGACAGGACTTTTAGCTGAATTAAATGATGCAAAAGTATTTGATGCTACAAGGGGAAAACACTATGTTGACACAAGAGCTCTTATCCTAAGAGGCACTAAAAAAGGTAATCGAATAAATCTACCAATATTTGAAGAATTGGCTCAAAGAGTAGATAGTTTAGAAGTTCCTGCGATGGTCTATGGCTTAAAAGTTGAAGCTTGGTCTCAAGATAAAAATGGATACGGTCTAAGATTAGTTCCAACTGGTGAATTTACAGTAATTCATGATGATCGATTTGACACTAAATGGAATGAATATAGATTTAATGAAACAGACGAAAGAGGTCTTCCTAAAAGCTTAGATAAAGAAAATGGAAACAGAACTTGGTATACTAATGATCAACAACTTTCGAGGTTGTGCTTGTACTGGAACCTCAGTGTTTACTCGGACGACGATAATCTCGCTTACTCGAGTGACAGTGGCAGGGTAGTTTCTGTTGCGCGTTAAGCGCGCCGCGCCAAATTGATTTTAAAACTTTAGCAGAAAGTTATCAAGGTTGGCAGGCTTATGCAAAATGGGCAAACACGCATAAACTAAGAGAGAAAATAAAAAAGAAAATTATTGATGCGATTTTGGATAAGATAAAATTTGGATGGCCTATCTAAAATAGGTGTCTTTAACTTTACAGCTTAAAGAAAGATTAACTATAAAAACATAAGTCGTTTCTTAAAAATATAAAAAGGTGAAAAAATGTATTGTTTAAATGTTGCTGGACTCCTAGAACGTCAAGATCTTCAGATCTTGATCGCACTCAAGAATAGGAGTTCTTGATGCCCGCTGGAGGTTGTAGATGTTAGAAATGCTTATTAATCCAAGAAAGGCCGAGAGAAAGCCATGGGAATTATTCTTTATAGGGCTTCTTTATGCATCTTTATCCATTCTTTTAGTTAATTGGGTTTTTGCCAAAGATGCAGTCTTATCAAAGTATTCAGGAATTTTGGTTGTAACATTTACAGTAATGTTCTCAATTCCATTCATATTTTATACAATAAAACTAGAAGAAAAAAGAAGTATTAACGTTGATGGCACTTTCAAATTACTTAAAGAGCACAGAAGGGCAATTTATGCTTTCCTTTTCCTATTTTTAGGTTTTGTTATAGCATTTTCATTTTGGTATTCAATTTTAGCTTCAACCCAGTCATTTAGCGCCCAAATAGAAACTTACTGCTTAATTAATCGTCCTGCCTCGTTCGATTCTTGCGTAAAACAATATGGGATAAATGATGTCTCAACTGTCGTACCTTTCCTCACAAACAAAGAAAGATTATTTTTAATCTTCACCAATAATATTTATGTCTTGCTTTTCACACTTGTTTTTTCATTAATTTTTGGTGCAGGAGTTATTTTTATTCTAGCCTGGAACGCTTCAGTAATAGCTGCGGCCATAGGAATTTTTACAGAATCAAGGCTAAGCGCTCTTCCAATAGGTCTTCTTAGATTTATGATTCATGGTATTCCAGAAATAGCCTCCTATTTCATAGTCGCTTTAGCTGGAGGGATAATTTCAGTAGCAGTGATAAAACATGAAACAGGAACAGATAAATTTTGGAAGATTTTATATGACTCGATTAATTTAGTCATTTTAGCAGTAGTCATATTATTTATTTCAGCTCTCATGGAAGTATTCATAACTCCTCTTTTCTTTTAGAAAGAAGTTTTAATCGAATAAATTTAAATAACCCGTTTTTCTTTGATTTCCAATGACTGATAAAAAAGAAGTTAAGAATGAAAACGACCTTTTAGAGCAGAGAAAAGAAAAAGTCATAAAAGTATTGAAAGTGAATTATAATTGGATTTTCTACGTAATGTTAGCAGTTATAGTTTTCTTAACTGTAAAATTAAGAACTCTCAATGTTTCCAAGTTAAAAGACGTAACAACAGGAGATTGGACTCTTGGTCCAGATTTAGATCCTTTCTTATTCTTGCGTTGGTCTAAATATATAGTAGAAAACGGATCTTTATTTTCAATAGACCAAATGCGTTACGTTCCTTTATTCTATAAAACAAATGCAGAATTATTACTTCATCCATATATGATGGCCTGGTTTCATAATATAGCCACATTTTTTGGATCAGACTCCGTAACTTTATCTGCAATTTATTATCCAGTTTTCTTCTTTGCAATTACAGTTATCGCTTTTTTCTTTTTAGTAAGAAAAATATTTTTAGATTCTCTAGGAGTTAAAAAAGCAAATGTTATAGCTATCATTTCCTCATTCTTCTTCGCAGTTATTCCAATATTTTTACCAAGAACAATAGCAGGAATTCCAGAAAAAGAGGCAGCGGCATTCTTCTTTATTTTCATTGCATTTTATGCATTCTTAAGCGCCTGGAAATCAAATGCAAACAAGAAAGCATACGCATTTGCAGTTTTGGCAGGCGCAGCAACAGCATGCGCAGCTTTAGTATGGGGAGGTTATGCTTTCATATTTTTGACTATAGGCCCAGCAGTTTTCATCGCATTTTTATTAGGAAAGACAAATAAACAAAAAATTATAGTCTACATTATCTGGCTTCTTTCTTCATTCATACTTATGTATCCTTTCTCATCAAGATATGGAATTGGATCTTTAACCCAAACAACACAAACAGCCTCAGCAATAATAGTTTTAGTTATAATTTTGCTTCATTATGTTTTATTTGGTACAAAATTAAAACATCAATTGAGATTAGAAAAATGGAATAAGATACCGGATCAAATTAAGACAACAATAATCGCAATGATTGCAATTTCTATTCTCGCAACTATTCTATTTGGTTTATCCTATATACCTTCCCAAATAGTTTACCTTGTGGATAATTTAGTAAGGCCAGCAACCACTAGATTAATCCAGACCGTAGCAGAAAACAGGCAACCCTTTTTTACTGAATGGGGCGGTAGTTTTGGCCCAGTCATAAGAAATATTCCTATTTACTTCTGGTTATTCTTTATAGGATCAATTTATCTCGTTTATTTCATGACTTCTAAATTTGCAAAGAAAGAAAGAATAATAATTTCTGCAACTTATACATTGTTCTTTTTCGGAATGATATTTAGTCGTTATGATGGAAATAGCACATTAAATGGATCAAATTTTACTAGTCTTGGTCTCTATGCATTAGGATTTATTCTTTTTGTTGGATCTTTAGCATATTATTATTTCCAGAAAAATAAAACAGAAGAAGGAAGAGAAACACTTAAATCAATTCATTTTGAACTTATTCTTTTGCTTGTTCTATTTTTAATGACTGCTGTTGCAGCAAGAGGATCAGTAAGATTAGTAATGTTGTTAGTTCCCCCAGGAGCAATTTTAGCTTCATATTTAGTTGTTGCAGTATTCTCTGACTCGCAAAAAATAAAAGATAACTCAACAAAACTAGCAGGTTATGCAATTACAGCGATAATAATAATTTCACTTGTATATTCAGGTGATGTGTTCTATAATCAATCAAAAGGTGAAGCTGCAAATTATGCCCCTTCAGTTTATACGCAGCAGTGGCAGAAAGCAATGGCTTACGTAAGAGATAACACAAATAAGAATGCAGTCTTCGGACACTGGTGGGATTATGGATACTGGGTACAATCAATAGGAGAAAGAGCAACAGTACTCGATGGAGGAAACGCAATTTCATACTGGAATCACATGATGGGCCGTTATGCTTTAACAGGAACGGACAATTTTCAGGCCCTTGAATTCCTTTACGCACATAATACGACTCATTTCCTTATAGATTCAACAGACATAGGAAAATACTCTGCGTTTTCTTCGATAGGTTCTGATGCAAATTATGACCGAGCAAGTTTTATTCCTACTTATTTAAAAGATGATTCAGCAACACAAGAAGGAAAGAATTCAACTTCTTATTTCTATACTGGTGGAGCTCCTCTTGATGAAGATATAATTTACAATCAAGATGGAAAAGAAATATTCCTTCCTTCATCAAGAGCAGGACTTGGAGCTATTATAATAGAAAGGAATAGTGCAGGAGAGATAATAAGTCAACCAAAAGGAATCTTTATATATCAAAATCAGCAAGTTACTTTGCCCCTGAGATATGCATTTGATGTTGAACTTGTAGATTATGGTTCTGGTGTAGATGTAGGAGTTTATATTTTCCCTGCAGTAAATCAAAACGCCGTTGATCCTAATGGAGCAATACTTTATCTTTCAAGGAGAACAGTAAAATCACAACTAACTAGACTGTATATATACAGAGAAAATAATCCTTACTTCAAATTAGTGCATTCAGAAGATGATTATATAGTTCAAGTCATAAGAGAACAAAATCCTGCATTTAAAGGAGATATAGTTTATTACAATGGAGTAAGAGGACCTATAAGAATATGGGAAATTTCATATCCTAGAAATATAGAGTTCAAACAAGAGTATTTGAGTACTCTTTATCCAAAAGAACTCGACATAGCAAGATGATAGATATAATGTTGTTAATACCAATTCTGCTAAGTTTTCTGATTACTTTATTTGTTATTCCGTTCTGGATAAAAAAAGCAAAAGATATAGGATTAATTTGGGATGATATGAATAAATCAAAATCAGAAAAAATAGCAGGTTCCGGAGGAATAATAGCAGTTTTAGGATTTACCGTTGGAACTCTTATTTTTATAGCTTATAGGGTTTTCATAGTTCAAAAACAGACTTTTTTAATTGAACTAATGGCGCTTCTTTCAGTAATTCTTATTGCATCTGGAATAGGATTAATAGATGACTTATTTGGATGGAGAAAAGGAGGGCTTTCAATAAAATCAAGAGTTATTTTACTAATTATTGCAGCAATTCCTCTTATGGCAATAAATGCAGGAAAATCTTTAGTGGCCATACCGATTTTAGGAAAAGTAGATCTTGGTCTATTATATCCTTTAATTGTAATTCCAATAGGTATAATTGGCGCAACGACAACATTCAACATTCTTGCAGGCTTTAACGGGCTAGAAGCAGGACAGGGAATTATTTTGCTTTTAGGTCTAGGTTTCCTGTCGTTTTTCACAGGAAGTTCTTGGCTTGCAGTCATCGCCCTAATTATGGCTGCATCTTTGTTAGCATTCCTTATGTATAATTTCTTTCCAGCAAAAGTCTTCCCCGGAGACGCCCTCACATATTCCGTAGGAGCATTAATAGCAATCCTATCAATTTTAGGCAATTTTGAAAAAATAGCTTTATTCTTTTATATTCCATACATACTTGAAACTGTCTTAAAACTTCGTGGAAGATTAATAAAACAAAGTTTTGGAAAGCCAAATCAAGATGGATCGTTAGGTCTTAAATATGAGAGAATATACAGCCTAAATCATTTGGCCATTTTAATTATGCAAAGATTAAATGTTAAACCTACTGAGAAAAGAGCAGTGTTAATGATATGGGCATTCCAAATAATAATAATTCTTCTCGGATTCTTAATATTCAGAGAAGGAATATTTGGAATATGATTACTATAAATAAGAATTTTATAAAAGGCAGTTTTATTCTTTTAATAGTCTTTAATGTTTATAGTTTTCTTAATTTTATATTTCAAGCTTCAATGGCACGCACCCTTTCAATAGCAGACTACGGAATACTCGCCGCCTTATTCTATTTAATATATGTGTTAAGTATTTTTACAGAAGCTATCCAAACAGTTTTTGCAAGACAATCATCAAGAGAGAAAGATAATGGAAAATTAAAAAACCTTTTAAATAGATCATTTAAGAAATTATCCTCAGTTACAGTTTTATTCTTTATAGTCTATTTAATCTTCGCAATTCCATTCTCATATTTAGAAAGCATTCCGTACACTCTTCTTGCTTTAAATGGACTTTTCATTTTTACTGCATTGTTCCTTCCCCTAACAAGAGGAATAATGCAAGGGAGGCAGAAATTTTATTCATTAGGAATAAATCTTATAATAGAATCATCAGTTAAGTTAGTTGCTTCTGTAGCTTTAGTATTGTTAGGATGGAAAGTATACGGAGCAATAGGAGGAGCACTTTTAGGATCCGCCGTAGCGTTGTTTTTCTCTTTTCCAAGTATAAAATCAATCTATTCTGCAGAAGAAAAGAAAGCAGAAACAATAGAATTTAGAAAAGATTCAATATCCGTTTTCCTTATTACTTTTTCTATTCTTGCATTTTATACAATTGATCTGTTTATAGCTCAATTAGTTTTCACAAAAGAAGTCGCAGGTCTTTATTCTTTAGCTTCCGTCCTTTCAAAGGCAGTTTTCTGGGGTACCCAGCCAATAAGCAGAGCCATGTTTCCAATATCAGCGGAAGAGGGCTTAGATAAAAAGAAAAGTAAGGACCATAACACTTATCTTAACGCATTGATTTTACTTACTCTAGGAGTTGCAGCAGCCTTAATTCTATTTTTCCTAATCCCCGACTGGATAATAAGAATATTTGCAGGAAAATTCATAGACGAATCGGCAAATATTTTGTTTTATTTAGGTTTAGCAACAGGAGTTTTATCTTTTGCAAATTTGAACGTTCTTTATAAAATTTCAAAGAATAAACCATCAAACAAAAGCATAATATTTTTCTTTGCATTCCTATTGATTGGTATAATTCTTCTTTTCTTGTTTAATGACTCTCTTTTAGAATTTTCTATTGCATTCTTAACTTCTTCTGTAATTTTCTTATGGGGTTCTATTGCAGTCCTAGACTAAAATATTGTGAAGATATATTCTAATTTTCATCACAAAAAAGTTTATATAATGTAACTTTTCTAAGTAATTATGGAATTAACTCAATACGTTGAACAAACTTACCCCATTAAATGCAAGGGAAGAGATACTAAAGGAAATGAATGTTTAGGTGAAGATGTAGATATTAAAATTAAGATTTACAAAAGTCCAGATACCAATATTATATCTAGCAATGTAGAATGTCGTTATAATACTGGTGGACACGGCCAAAGATGTAAGGCATCACATCCTAATGTAGATAAAATTGGCGAGGGTATTATTTGTCCTTATAGTTTTGATATTCCTTACGCTTTAGAAAAGAGATAGATCCAAACTAATGTGCTCTCCAATATAATAAAGTAAAAATAGCTTGTATTCCATCTTTCCAGTTTATTTTTTTACCTTCCTCTATTTTTCTAGGACTATAACTTATAGGAATTTCTTTTATTCTTATTCCTTTCTTCAAAATTTTAGAAGTTATTTCAGGCTCAATGTCAAATTTATTTGCCCTAAGATCTATACTTTTTATTACCTTAGCATCAAAAACTTTGTAACAAGTTTCCATATCAGTTATTCTATGCCCATAGAGCACTTTAGTTAAGAAACTCAAAAATTTATTTCCCAAAAAATAAATTTTATACATAGGCTTATGTGCTTTTAAAAATCTAGATCCATAAACAACTTTTTCCTTTCCATTTACAATTGGTTTAATCAATGTTTTAAAATCATTAGGATCATATTCTAAATCAGCATCCTGTATAGTTATAATTTCTCCCCTTGCTAATTTTATTCCAACTCTTATTGCCGAACCTTTTCCCTCATTTTTTTTACTTATAACCTTAATATCTTCTTTTTTATTTTCTTTAATAAAGTCTTCAATTATTTTTCTAGAATTATCTGTGCTTCCATCATTTATAATCAAGATTTCCTTCCTCATTCCAAGATTTAATTTAGACATCTTTTCTAATATCTTTTCTAAGGTTCTTTCTTCATTAAATACAGGAATTATAATAGAGATTCTCATTTTTTGGAATTATAGAGTAAATATAATATGTAAATTGGACTTAAAAATGCGAGAATAAGTGCTAGAATAACAACTCCTCTGGCAGTTTTATCAACTAACAATTCAGTTAGACTAATTGGCTGATAATTATCAAATACTTCCGTACTAGGCTGATATCCAATCGGATATAGGAACCACACCTTTGGTTTTTTTGCGTAATCAATAACTGCCTGCTTGAGTGGCACTTCAGCATAATAAACATTTATCATCTGCTCTTTTTCTCCAACAAATAAGGGATAATATGGTTTTTTCTCCATAGGCTCATATATTTCCTTTACAAGTTTTCCACTAGTTGCAAATAGCGCAGTAAAATCTTCCATCGACTTATTAAATTCTGGCTGACCTTTTATATAACCCCAACCACAATCATCAATAACACATTCAAAATAATACACCCCGACATTTTTAGTTTCCCCAGCTATCTTCTGAGATTCTTGGGCGGCTGCTAAAAAGTCGCTCACTTCTAAAAATGGTCTTTCTTGGAACATCCAATAACTCCTACCCAGGTAAATTCTATTGTCCGCAATTATTAGAGAATCTTTAGCTATATTTTTATTTTTATAATTTATAACTTGCCCAACGTGGCTTTCTCCATAAAAATGATGAATATCTGCCTTTGGAGGAAGTCCTAAATATATTAATGAGAAAATAAATATAATTGCAACAAAAACCTTCAGATAATTTTTATTTTTTCCTTTAGAAATTAAATTATTAATCGATATTAAAGTGAATGCCGAAAAAGGGATAAGTAATATTTCTAAAAATAGGTAGTGCTTAGGCAATAATATTATAGATGCCAAGAAAGGCAATACAAATAAAATGCTCAAAACAAATAATTTAATGTATTCCTTTCCTTTTTCACGATTCTCATTCTTTTCTGTCTTTCTATAAAACAATATTAGTAAAATTCCAATTACTCCAAAAACAAAATTCAGAGGATCCCCCTTAAATATATACATCACGGCAGTGTAAAGTAATGGTGCCCCAGAAGCAACATGTTTAGTATCTCCAAATATAAGTCCAGCCCATGAATTCTTAGCCTCAAATTGTGCATCCCAAGAATAATACTGTGCGGACACATCTTCTCCTATACCGAAAGTTCTAGTAAATTGAAGATCCATAAACCCTTTATCACTATATAACAAATAATTATGAGCCAAAGCAGGAATAGTAAAAATAAATATGAAAAACAAGAAAACTAAAATTTTCTTGATGTTTCTTTTTTTAAATATTTTTTCATTGTGTTTTCTATTATAGTATGCAAAATACAATAGAAGTGAAGGAATAAAGAGCAAAGGATATACTTTAGTGTAAATTGCAAGTCCCATAAAAATTCCACTTAGTGCAAAATATCGAAATCGGTCATTTTTCAAAGATTTCACAAAAAGAAACATTGCAGTTAATACAAAAAACATGGCAGTAACATCCATTTCAGCTATAGTGTTTTTAATGTGGAATGGAGCGATAGCCAGTAGGAAAGCAGCACACAATGAAGTTTTTTCATCAAAAAACTCCTTACTCAAAAGATATATAACTAGAATACTAAAAGATCCAAATATTAATGGAGCCATTCTAGAAGTCAATTGCGTCATCCCAAATATCTTGTATATAACACTAGTAAATGCAAACCACAGTCCCGAAGATTGATCATAAGTAACAAGTCTATCTGCAGAGAAGAAATTTATCGCATGGGTAACAAAATGCATGTCATCAGCAGAAACAGATAAGTTAATTGCAGCGATCAGTCTTAATATAAATCCAACCATAAAGATCGCCAATAAATAAGCCAAGTTCTTAGGAGTCTCAAATATTCTATCTATTACTTTCCCAATAACCTCGTCATTGCCACCTTCACTCATTCATATTTCTTGTATTTAACATATATAAATTATGCTCTTAAAATAAGAAATAATATACACAATATACATAACCTTTAAAATGGCCCAATATAACTATTTTTTATGAAAGTATCTATAATTGTTCCAGCATACAATGAAGAAAGAAGAATAGACAGAACACTTGAGGCATACAGTAGATTTTTTGAAGAGTTAAGAAAAAACGATCTCTTAGACTACGAAATTATTATAGTCATAAATAATACAAAAGACAAAACAGAACAAATAGTTAAGACGTATGTAAAGAAAAACAAGAGAATTCTATATCTAAATCTAGTGAAAGGCGGAAAGGGCTATGCAATCAAAGAAGGTTTTAAAGACGCCCTAAAAAGATCAAATGATTTGATTGGTTTTGTTGATGCAGATATGGCTACCAAACCAGAAGAATATTATAATTTAATAAAAAAGGTAAATAATGTTGATGGAGTAATAGCAAGCAGATATATAAAAGGAGCAATTGTAAAACCAAGAAATACACTAGCCAGAATCTTTGCTTCTAGGCTTTTTAATGCTTTATTTAGAGCAGTTTTTCTTTTGCCATATAAAGACACACAGTGCGGTGCAAAGGTATTCAAAAGAAAGGCTATAGAGGGTATAGTTAATGACCTAGGTATAACTCAATTTGCATTTGATATAGATTTAATTTACAAATTAAGAAAAAAAAAGTTTAGAATAAAAGAAGTTCCAACAATCTGGGCAGATCAAAAATACCAAACAATTAATTTCTGGCATTCTGGGCCATTCATGGCCTTAGCAATTATAAGATTAAGAATCCTAAGTTCTCCTTTAAGAAGATTCGTGAGGATTTATGACAAATTTATAGGATTCATACCCAAATAAAAGACAAAAACAATACAATGGAAAAAACAAAACTATCTTTTTTGATCGCAGCACACAATGAAGAGAAAATAATCTCAAAAACATTACGAGACCTATCAAAGATACCTTACAAGAATTATGAAATTATCCTTGGTCTAGATGGGTGTACAGATAAAACAGAGGAGATAGTAAAAAGTTATGAAAAAAACAACAAAAAAATAAAGCACATAAATCTAAATTTAAGACAAGGTAAAACAGCAGTAATAAACAATATAATAAAAAAAGCGAAGGGAGAAATAGTCATAATTAACGACGCTGACTGGATATTTACCGTAAAAACTAAAGAAAAATTACTTAAATTCCTGTCTGTCTTTAAAAATGAAAAAATTGGCGGAATAGCAGAATCCTTTCCAGTTGAATTTGAAAAAACAAAATTAGGAAGTTCCAATTTAGGATACAAAATGATAGCTCTAAGTTCTTTCTATTGGTTTAAATTTCAAAAAGAAAGATTGACTTACAAAAAAAACAATGTAAACTATATAAAAGAGCCAACAATGTTTCTAACAAACATATTTAGAAAGAAATTATTCAAAGAAAACACTTCTCTTGGAGACGATTTTGAGAGAACAAGAGACATAAAAAGTCAAGGTTATGATATTGTTCTATTTGATGATATAGAGATGCCAAGAATGATTGCTGTTTATGATGATATCAGCATAAAAAAACTATTCAAACAAAAAATAAGAACTGCTATGGCCAGGGAACAAATAAAAAAAGAAAAAAAGTTTAAGTTAAACAAATATTACTCTGATTCTATAATCTATATGCTTAGAGAATCATTCAAATCTAACATAACTGAAGGATCAATAGTAACTTTTTGGATTGCACTTACCTCAATAGCAAGCATATATGTAAAATTCAAGTCCTTTGGAACAAAAGAAGGTTGGAAACTGCGAGCTAGATAAATTACTTTAATATTTCATTTATCTTCTTTACAAAATCCTTCTTAACATAATTCGCAGAAAACTTCTTACTTGAATCAACTATCTTCTTTTTATTCTTTGATTTTAAATTATTATCAATAAGCAAGTCTAATTTATTTGCAAAATCTTTAAGATCATAAGGTTTAGCATAGTAACCATTAATACCATCAATAATCTGCTCAGTAGGCCCAGCCCCATCTCCCCAGATTACAACTGGCGTTCCACACGATAAACTTTCTACAGGAACTAGACCAAAATCCTCTTTTGGTGTTGCAAATGCGAACGCAAGTGCAGAAGTATAATATTTTATTATTTCCTCAGTTGTAAGCTTTCCAAGAAACTTTATTTTAACTTTATTGTCTTTGGCAGTGTTAATAAGTTTTCTTTTATAATTATCATTTACACTTCCTGCCAAGTACAAAGGCAACTTGTTTTTCATATAACTAATTGATTTTATAAGCCACTCGTATTTCTTATCAGGGATAATTCTGCTTGAACTAAATATGAATTTTTCATTTATTTTTTTCTTTGATAGTCTAAATCTAGGATCTAAAGGAGGATAACTTACGATAGAATTAAGTTTGTAAATCTTATCTAGGGTTTTCTTAGTAAATTTGCTATTTACAAAGTTTAAATTATTTTTTTTCACAAGTTTTAAATCAACCTTTCTTAGCAATTTTCCTAAAATAAAAGAAAGAAATACACTTATCCATCTTTTTACTCCTTGAGTCCCTTTAGCCCATTCTATTTTTTCTTTTCCCCGTAGATAAAGAAAGTGAGGAAAATGATTTATGTAATTGACTCTTTTAGTTTTCTTATTTCTAATAAGAAAATTACATGGCGCACTATAACTTAGGAATGCGTTGGGATTATATTTTTCAAGTTTGTTTAACCCTAAAAAGCATAGAACAAGATTAAGTGTCTCCATTCTAGTATTTATTTTACTGATACTCTCGATCTTTAATCCATCAAAAGGCAATAATTTTAATATCTTTTTGTCAAAGTGGCAAGTTAGAATCTTAACTTTATATCCCTCTTTCTTAAGAAAATTGGCATGGTTTATTATTTCTCTTTCTAATCCGCCCTGCTCCGATAAAAATTCATATATTAGGTATATTGATTTCTGTTCGTCCATCTAAAAAGTTCATCTAGACCTGTTTTTAAGTCTATCTCCGGTCTCCAATTAAGCATCTTATCCGCCTTTGATGTATCACAATAAAACACTTTCTGATCGCTAGGTCTCCAGCCCTTAAATTTAGGCTTTATATCCCACAAAGTGCAAAGTTCAAGTAAAGAAATAGTATTCTTGTATCCTCCGCCAACATTAAATACCTCCCCTCTCAATTCATTTCTTCCATCAAGTAAAGCCTTGCCTTGCATTTCAAGTAATCTAGTAACATCCGTATCGCGTACAGCATCTCTAACTTGTTTTCCATCTCCATATATTGTAATTTCCTTTCCAAGAATTTTATTTTTTGCAAAATATGAAAGCCATCCTTGATCACTAGTTCCATGTTGATGAACACCGTACATACAAGAACACCTATTAACAATTCCTCCAAAATCTCTAACATAAATATCCCCAGTTAATTTAGAGCATCCGTAAGGAGTGTGATGTTTTGCATCAATAGAAAATGTTTCGCCAATTCCTTTTTTCCTTAATTTTCCTCCAAAATCATATCTAGTCACTAATTCAATTGTTGGAACTTTATTTAAATTGTCCCCATAGACTTTATTAGTAGATGTATAAATCACTGGGGCTTTGATTTGTGAAGCAGTATTAACAACTCTTAAAGTTCCCAAAGCATTTATTTCAAAATCCATTTTTGGATTTTCAACACTTGATGTAACTGCAACTTGAGCAGCAAGATGATAAACAACATCTGGTTTAGTTTTCTTTATTATTTTTTCAATATAATCAATATCAGCTTGGTAAAATTTGAATCTCTTCTCCCTTTCAAAAAGTTTTAGGTTTTCTTCCGATCCCTTCCTTATTAAAGAGTCTACACCGATAATTTTATTATTAGGGTTTTTTAATAATCTTATAGATAGATTAGTTCCCATAAATCCTGCTGCCCCAGTTATAAGAGCTTTCATTAAAATGTCAGAAATATGCCATTTTTAAGGATTATTGTGTTAATTCGATCTAACTAAACATTTATAATATAGCTTAAAAACTGTTTTTTGTGAATACAAAGAATAATTGTTTAGAACAAATAAGAAGATCAAGAGAAGCATTCAATTTTATATACTTAGAAGTTTTTCTTGAACTAGAGCGTTCTTTAATGATAGAAAGTGATAATATTTTCGGTAAAATATTTCCATGGGTAAGAACATACAAAGAGAACCTATTTTTATTAAATCAAACAATATCTCAAGAGTCACGTAAAGAACACAGAATTATAAAAAGTGCAGCTTCTGAGTATTTATCCCAGAGAAATTTGAAGGCTCATGAAGAAGAAATATTTAAAGAAATATTTAGAAAACATAGGAGATTAATTGATAGAAGTTATCTCACAGATAAACTTTCTTTTAAAAGAGTTATTTCAAAAAGAAAGTCAACTCATAAGGATAGTGTTAAAATTTTAGATATTATTTTTGATTACGTTGATAGTTATAATAAATAAATTACTTTACCTTTTTAGCTAAGATAACAAAGTGAGAAGCAAGTGTCGGGAAGAGATTGAAGAACTTATCAACAAGCTGTATACTTCCAGGAAAACCTTCATCATATATCGCTCCCTTTACATCAATGATTTTAAATCCATTCATTTTAAGTAAATCTTTAAGAGCAGCAAGAGTAAAAATTCTTATGTGCCCAACCGGTTCGTGTCCCTTCTTAAATCTCTTCAAAAATCCAGATCCAACAAGCTTTGATTTAGTTGAAGGTTCTAAAAATAGCGGCTGAACTCCAAATGGCATTAATATCCTATTAAACCAGGCGCATAAATTTGGAGTAGTAATTATCACATAACCTCCATTTTTAAGAATTTTATTTGTTTCAGACAAAAGCAAATCAGGATTATACAAATGTTCTATAACCTCTCCGGCATAAGCAACATCATAACTATCTTTGAGCTTTATTCCTTCCTCAAAATTAGATTGCTCAACGTCAAGCCCCATATGTTTAGCTTCTTTAACTTCACTTGGAGAATAATCAATCCCCTTTAATTTGATGTCTATCTTCGTCTTATCAAAGTATTTTTTTAAAAAAATTAAGAAATCTCCATTTCCACACCCCATGTCAATAAACTTTTTGTTCTTTCCCATAATATTTTTTATCATTCCAAAAGAAATCTTCTCTCTATCCAATAATTCAGTCTTTTTCTTTCTAACCTTATTCCAATGCTCATAATAATCTATAGTTTTCATGTTTTCACCTAACTATTTGGCTTTATAAATTATTAAGGCGGCCTGTTTTTGCTCTTTATCAAAGAAGAAGGCGTTTATTGCTTCCCACTTATCATAATTATTGTTCAAATAGCCTTGCAATTGATCTTGTGGAACAAAAGCATGTAATACTAAATATTGTGCCTTTACAGGCTCAAATTCGCTTGTATTTCCTATTGGCTTAAGTTTCTCATACATTCTTCCAGAATAATAAAGGGAATAAACCTCAATTCCCTGCCCGAGTATAACAGCATCAGGAGGAGTATTTGCTTCTATCCACTCAAATCCTTCTCTCATTTGTGAGAAACTTTCTCTTCTTTGATCTATTACATCCTTTCCAAATATTACTTGACTATACATTCCAAACAATACAACAACAATTAGTCCTATAACGGCTATATTTTTGTTATATTTCTTAACAAATCCGTAAGCATAATCAATTCCAAGCGCACTTAAGCTTACAAAACTAAATCCTAATATCATAAGCCATCTATCTTCAGCTCCTCTAATCTTAAATATAAAGTAAGAATATATTATAACAATCGAGAGAATATTAAATAGATGACTCTTTATCCTTTCATGTGTTTTTAATTGATCATATCCTAAGAATATCTCAAATAAACTAACAGCCAATCCAACTAAGAAGAATATGAAGAATATTGCTTTCAAATAAAGAGGAATAAAAGATAAAATATTAAACGCAAAACTTTGACTAACTGCCTCAGCATACCCTCCTCCAAGAAGTGCAGGGAATATGTTTCCCGTTTTTACATAATTAACTAAGAAAAATATCCACATTGGAACAAGTCCAGCTATTCCAGTTATCCAAAATTTTTTATCTTTTAATAGAACAATCTTTCCAGTCAATAAAATAAATGCAGCATAAACGAAAAATATCAATCCATGAGGATACCTAAACAATGTTCCTATACTAGTTAATATTAATGATACTACAAACAGTTTTGGAACAAATTTATTCTTTGTACTTTTCAAGAAGAAGAACATTCCAGCCAAAATAAAAACTAATGCAGGCACATCTGTTAATAGTCTACTTGAATAAAATAAATGAATCCACAAAGGAGCAAAAATAGCAGCAGAAATTATGCCTATTTTTTGATCATACAACTCCTTCCCTATTAAGTAAACAAATAAAACAGCCAAAACAGAAGGAACAAATTCTAAAATGAACCTAACTCCAATTTCATCTAAACCAATTCTAAGTAAGTAACTCCATATCAAAGGGAAAAACGGAGGTCTTATAGTAAGTTCTCCAATTACTATATCACTAGCATCCCAAGCATGAGAAATAAAATTCTTTGCAAGCATTCCATAAGCAGCCTCATCCCACCATAAAGGCTGCAATTTAGTTAAATTAAAATAAAACATTCTAATAAAGAAGGCAAAAGCAAAAACTCCTAGCAAAGCCAAGTTGAGAGGCTGTTTAAGCCAATTCTTCACTTTTTCATTTCTTTCATCACTCTTATTCATTATTATCCTCTAGAAACCCATCTTTTTATTGTTTGCTATTTAGCAAATTTATTTCCTCAATAATTTCGTAATCCCACGGTTCGCTTATGAATTTTCTTTTTATTTTTTCCAAGTTTATTTCTTTTAAATCTTGGCTTACCCATATATGGTACTCATTATTATCTCCATCTTTAAGAAACATATTTCTCCCAGCATCTGTTACCTTTATTTCTTCAGTACTCCTATCAACATTTACTTCGCTGTCTATCCTTAGAACTTCTAAAGAAATGTTATTTATATTAACAATATCTCCTTCATCTATTTTTAGTAAGATAGATGGGTCAAAGGTAATAGATTTCTTAACTTCATTAAAAACTTCATCCGCACTTACACTATTTACCAAGTCCTCATCAAATTCATCCATTCTTTCAGGGAAAAAATCCCATAATTTCTTCGATACAATTTTTGTAAGCAGTCCATAAGATTCTATCTCATTAGGGTTTGTGCAGAAGAACAAACCAATTGTTTTCTTTTGCAAGCCAAGAGCAACGTGTAATGCAAAACTATCAGAGCAAATCATAACCTTACATAAATCAACAAGGGAAGCAAATTCTCGGTCAGTATTTTTCACATCATTTCTCAAAATATTTATTTCTTCATTTTTAAGTTCATTGAATAATTTATCCTGTCTTTCTAATTCATTAGGCCCTCCAAATAAAAGCACTTCATAACCTTCTTTCTTAGCCTTTTTTATGAATTCTTTTATCTTTGTCTCAGACCATATTTTTGATGGCCATCTTGGAGAAGAACCCATATGAATGCCTATTAATTTTTCGGTTTTAACAGAATTTTTCTTTGCAAAGTTTTCAGCATATTCTTTATCCTTATCATTTAAATATATTTTAGGTAATATTTTTTCATATCCAAGTTCAGCAGCTTCAAACATCATCTCTTGATATGTTTTTTTATTGTTTTTCTTAAGTTCATCATCAAATATAGTATTAATATAGTATTCAGCACCAAGATTAAATGCAACCGCAAAATCATTTTCAACATAAAACCCATACTTTTTTCCAGCTTTCGCTCTAATTGCCAAGTCAGAAGCTTCCTTTTCTATATCAAAATTGTATAAATGATCGAAATTTATATTAAAAGTAGGATTATCTTCCATACTTAAAACAGAGTCCATGTCTGGATGATTAGTAAGTAAATCTCTATTGTTTTTCTTAGTTATCCAGGTTATTTTGCAGTTTTCATATTTTCTTTTTAAAGCAGTTGCTAAACAAATAGTTCTTATTACATCGCCCTTTGCTCCTAACTTTATAATCAATATTTCCATGTAATTTGATAACTAGGATTATTTTTAAGGTTATCCAAAACCTTTTAACTTAGATAATAATAGGAAAATTATGAAAGTATACATAGCAGGCAAGATCGGAACAGATACTGAAAGAGAGACACTTGAAAAAATAGAGGTTTTATGTAAATCTTTGGGATTTCAGACTTTTCTTCCTCACAGAGACATAGGATTTGCAAAAACAATGGAGGATGTAGATACTATCTTCAAAGGAGACATTACAGAAGGTTTAGAAGATGCAAACTTAATAGTAGCTTTACTTGATGGACTTCATGTTGGAGCAGGTACAGCCTGGGAACTAGGTTATGCTTATGCAAAAGGCATTCCAGCAATAGGCATAAAGACAGACGAATCACCAAGCGACGCACTTGAATACCTTAGCGCAATCCTAATTGCTTCCATGACAATCGTTAATTCTCTAGATCAACTTAAAGAAGAAATAATGAAAATTAAAGAATGAATTAATCCAAAGGTTTCGTACTTTCAATTTCAGTCTCTCTCCAGCCATCCTTATAGGCTTCTTTCTTTTTCAATTCCTTGAAAGTTTTTATGTATAAATAAAGCCTTGCGAAATAAAGCTGTATTACCCAGAAAAATTCTTTCAAATTTTTAGGCTGACGAATTGCAAAAAACGCACCTTCCTTAATTTCATTCATTAATGATTTAGTTCTAGGCATTTCCGGAGCAATTTTATTTAAGTTTTCATGAGCCTTAACATTTCTTACTTTTTGATTCAACCAATCTTTCCAGTTTGAAGGGTTCTTCACATATACTTTTGCTTTGTCCGCATAATCAATTAAGTATCCTTTCTTCCAAAACAAATAGGGTATTATAGAGTCCTCACTTGTTTCCAAAGGAAAGTCAAAAATTACAGATTTTCTTATTGCAAATAAATATCCAGAGCACTCAAAGAATTTTTTCTCTTTTGCAAGTCTTTTTCTTACTTTATCTATTCCCGCAAAAGCAACTATAGTCCAAAATCCATATTTTGTATTTCGCGAATCAACACTTAAGGGTTTTCCCGTAACGCAGCCAATTTTCTCATCTTTAAATTTATCTGTTATTTCCTTTACTGAGTTTTCAGAAACATATACATCTCCGTCAGTCAGAATAAATAAATCGTTCTTATTATCCGAGCCATATTCTTGAAATAACAAGTTCAAAGCATATGCCTTTCCCTCACCAGAATCTAAGTAAAAGACAAATCTAGTATCTTTTATTTTCTTCTTTAAAAATTCACCTACTTCGGGAAAAGGATCAACAACAGTTATTCTAAAATCTTCCTTTATTTTTTGTTTCAAAAAAGCATTAACCGCTCTAAGAGTTGAGTTAGGTTCTTTATAAGAAGTTATTATTATGTCTATCATATTATTCAGTATCAAAAGGATAATTATCTGGCCTTATTATAACAACTTTCTCAGAGTTATCCATTTCAGCAACGATTCTACATTTTTTGCTTCCTTGTTTTCCAATATCAGATAATTCAAATTCCTTTATCATTGCGATTTTTCCAGCTACTTTTATTTTATCTCCAATTTTTAGGTCTTTTGCCTGTTTCTTCATAATAATTCTGGATGAATCAAATTTATAAAGTTTTGGAAGTTTGTCGAATGATGGTAAAAAAACAAGAAAAGAACGCAATTGTACTATGTTCAGGAGGCATAGACAGCGTAACAACGGCTTTCTATGTGAAAAACAAGTTAAATTATAAATCCCTAACTATAATGTTTTTTAACTACAATCAGAGAAATATTAAACCAGAAATTTTCTTTTCAAAACAGTGTGCAAAATCTTTAAAAGCAAATTTCGTAGGAATAAATGTATCAAATCTTTCAAAGTTTTCATTATCTCTATTAAACTCAAAA
>JAGVWR010000051.1 GCA_018304205.1 Candidatus Pacearchaeota archaeon | reverse complement strand
TTGAAAGATTTTTGAGTTTCAATAATTTCTTTTTTTATGTCAGAAATATTTGAAACATATTCTCCAACCCTTTGTAATACTGAAATCTGAAGTTTATCGATTATGCTTTCTATTCTTTGTATTCTTTCAAATAAATGGTCTATTTTTACATTAAGCGTATTTTTTAGATCTATTGATTTTTCTAAAAGGTCTTTGATAGGACCTATTTTTTCCATTATTGCCTGCTCTGCAATTTCAGAGATTGTGTCTGGGCTCAATGCTGAGGGATATTGTTGATAATCTTGATATGGTTGTTGGTACTGTGGATCGTATTGCTGACTATATTCTTGAGGTTCTGGAGCAGGGATTGGGAGGTAAGGTTGTTCCTCTACTTGAGGACTTTCTTGTTCTTGTTGGTATTGTTGTTCTATAGGTGCCTGATTTTTATTTTGAATTTCTTGAGGATCTTTTTCTGATCTTTCCTGATTCTGCTGCTCTGTTGTAAGCATAGAAGGTTGCATATTCATTTGATCAATTTCTTCTACAATCGGAGAGACTGCTTCTTTAATATCTGTCTGAGAGAATATCTCTTGAACTTGTTCTTCAGACAATCCATTTTTAATTAAACGTATTCTTATCTGTTCTCTTTCAAGTCCTTGTTCTCGCATTTTTCTTACTTCGTCTATTGTTCCCATTATGTGTTTCTGAATAAATCAAATTGTCTTTGAAGGATCATTAAGTCTTCTTTTCTTGCGGCATTGGAAAGGTGTTCTGTAATTCTCTGGACAAATTCTTTAAGTCTAAGATTTTCTTCCTGTACTTTAATGATAACCTTTTTCATATCTTGAATCTCAACAAAATTCTTTTCTCTTTCTCTAATTAGACTTTCACCTATCAACAAGATGCGATCCTTTAGGATTCTTTGTTTTTCTTCTAGATCTCTAAGTCTTGTATTCATATCTGAGAAAAATTGTTGCCCATAATCCTGATAAGATTCACCACCTTCCATTGATTTTTATGGTGAAACGGGTTTAAAATAGTTTTGTATGCGAAAGATAAAGAACATTTATTAATTGTGCGTTCCAATTTAATAGTATGATATTTAATAAAGAGGCTAAATTGTACGATGTTGAAGTCGAGAGAGTGCAGGGTGAAAATGTAATGTACGTTAATTATCTGAATGCTCCATTTGTTCCAAGTATAGCAGATAGTCCAGCAATTATGTCAAGAACAGTAAGTGCACTTTTGGACAATTCGAATGTTTCTCGAATAATTTTTGTTCAACAGAGAAACTACAATTATAATTCTGAACAGGTATTATTTCTTAATGAAATTGCGTCAATGTATAATTATTTGTTAAAGCAAGATCAGTTACTGAGCGCTGAAAAATTAAGCGTATACGGAAATGTTTCTGAGGTTTATGCAGATATAAATTATTTCCTGACATTATTGATACAAGATCCAATATCTTGTTATTCTGAACTAAGGAAGAGAATAAATGAATTACGAGAACAAAGAGAAGGAGGGCAGGTAATTAACAAATCCGGGCTTGTTAATTATTCTAGGTTGCTTGAAAAGATATTTAATTTGCTTGAGAACACAAATTTAATAAAAAAAGCAAAGGAATATTTATCAAGTTATAGTTTTGGTGATCGGGGAATCTATAAAAACATATTTAGGCCAGACATATTGCCCAATTTTACTTTTACGAGACTTGTCGCACAATTTCCTTCAGATGGGGAGCTTGTTGATCAATACGAATTAAATCACGAGGAAGACGCAATTACCGTAACTATTTTGAAGAGAGAGAACGATCCAAAATATTTCTACCATGTAATGCCTCCCGAATATAGCATTAATGAAGAACAGCATATGCTTCTTAATCTTGCCAGAGGGGTTTTGACAGAGCATAGACCCAAAGCGGAGCAATTTACTGACTCTGAAAGAACAAGACAGGTTTTTTTCAATGTTTCTAGAGATTTACTTTTGGAACTGAGTAGAAGTAAGGGAATAAATTTGAATTATAGAGAATTGAACAGGCTAGCAAGAATACTCGTGAGACATACAATAGGATTTGGATTGATTGAAATATTGCTGATGGATATCAATTTACAAGATATTGTATTAAATGCTCCAATTGCGCAAAGTTCTGTTTTCGTAAGGCATCAAAAATATGACGAATGCGTTACGAATATTATTCCTTCGTATGAAGATGCAGATTCTTGGGCTGCAAAATTAAGGTTGCAAAGTGGAAGACCACTTGACGAGGCTAATCCGGTACTTGATACAGATTTGGTTTTTGACAGAGCAAGAGCAAGAGTATCTGCGATTACGCAGCCACTAAGTCCAGATGGGTTAGCTTATGCAATAAGAAGACACAGAGATCAGCCTTGGACTTTACCTCTATTTATAAGAGAAAAAATGATTAATTCTTTTGGAGCAGGATTATTGAGTTTTATGATAGATGGATCGAGAACATTGCTTATTGCAGGTACAAGGAGTTCTGGAAAGACTTCTTTGCTAGGAAGTTTAATGCTTGAAATAATGCCTAAATTTAGAACTATTGTAATTGAGGACACTTTAGAACTTCCCACAGACGCGTTAAGAAAAGTAGGATATGATATATTAAGAATGAAAGTGAGGAGCGCATTAGTAAAAGGAACTACAGAAATAGAGGCCTCTGAAGGAATAAGAACGAGTTTAAGACTTGGAGACAGCGCTTTAATTGTTGGAGAAGTAAGAAGCGAAGAAGCAAAGGCGCTTTATGAAGCAATGAGAGTTGGTGCATTAGCAAATGTTGTTGCGGGAACAATACACGGAGATTCTCCTTATGGAGTATTTGATAGAGTTGTAAATGATTTAAATGTTCCAGCAACTAGTTTTAAGGCAACAGATTTAATTTTAATTGCAAATCCAATTAAAACTGCGGATGGACTGCATGCAAAAAAAAGAGTAACAGGACTTACCGAAGTAAGAAAACATTGGAATAAAGATCCTTTAGAAGAGGGGGGATTTGTCGATTTGTTAAAATACAATGTTGATAAAGATGAATTAGAACCAAGTGATGAACTGATAAATGGAGAGAGTGAAATAATAAAAAGTATTGCCGGAAGTGTTAAGGGGTGGGCTGGAAACTGGGATGTAGTTTATGATAATATATTGCTAAGAGCAAAAGTAAAACAGGAAATAGTCGAAATTGCGAAAAAACTCAAAAGAGAAGATATTTTGGAGTACCAATTTAATGTTTTATCAAATACAGCATTTCACAGGATAAGTGATAAAGTAAGGGAAGAAGTTGGTTTACCCATAAGCGATAGAGTTTTTCCAGAATGGAAAAATTGGTGGCTACTAAAGATGATTAAATGAAAGTTAAATTATTGGGTCTGTTGCTTCGTAAATTTGGCCTTCCCAAAAGGTTCTTGAATTTTGATTTTTAAGATTTTTTAAGAAAGTATATGTACTTTTAAGATCCGTTAGTCCAGGAAGTTTATCCGGAGGAATTATAAACTTTTTATCATCCCTTAATTTAGTTTTTTCATTTATTTTTCCTATTCTTTTTTCAAGTTTTCTAAAATATTTTTTTGCACAATCCATTATTTTTTCATGATCTGAAAATCCGATAGCTATAGGGAAAAACACACTTCCTCCTTCAGATAAGTAAGGTCTAACTCGCTCTAAGAAAGGGATTATAACTTCAGTTCCATCTAGACCGCCCGCAGGCACGTTATCATTATACCAGCCCATGTGTCTACCTATATCATTAGCAATTCCTGAAAGATCTCCTGAAATTGTTGCGTATGTTAATACATTTGGAGAGGGAAGAGAATCAAACCATGAACCGCAGTAACTATCAAATCTTTTCAAGATATTCTTACAGGGGTAAAGAGAGGCAAGGTTTTCTATATTTTGTTTTCCCAATTCTCTTTGTTCTGGTACTTTTTCGGATGCATAAACTTTTACATCGTTATTTTCAAAAAGTGCCCAGGCAGATAATGGAAAAAGACCTGCACCCATGTCTAAAAATGGACTTTTAAGTCTTCCAGTCATTGCTTCTACAAAAAGCTCAGTAGTTTTATTTGGCTGAAAATAATCTGGAGAGATTGTAAATGGAAAAGTGTGCTTTCCCAGAGAAAACTTCTCATTTTTTATTAAATTCATTTAAATGCTATTTTTTAGGCCTTTATAATCATTAGCTTGCTAGAGAAGATATATTATGTTGTTAGTCCACCAAGAGCTACTGAAGCCAGGATTGAAAGTGCGAGGATTGAAATTAAGGAAGTTATCAAATAAAGAAGAATTCCAGAACGTAGGTTTTTGTATAGGTCGTATTTTTCTTTTAGTTTGTCTTGGCCAGAGTCTACTGTAACAAGGGCAGAAGTAAGAATAAAGATTATTTCTATTATGTAAATTCCAATTGAGATTTGAAGGAAATAGGGCGGAATCATTTCTTTTACATTAAAAATATTTACTATACTGCCTAAATTTCCTAAACCCGAAATGTCCGCGTCTGGATTTAATTCTGTTATTGTCTGAAGCTTATTAAGTATTAGTGTAATCATTCCTGATAGTCCTATAACAACGCCAGCTAAAATTGGGGCAAGGAAAGTCATATTTGATTTCATGTCTGAAACTATTTCTGCAACTAAATCTCTTAGTCTTTGATTTATCCTTTGAATATTTTTTACATATTCAGAGATAGACATTAAAGAGCGGGCGGCTACTTGTAGGCCTTTTTTAACAGATTCCACAAGGATTTTCATTGATGTTGCAATCAATGGAGAAGGGAAGTAGATTATTGCGCCTCTTTTTTTATCAAATAATGCAGAATCAAGAGACATTCCCAATTGCTGTATGTTTTGATTAACAAGCGCAAAGAAGTTAGAGGTATTTAAGCCTTGAGTAGATTCTGCAACTTTTCCAAATGCAACTTCTGCAGGCATGCCATCTCCCAATCTGTTACCTAACTGAAAAATTGAATTAGTGAATTCTTCTTCTAATTTTTTAGTATCTTCTCTGGATTTTATTAATGAAAGGGTTTTCTGTTTATAGGAATATGAAAAGAACAGAGCAATTGAAAATGGTATGAATAAACTAAGAAGAACTGCTAAGGGGCCAAAAGGGCCTACGGTTGATGAGGTGGCGATTTTAAAGTCGAATAATTTAGTTTCTTGGAAGTAAGGCAAGCCAAGGTCTCCAAAAGTATAATCTTGTTGAATACCTAGTGTATTAGTTAAGAAATTTATTTGAAATATAAAAGGAAGGAGACCTATTATTAAGAAAGGGAAAGAAATTAGAAAGGCCTTTGTCCAGACAGATTTAGATTTAAATTTGTAATATTCTGGATTCAATTCTAAGACTGAAGATTCTCCATATCCTCCTGGGCGCTTAAGTAGCACTTGTGAGGTAAGATAAAATACGAAGAAAGGAATTATGATATTAAATATAACAAATACGTGGTACCAAGTTATTAACCCTCCAAGAAGAGTTGAGGCTAATGGAAGTAAGGCAAGACCAAGAGTTGGAAGAATTATACCTAACATGTAAACATTTGTAAGAGGAGAACGTATTTCTCTGGAATATTTAAGCATTTTTTCGTAAACGCCATCAAGGATAACTTGGAGTGCCTTCTCTAAAATTTGAACTCTTCTAGATTCGGAAGGTTCGAAAAGAGAAGATTCAATTAAATTGAAGGATTCTATAAACTCTGGGGAGTAATATCTCCAGGAACTTAGGTAATTATCAAGAGATTGTTTTATAGTTGAAAACTTTCCTATTTCAACATCATAAAATATCTTTTTGAAGTCTAAAGCGAGAGCACCCTCTAAACGATCTGCTGCAAAAGCGATAGCTCTTTCTAAATTTGAGGTGTGTTTCATATAGACTACAACGTATAAAATTGCAGGCACCATTTGGGATGAAGCTTTTAATCTCCATTCGTTTGCAAGTCTTTGCGGAGCAGTATATGCATAGTAAAATACAAATGCGGCAGCTATCATTCCAAGGAAGAGGAAAAGAAGAGAGAA
>JAGVWR010000048.1 GCA_018304205.1 Candidatus Pacearchaeota archaeon | reverse complement strand
GTAGTGTGCACTTTTTATCATAAGAATCTTTATAACATCTAATTATTTTAGAGTAATATGCCTGATTTACAAAAAATAAATCATGATAAAGAGATGATATTGTCTACTCTTAGGTTTAAAGGACCATCTTTACCTGTGCATATAGCAAAAGCGCTCGGGGTTGAGCCTTTATTTGCCTCAGCCATGCTTTCCGAATTAAAGGCAGAAGAAAAACTTAAGATAAGTGATATGAAAGTGGGGTCTTCACCACTTTATTTTTTATTGGGACAAGAAGATAAACTCGAGAATTTTACGCAATATTTGAATATAAGAGAAAAAGAGGCTTTAGCTCTCTTAAAGAAAAACAAAGTTTTAAAAGATGATACACAGACTCCAATAATAAGAGTAGCATTAAGGGCAATAAAAGATTTTGCAATACCAGTTAAAGTGAGAATTGATGATGAAGTTAAATTGTTTTGGAGATACTTTTCAGTTAATGATAACGAACTAAGAAACTCAGTACAGCAGATATTAAGTCATTCTTTATTCAAAGATAAAGGTTTTGAAGAAAAAAAGGAAGAGAAGAAAGAGGAAAAGAAGGAAGTAAAGGTAGAATCGGAAATAAAAACAGAAGTTGAAGAAAAAGTTGTTGAGAACGTTTTAGAAAAAACAGAAATAAAAACAGAAGAGAAGAAAATATATGATCCTAAAGAAGTTAAGCAGAAAGTCGCAAGAGTTAAGAAAATTAAAACTCCTCAGGAATTTGAGTTTGTAAAGAATATATTATCTTATTTAGATGCCAAGGATATAGAAGTTCTTGAGAAGCTGTTGGAAAAGAAGAAAGAGTTTGCCGGAAAAATAAGGATAGATAGTTTATTCGGAAAACAGGAGTTTTATTTAATGGCTAAAGATAAGAAAAAAATAACAGAAACTGATATAAATTTGGCTTTGCAGAAGGCACAGAGTGAAAAGATGATTGCGGTTATTTTATCACCCGGGATTCTTGATAAAAATGCAGAGGAACATCTGAAACAATGGAGAAATTTAATAAAGTTTGAGAAGATTAAGTTATCGTGACTTCTTTGATTATCCAACATAACTTTATAGAAATCCACCGTGGGACAGATGAGATGCCTCGTAGTCCAGGGCAAGACTTAGATTTAGGAGAAAATAGATGGCTAGGATTGATTAAATTAGCTTGCCGATAATCTTTTTGGAGATTCTCTTGCAGTAGAAACTACATTGTGAATAGGGGTGTTTGCCATGAGTGTTGATGCTCTTTTAAATACTTCCTCTTTAAGACGATGATGCATTTCTTCATCCGATTCATTCTCTAATCTGCAAAGGACATGCAAATCAGTGGCTTCTTTTCTATCTACCTTATCGTAAAGTTCTTGTTGAGGTAAATAATTGCTACAACTATATATTATAATCTCGTTACCAAACATAGATTTGCCTCTAATAGTATAGTGTTTTTCTGAATGTCTTTCTATCTTTACAGTTTCCATAAAAATCAAGATAAGGTCTCATTTAAAAACTCTTCTATAGCAGGTGTGTGTAGGCTCAACACAAATGATACCAGTCATAACTCATAATGTTTTCTATGCCTTTTATACTGGAAGTATATCTTGGCTGGAACAAATCCCCTTAAACTTTCATGAGGTCTCTCATGATTATATCTGTATCTCCAAGATTCAACATCATTATTGCAGTAACTTATTTCCCTGAAATAAGTCTATTGAATTGCTCCAATCTTTCCCAAAGTTGTTGCCTTATGAATTCCTGCACGAATGTGAATGATTCCTTGTTTGTTGCACCACTCATCAAACTGACTATCCTTCCATGTTCCTCCAAATTCATGTCCATTATCAGTTAATATTTCTCTTGGCTTCCCATGCATTGCTATGCATTTCTCAAGTATCTCAATCATATTCGCTGTTGTCAGCGAATCAAATATCATAGCACCTAAACAATAACGAGAGCAATCATCTTCAACAATAACTAACTGCTTTGCATTTGAGAGTTCTGTTCCGTCTATTTGCCACATATCATTTGGATAATGCCTCTCAAATCTTACCCATTTCAATTTTATTCCTTCCATCTTGTTCCCATTAGATAGTCCATGACCCTTGACTATCCTTTTGATAGTTGATTCAGACATAAATATTTCTCTTTCCTGCAATTTTACTCTTAGCTTTTGACTGCTGTAACCTTCTCCTTTTCGATAAGCAACTACACGTTGCTTATCTTCCTCTGTAAATTTGTAATGAATTGTCTTTGGTTTCTGGGAAATATCTCTTAAATCCCATTCAGTCTCATTAAATCTTTTCCACCATCTTTTTAGAGTTATTATGCTAATTGCTATCTCAAATCTTTCTCCAGAATTTCCTTACATTGTTTGTAAGATTGGTTATTAGACTTTAATTTTAGAAATTCTCTTCTCAAAATGTGTTTTTTCATAACACATTTTCTGAGCTTTATTATTTAGGTTAGGTGGTATCAAATCTCATGAGCCTACACAGTAGCAGGTGACGTTAACTTAACAGCTCAAGAAAAAGCAATCTTTAAATACCTCTTTTTTCAATGATAGAAATGGGAAGAATAAAATCAACAATGATTAAGAGAGCTGCTAAGCAGCTACTTGATGGAGAACATACATTTAATTCGGAGTTTAATCATAATAAGAAGTTACTTGGGTCAACAATGCCGTCAAAGTCTGTAAGGAATAAGATCGCAGGATATCTTGCCAGAATAATCAGGGTAAAAGACAATCCGAAGGTCAAAGTCAAAAAAGAAGTTCAAATTGAAGAAGTGTTAGCTTAGACTTTCTTATTTTTTAACAATTTGTCAATTTTAGATTCTATTCTTTCTAAATCACTAGATATTTTATATAATGCTTTTCTCTTTTTTCTATTTACAATTAGGGCAATTATTTGAAAAATAACCCATAGAATAAATATTAATCCGACAGCTTTTATCCAAAGACCTATTTGTCCTATTTCTGTTATTAGCGTGCCTATAATGTCTGCACCTTCTGTTACTAAAGCCATGTTTTAAGGAGGAAAAAGTGTTTTATTAATTTAATGTTTTTTAGGTTTATCAAAAAGACTTAAAAAGCACTTTTTGTTTCGTATTTGTGGCTACGTAGCTTAGTGGTAAAGCACCGCTCTCATGGAATTTTTTAGGTTTGGGAAAGGCGGGGATCGGGAGTTCAATCCTCCCCGTAGCCATTTTCATAAAAATTTATAAGCTGAATCATTCTTTTCAGTTGATGGAAAGAGATGATATATACCCTAGAGAAAATAGGACTGGAATGTATATTGTCCTTCCAGGATATGAGAAAACGGATCATGCTTCTAAAACATATATAATAGTTCTTCTTTGTTTGTTCATTTTGTTCATTATTGTTTTTAACTCTCCAGCTCTGATAAAAAGCGTTTTTGGGATAATTTCTATGATATTCGGATATTTGATAATTGTTTTAACGCTTATTTTGAGAGTGTTAAAACAATGGTAAAGGTTTGTTATGTAATTTATTTTGAGAGTGTTAAAACAATGGTAAAGGTTTGTTATGTAATTCATGGATGGGACTTTAATCCTAAAATGAATTGGTATCCTTGGATAAAAAGAGAACTTGAAGGTAAAGGATTTAAGGTTGTTATTCTAGAGATGCCAGATACTTCTGTTCCAGTGATTAAATTATGGGTTGATAAATTAAAAGATAGTGTTAAGTCTGAGGGAGAAATCTATTTTATTGGCCATAGTATCGGGTGTCAAACTATAATGAGATATTTGGAAACTTTAGATGTTGAAGTAAGGGGAGCTTTATTTGTTGCAGGTTGGTTTAATTTGGCTAATTTGGAGGATGAAGAAGTTGAACAAATTGCCAAACCTTGGATTAAGGAATCAATAAATTTATTCAAAGTTAAGGAAAGAATTGACAATTTAAAGGTAATTTTGTCTGATAACGATCCTTATAACTATGTCAAGGAGAATGCTGATAAATTTAGAAGAGAGTTAGGTGCAGAAGTAAGGATAGAACATAATAAAGAACATTTTATAGGAAAGAAATATCCAGAAATTCTTCCAGAATTTCTGAAATTATAATCTAAGCTAAGCTTCTTAAGCCATCGCCTTCTTTTCTTGGAATGATATGAATATGTGCATGTTCTACGACTTGTCCTGCTGGAGCGAGATTATTCATAATAACATTAAATCCATCCCCATACTTTTTTTCTAACAGGCTATATGATATTTTTTTTGTAAATTCTAATAATTCGTTTCCTAATTTATTTGGCAGGTCAATAATAGTTACAAGGTGCATCTTTGGGATTATAAGAGTGTGCCCTTGAGTTTTTGGGTGGGCATCTCTTATAGCTATAAAATTGTCGCTTTCGTCAACTTTTTCAGCTTTAATTTCGCCTTTAATTATTCTACAAAATATGCAATTAGGACTCATCATTATTCAGAATTTGTGAATTATAAAAACCTTCCTTTAATAGTTGTCTATTAACTTGTTCCTTTTTGAAGTTTGCTCCAAGCAACATTCCAAGAAGAGATCTTCTTTCTTTTACTCCTACCAATGCTGCTGCAAATTTACTTATTTCTTTAGAGAACCTACTATTCTTGCTATAAATTGTCGTTGGGATTCTCATGAATAGTGCAGCCACGTTATTTTTATCATCTGGGATTTTAGCTACTACAGGAATACCTGTTGCTTCTTCAATTTCTTTGAGATTTATTTCGTATTTAGGATTTCTAATTTTATTTAATAAAATACCAGAAATAGGTTTTCCTCTCTGCTTTGCTAGTTTTGCTGCTCTTAATGAACAACTTAAAGTCGGATAATCTGGAGTAGAAACAACAAATAGGTTGTCTGAAGCCAGCATTGTAGAAAGAATTTCTTCATTTAGTGTTGGAGAGGAGTCTATTATGATGAAATCATAAGAACTATTAAGTTTTTTTATTCTGTCTTTGAGTTTTAAAACATTTAAATTTCCTTGAAAAGTATAACTTCCAGGTATTACATCTACGCCGAATTTAGTGTGTATTGCGCTCCAAATCCTGGCTTTGCCTGTTAAAACATCATGAATTGTTTTGTTGGGGGAAACTATGTCCATGTGTAGTCCGAGATTGGGCGCGCTATAATTGGCATCTACAAGTAGAACTTTCTTTTTATATTCATTATGTAAGGTTGATGCAAGAGATGCAGAAATAGTAGTTTTTCCAACACCCCCCTTTATAGCAATAATGCCGATGACTTTCGCCATAACTCAATGAGATGAAAGATGTTTAAAAAACTTCTGAAAATCTAGCATTTTGGAAGTCCATTTGGAAAGGCCAAATAATATGTAAATATTATCCAGATTATAGCAACTAGAATAATGGTTATTTTTGGGAGTTTACTTTTTCTATAAGATTTTACTAGACTATTTAGTAGCAGATGAAGTACTATCAGCGCAATTGGCACAATAAGAACTACGAATAGATTATCAATTAGAGAGCTTCCTTCAAAAAGACACATGAAGGATTATGTTTAACTTTGTTTATTAAGGTTGCTAGAAGTGGACCTATCGAGAATCGAACTCGAATCTTTCGACTGCCAGCCGAACATATTACCACTATACTATAGGCCCTTAT
>JAGVWR010000018.1 GCA_018304205.1 Candidatus Pacearchaeota archaeon | reverse complement strand
AGCCAGTTTTTTGAAGAATTCTCTCATCATCAAGATAGTTCTTTTGGAAATGATCAAGAATAGTCTCAAATCTTCTAGCTATACGATTATCCATATGTGAATGTGCAATTTGTCTTATTAAACCAAAATGTTCATAAGCTTTCTTTAAAGCATTAATATCTCTTTTCTTTAATTCAGTCTTTATTCTACCCACTTCATCTTTTTCATCATATTTTAGCCTGCCATTTTCAAAGAATTTATCATAATATCTACAAATTAATGAAACCTCATCAAGTTTCTCAAGAGGTAAATTTCTGAAAGGATTTAACTCACCTATTTGTCTTCCCCAGACCAAATATTTTTCATAGTTCCATGTTTCTGCCATAAATATTTGTATTTTATCTATTTTTAAATTATTGGTTTTGCTGTGAAAGTTCAACAGCAGAGACAATCAAATTACATGTATTTGGACTTGGCTGATTTCCAAATTCATCTTTACACTTAATATAATATACATTTGTAGCTTTCCATTCTGCAAACAACACATTATTTACACTAGGATTGCTATATATCATTTGTATTCCTTCTTCAAATACAAAGTTGCATGTGTTTAATGAGTAAGTACATTCAGCTTTTTCATCAGTTACAACTTTTAATGCATTTTCACTTGTGTCTTTGTAAACTCTTGTGATTCTAGGAGCTTCCTTATCTACTTTAATTGTAAATCCTGTTTGAGATTCAGCAGCATTTCCTCCAGCATCAATACATCTAAAGTGATAATTATATGTCCCAGCAACAAGATCAAGCTCTTGTTTGTGTTCAAATGAATTTGTTTCAAACATCGCAACAAACGTATCCTGTCCTCCACTTGCAGAGAAGTAACAAATAGCTTCCCCTTCATTTGCTCCGTCATCTGTCTTTGCAGTTAAAGTAATAGGAACTACATCGGTGCTTCCAAATAGCGTTCCATTTGGACCAACCTCAAGAATTGTTAGCGGTTCTGTTCCTCTTAAAGTAAGTTCTTTGCTTTGAACGTTTACGTTTCTTTCATTTTCTTCTTTTCCTGGTTGATCTTTACATCTAAAGTAGAATTTATTTTCAGCTCTATTTTCTATTCCAGTCAAATCTCCCTTGCAGCTATAAGTTAAGTCTGCATTTATTTGGAATGTTTCAGTATTACAACTCATTATGTTTTCCATATCTTCAAATGCCTTATTTTGTCTACTCCATTTACAATCTGCAGGCTCATTTACAAATAGTTCTATAGGAACTTTATCTGCGTTATATTGGACTGCTCCTCCGTTTTCAATTGAAGTAGCCTGCATTATTGGAGGAGTTGTATCTGGCCCTTCATCTACGCAGAAGTTGAATACAAAGGCATCAACATTGAAGTTTCCGTTAGCGTCCTGACATCTTACAAATAAGCTAAATGTTCCATCATTTTGAATTAATGGAGAACCGCTAATTTCTTCTGGGCCTGGTAAAGCCATTGTTTGCGTATGATTTTGTCTAAAGAAGTTACTTTCTCCGAAGAAGAATTCCATAGTTTCAAATGTTTTATTTCTATCCCAATCAAGTTTACATTGAGCTGGTTCATTGGTTGTAATTCCAAATTCAAGTGGCGTGAATGCCTGCAAACATTCTTCTTTTGCTCCTTGTTTAACAATTTTGACTCCTCTATTTGGAGGCCTTATAGCATTGTCTGGAGTATAAATTAGTCCTTGGGGTTTTAATGCTTCTACCCACGGCTGAATAGTAGGACTAGTAACATCTTTAGGATTAATCCATACGCATTTTTCTTCTTCAGTTCCAGGATTTACAATTTCACATGCTTGTCCTAAAGATTTACATCTATATTCACTGCAAGGTCTAAATGGATCTTTATTACATTCTTCACATTTACTTCCTCCAGTGGGCGCTTCCCAAGGCAAACATTCAAACCTTACCATTTTTTTACTTTCTTTTTTATATGTGAAGATAAATATTGCTGCGGCAACTCCAATTCCTGCAACGGCAGCGAATTGTTTTCCAGTTAATGGACCAAGGAATTTTCCACTCAATCCATTTCCTCCAATTTTACCGCTTGCAATGAGTCCCTTAACGCCTTGATAAGTCATTATTCCCCCAACTGCAGCCAGATTTAATGAATTTTGAAGATTTTTATCAAGTCCAAGTAATGGTCCAAATACTTGTAATCCAGCGGTTATAGCTCCAGCCCAGCTAATTCCTGTTGCTAATCTTCCCATTATGTTTCCCTTAACATCAAAACCAAAAGGGCCTATTCCAAGTTTTCCTGTGTATGTTCCTGTTGCAGCCCCTCCAGCTGCAGCAGTCCATGAATCAGTCGCACTTCCTCTTTCATATGATGAAAGTTCACCTTTATTGACAGCTATTAATTTTTTACTATCTCCACTTACCCAAAATTCTTCTCCTTTGATAAGATCTTTACCAGTTGCAAAAGTACTCTGTGATTGTGTAAATCCTGCACTTGTCAAAACTTTATTCATATCAGCTCCACTAGCTGCACTAAATGTTCCTCCTACTGAATCTTTAAAGTAAACTCCCTCTTTTCCAATCGCATAAGTTCCAGTTTGTCCATTAACCTTTATGTTGTCTAACACGTTAGCATCAATTCTTTTTCCATCGGCTAATACAATACTTTGCTGAGACAATGCAGTCGCACCCACAGTTTCTGCTGCTTTTTTCTCAACTTTTTCCGCTAAAGAACTCCCTGTATTCGTTCCCCCCCCTAAAGTTAAAGGTGGAGCTTCGATAGTTAAACTTTTTTCTTCAGGTTTAAAAAGTTCATTGGAAAATAAAAATCCATTAAAAGTAGCTAAAATTTTGCCAGCGCCTCCAGGATTAGCTTCAGGGCCATCATTTCCAGTTTTTACAACTGTTGAAATTACAGGTGTTTGAACAGGAAGTGTTGCTGGAACTACTACTCGGGCAGGCGCCACACTATCTTCAGAAGGCAAGCTTGCAGCGGTTTCTTCTCTTATAGTAATCTGATTTCCTGAAACAATCGCTCCGTCAAAAAGTGCCTGTCCAGCAACACCATCATTCCAATTTATAACCCCATTTTGAACCGTTCCAACTTCTTCATCAATTGCCCAACTATCTATCATAACAACTTGCCGTCCATTATCATTTGCAATATAATACTTAGACGCCTCTCCTTTTTCATTGGTAATATAATTTACATATTTATTTTCAAAAAAGTTATAATTATCTTCTCCCAGCGTATAAGTCGTCGCGCCCACAACTCTTATTTCCTGCCCAAGCAAAAACGCAACAGCAAAAGTCAAACAAATTAATAAAAAGACTTCTCCAAATGCAATTGTCTTTTTTGCTTTTATCCCTCTTTCTGTTTTATCCCTCTTTTTCATCATTTGTTTTTATTAATTTGTTAAAGTAAATTTCTGATCTTTAAGCTGCCCTATTCTTTTAGGATTGTTTGCATCTGTCAAATCCCAAACAATGAGATCAAATTCCAAATTATGTTTTCCTTTTTCTCTTATTTCTAATTGTCCATACGGCATAAAAAGTCTATCATTAAAATCAAAAACAGCACTATTTGGAGTAAGATCTCTTCCAACAGAAACTTTTCCATCAATTGTTTCAAATTGCTTGTCAGAACCTTTTAGAGGAGTTCCATCTTCATTATTAAAGTATGCAGCAAATTGTATTTTTCTTCCTTGTGCGTTCCATATTTTCACATTAGGGTTTATTGCCATTCCTCTAACTCCTACTTCAAGTGAATCATGTTCGAGGGCGAGATCTCTAATTGTAGCAATAGTATAGTCTGGAGCTTTTACTTCAAATCTATTTATACCAATAACTTTGGTCACTCCTGAATCTTCTACTGCCCAAAGAGCCTGATAAATTCCTGGATCAAGACTTAAGCTTCCATTTTTAGGATACTGTAATACTGAGATATTTTTAGGTATCGCTCCATCTGAGTTTACAATAACTTCATCTTTATGATTCAGCATTCTAAGATTAACTTTTTTACCTTCTTTACCCTCTATTTTTGCAACTAAAATGACAGACTCACCAAAATCAAAACTTTCCTTAATTCTTTTATACTCCCTAAACTCTCTAAAACTATTGAAGTTTTCATCGAAATAAGAATTACACGCAAAAAAACTATCTCCTTCCGGCCAATCGCTTACTTGTTGTGATGGCTGAATAGTTTTTTCCAAACCAGTTGCAGGAATAACTGTAACCTTAGTCGATTCAACAACAGTTCCATTAACAAAAAATGCGGCAGTATACTCTCCAGGAGACATAACCCCTGTTCTTAAATGAAATTTAGAAGCCATCCCATTTTCAGAACTTGGAACATTATATGAATTTTCCCCAAACAATTTAGAGCCTTTAAACAATTTTAATTGTAGATCATAGGCTTGTTTAAATTTAGTATCCCTAAAGACAATCATCATCTTTTCATTATCAGAGAAAATATCTTTTCTTCCGAGAAATTCTCTTTCATCAGCGATATTATCACTATTATAGTCGATCCATTCATTACAAACAAAAACCCTTGGTAATTTTTCTTCAGGTTGCTCAACTTGTCTCGGTTGATAAATTTGTTGTTGAGGCGTAGGCATATTATTATTTACATTTACTGTAACATTAGTAGGGTTATCTTTCTGATATCTTAATTTTAATAATTCAGTAAGTCTATCTTGTAATGCGTTTAACGTTGCTTGTTCTTTATTAATTTCAGAAGCAGAGAGGCTATCAAGGGCACCTCCAAGAAAAACACTTCCCGCAAAAGCCCCTGCTTGAGTAGTTTTTAGATGATCTTCTTTTTGCACTATCTGCTCTTTTACTCTAATAATCTCATCATCAATTTGATCGCCAAAAGTAATATTGCTTGATCCAACTAATAATGCAAGTCCACTTAAACCTGCTCCAATTCCTCTTAATATCCTATTTTTCATCATTTTACTTGTTTTCTCCTATTTTAGTTCTCAATAGTGGTTTTATAAGCTTTTCTAATTTCATTTTCCCCCTTTATATTTTTCAATTATTTTTTTATATCCGGCTCGGTATCCTGGCTGTCCGACCCAGTTTATGTTAGGACCGCAATCTCCTAGTGCTGTGCAAAGTTCTGCCTGTTTTTGTTCCCATGTTTCTGCTAAGCATTCACATCCAGATTTACATTTTGCATCTCCAAATAATCCTTTCTCAAATGTAACTATACAAATTGCATTTCCTTGAGCACATATCCCCTTTGCTTCCTCGCTCTCCCAGAATTTAAGTCCTGGAGTGTTCTTGGGAACACAAACGCCAGATTGAGTTCCATTTATGAATGCCACATTGAATTTTCCAGGCAGCCATAAACAATCTCTTCTATCGATATTTTCACAATCAAGTTGATCTCTTTGAGCAGTACAGTCTTGCCAACGATTTACTCTACATGCCGCTTGCGCAAATTCTCCTTGAGTAGTTTCTATTTTATCTTCAACACATTCTTCTTGCCTATAGTCTGCGCACGCTTCAACAACTTCCTCTCCATTTATACAAACGTGCTTATAGAAACGAGAGCCAACTGCATTTTTACCTTCGTCTATTGACCCTTCATCATCATATACACACCAGCTTTCTCCATGTTTGTACGATTGTCCATTACTTGTTTTTTTACAGTTCAAATCAGCACATATATTAGTTCCATAAGTTGGCCTAGATGTTTCGCTGCTTGCTTCTCTACAATAACTGCCTAAAAGATAATTACAATTTCCACATGCAGCAGAGTTTGGATTTGGACTGTTTGGATTACATGCTTCTGATTTATCTATAACATTACTCCAGTATGCTTTATCATTTACTTTAGAAGCATCATAAATATTTGCAGTATTTCCGCATGAATCAACAAAATATACTTCATCTTTTCCAGGAGCACAAATTGTATTTCTAGTCGGCCCGCAATTTGTGTCGAGTTCATCAGCAGAACATAATTTACTAGGGAAAAATTCTCCAAGTAATCCAGTTGAATTATCTCCTCCTCCAACCCCACCCTCACATTCAGCTTTTGTTGTAAATTTACAAGTTCTTTCAAATTCAAAGTCAAATACACACGCACCCTTTTGTTGATTTTGAACACTTAAAACACATTGCACTTCATCTTTAATTTGATTATTATAATTTGTTTTAAGTCCTAAGAATGAAGATAATTTCTTGCATCTTACTAGTGTAACGAATGCTGCCTGATCTCCTAGAACGCAACATCCTAATCCACACTGAGCTGGTTTTTCTTCGTTCCATATCCCTCCCTCAGCATTACAAACTAATTGAGGAGTATTGTCAGAGCAAGTTCCTTCGGTAGTATCATAACAAAATCCTTGTCTACAAAATGAAGTAGAAGTGCAGCTTGTAGGAACTTGTCTTGAATTGGCGGCACATTCGCTTGCAGGAACATCTTGGCAATAAAGTCCAGATTGTGTTTTTTCACAACATACTGTAGCATCTACGCTAGTAACTTGAGGATTAGAGTTAACGGCAGCAAGGGCAAAATTGCTTAATAGCACAATTCCAAATATCAAAACAATAAACATTCCATATTTTTTCATATTATATTTCATTTGTTTTACCTATTTTTTTAGATTTTTCAACATGTTTTTTTACCTTTTCAACAAAGTCCTTCGCAACATAAATATCTTTTGATATTTTCAGAACAGATTTTTCATCATTTTCATAATAATGATGTGCAAATAAATTTCTCTTTTCAATTACATTTTCAAGCTCTTTTGACAGTTTAGCATCAATGACTCCTAATTTGACAAGCCCAGAAAAACTATCCTTATATCTTGTAGGCATAGGAAGACTATTTTTAACTAATATCTCTTCAGCTAAATCAATAACTCTGTTCATTATTCCGAAAATTACCATGGCGCTCGCATGTATCTTTTCCATATTTGAAATATTTTTTTCATTTAGTCCAATAGATTTCAAATCTGAAAAGAATCTATTGGTATCATCAATAATTTTGTTTATCTTTTCTATATTGTACATTTGAACCTCTCAAAAAGAAATTTATTTAAATGTGGCTTAAAATCAATATATTCATTGACCGTATCTATTCTCAAATCATCAACAAAATTCCTGTCTTTTATTAATAATGCCTTGCCTTCCGTAAAAACCCTATATTTTATGGTAATAGGTAGTCTATGAAAGAAACTAACATCCAGGTTATCACTCGCAGGCAAAGTAGTTTCATATTCTTTATTTCGATCTTTTATTATAACACAAAGATCAATGTCGGATAATGGGTGTTGTTTACCAGAAGCATAACTCCCAAATAAATAAACCGCAACAACGTTTTCATCTTTTCCAATTTCTTCTGCTATTTCATTAACAGATTCTATTTTAGTTAATATTTCTCTTCTCATCTTAATCCATATCCCGGAGGCCATACAAGACTCCTTGAAGCAAATGTAAATGATTCCTTGCTTACAACGTTAGTTAATGTATAGATTGTACTTCCATCATCAACTTGCAATTTTTCTATTTTCAAGTTAGGATAATATTGCATATAAAGTGTTGTTTCAGAATCACCATAAGTAGATTCATAGTCAATTATGCTCTGTGCAGTTAATAATAATTCATACATTTCGCTTGGAATTTCAACTTCAAATCCTTTATATGTAGAAGTGCTTTCTTTCGTAATAGTCATGGGAGTCAAGAAATCTATTCTTATTTTGCTAGGAATAATTGAAACTTGAGACTCTACACTAGAGGAAGATACACTATATCCTCTTTTTTCATATTCGACTTTTAAGTTTCTCGCACAATTATTTGCTCTAGCTTCGAGGATTGAATTAAGTTCTTTTTCAAAATGATTTTTAATCATAGGTTGTTGAACAACACAAGTTTCATAATCTTTTGCAGTATAACACAAATATTTTATTTTAGTTCCTTCATGTAAAATAAATCCTTCAGGATTTATGTATCCTCCTTGTTTTGCTAATAGTTCAATATTGGAGTTTACTTCAGGTCCAATACATCCCTTTAAGTAAGAAACAGGAGAAAATTCTCCTCCAGTTATATTAGTTCTTAAATTAGGAACTAAAAATATTACAAGAATTGCAGCAACAATTATAATTGCAATAATAACATAAAGAGCTATCTGCCCCCTTTTTTGCATTACAAACATGATATGATTACCTAATTTTTGTTTATAATCCTTACGGCTTTCTACTATATATGTAGGTTTCATTTTTTAAACGCCTCCTCTTACAATTAAGTTACATGTTCCTGCCAAATTTCCATAAGTATCTTTACATTTTATATAATGCGTTAAGGTAGAATCAAAACTAGTAGAATGTGTCAACTGATTCCCAGACATTAAGGTAATGTTTCCATCGTCAAAATCAAAATTACATTTATTTCCCCTATTTACTCTTGATTCTGTTCCAACTGTAAATGCACATTCTGAATTTTCATTTGTTATAACTACCAAACTTCCTGATTGATCATAAACTCTTGTTACTATCGGAGGCTGAATATCTATATGAACGTTAAATTTCCCTAATTTTTCAGCCATATTTCCAGCATCATCAACACATTGAACGAATAAGTCATGTTCTCCTCCAAATAATTGCAAAACCACCGAATGATCTTTTACACCAGGTGGAATAAAAGCATCTCCAGTTAATACAAGGTAATCTGCAGCGATTGCATATTTACATGTAGAACTTCCATCAATCCCTCCAGAAGTTGAAACTTCCAGTTTAACAGATGCAGGTTCATTTCCAAAGATTAGTGTTTCATTGTCTGGCCTCATAGAATCTATCTTAAGATTACTTGCTGTTCTCTTATAACTAATAATATAACTCTGTGAATTTTTGTTTCTAGTTCTCTTTGTATTAAGTTCTATTGTTCTATTTGTTGAAACCTCATCAACAAAATCTTCTTCGTTGAAATCATTTATAGAGTCTCCATTGTCTTCATCTTCACTGCTTTCATCTAAAACAACATTTCCAGTAATTCCTCCACTAGTGTCTTGAGCTTCTCTGTCTGCTTGTTCTATCTCTGCTTCAGTAGGGCCATCTTCAACTATTATTCCACTATTTCCATTTCCAGTGTCTTCAATAAGCCATGGCTGATCTTTACATCTAACATAGAATTTGTTTTCTCCCTCTCCAATTGGCAATTCGCCCTGACACTTAAATCCTCGAAGTTCTTGATCATCAAATCCATTCGTACATAGCAAGTTATTTTCCATTTGGTCATAATCTTTATCTGTCTCGCTCCATCTGCATTCAGCAGGTTCATTTACATATACATCGACTTCTTGCTTTGTTGCATTGTAAGCAGTAAATTCTCTTGCTGGATCATGACTTATAATTATTGGAGCAGTTGAATCATCTCCAGGTTTAACACAGAAGTTTATAGTATATTCATTTACATTTTCATTTCCAGTTTTATCTCTGCATCTTACATATAAATTATATTCTGATCTTCTATTAGGATCAAATCCTGGTAGCCCTAAACTTTCTAAGTTAGGAACTGCAAATACTTGAGTATGATTAAATAAGAATAACGTCCTTCCTCCAAATTCAAATTCCATTTCTTCATATCTATTTGTATGTACTACATCGAATCTGCATTGTCCAGGTTCATTTAATGCTATCCCAAATGTCAATGGGCTACTTGCTTTAACACATTCCTCGCTCGTTGTTCCTTTGATAACTACTCCATTATCGCTCGCGCTTGTATACGCAAAACCCTCGCTCAATACAGATTGAAGAGGACTTATTCTAGGGGCAGCAGCATCATTAGGATTAATGTCTATACATAATTCATTTCCAGTTCCTTCGTTGATAAATCCACAAGTCTGTCCAAGCGCAGAACACGAATATGAAGAACAAGTTAGTCCGTCTTTTCCACATTGTTCACACTTCGCTCCTCCAAGCGGCGCTTGCCACGGACCACATGTGAATACAACTTTCTCTTTTTTCGTTTTTCCTATTCCAAATACAAATTTAAGAACAAGAAGAATAATTATTATCGCAACAGCAGCAATACACGCTCCAGGAATCGCGCATAGAGATCCGTAAGTTACAAAACTGTAACCTATCATTGCTCCAACAACTGCGCCAGCAGCAAGAAGAGCGTACGTCTCAAATGTTCCTAATCCCGCTCCAATTCCTAAGAATTTAATCATTAATGATGTTACAGCCAATCCAATTGCCGCACCCATCAGCGCTCCACCTAAAGAAATTGCACTAGGGTTAAGTCCAGGAACAATCGTTGGAGCTATACCAGCTAAACCAGAAGAGCCTGCGGATGCCGCTCCAGCTCCCCCGGCAATTCCTCCAGCAACACTTCCTGCACCAATTCCCCCTAAAAATCCACCAGCACCTAAACCAAGTCCACCGATAGCAAAAGGAGCAACATGCGCTAAAGCCAAAAGTCCGACACCAATAACCCCGCTAGTTACCAAAGCCATGTTAACTGCACCAGCACTCGCATCTGCTGGTTTCTTTGCATTTCCTAATCCATCAGGAATTCCAAGTTCTCCGTAGAATTTGCTTAGGTTTCCAGGCTCAGCGTATTTGCCTTTTATAACGTCTGCATATTTAACAAGACCTGTAAGATAAGCACTATTTAATTTAGGTGCTTTCTTCACATTATATCCATCAGTTGTTAAATCTCCAATGTAATTTGCGCTGGCGCCACAATCTCCTAGACTCATACACAAATCATTCATCTGCTGTGTAAATCCAGCTTTCTTACAATTACAATTTGCAACACATTTCCATCCAGATATTTTTTTAACATAAATCACTGTGCAAGTCTGACTTGCAAGAGAGCAAACGTTTTCTGCTCCTTCTCCGTTGTTTGTTAAATCAAATCCAGAAGGATATTTAGGCGCACAAATATTAAATTTAAAATTCTTATCTATATTTATTTCTTTTACAAAGCAATCAATATTGTTTGTGCATTTATCATCTCTAGTATTCTGTGCTTTCTTTAGTGCATCTCCTTTTTTTCCAGCAGTTTCAGTATTATAATTAAGACACTCTTGCCAACGATTTATTCTACATGCAGCACTACTAAAAGTTCCTCCAACAGATTTGTCAGTTTGTGCTTCGACGCAAATCTCGTTTCTATAATCAGCGCAAGGTTCAGTTCTTACTTCTCCATCTAAACATGTTTGTCTAAAATGTCTCGATCCAGGTGTATCTATTGATCTTAGCAGATTTCCGCTGCTTCCTTTTCCAATTCCTTTATCAACACCAATTGCACCTTGATATGAACACCAGCTTTCTCCATTTTCTCTTAATTTTTCATCTACATCTTTACATCTCAAATCTTTGCAAACAAATTGTTGACTTCCATCGGCTAATTTCTCACTTGCAGTTTTATCTCCGCAAGTACTTCCAATTAAATAATTGCAATTTCCGCATGTGTCTTGATTATTAAATGGATTGTTTGCACTCCCCAATTGACAGCTTTCAGTTTTAGGCAATACTTTCCCATCATTCCAGCTTTTTCCTTTATTTGCATCATAAATATTTTCTTTATTTCCGCAAGAATCAAACCAGTACACTTCATCAAGTCCCTCAACACATTTTGCCTCTTTCTGTCTTTCACAATTTGTCTTTAAATCCGAATTAGAACATAATAAACCAGAATAAAAGTCTCCTCCTATTTCCAAACATTGTGCTTTGGTTGTAAATTTGCATGTGTTTTCAAATTCTGACTCAAAAACACAAGCACCTTGTTCTTGTGTTTTTGCAAGCACAAGACATTGCAATTCGGTTGTTATTTCTGGTCTGAAATCTTTTTCTATTCCAAATAAGTCTGATTGTTTTTTGCATTGTCCAGGCGTTAAGAATTGAACATTATCTCCTAGAACGCAACATCCTCTTTTACATTGAGGAATATTATTTCCTAGTGGATCATCAAACCACTGTCCTTTATTACCTTCACATTTTTGTTTTGGACTTCCAGCAGAACAATATCCATCATTTGGATTGTAACAAGTGCCTATTTTACATTCAGAAACTTCATTAGGTGCTTTCGGAATACATGCTCCATCGCATTGTGCGTTACATTTCGTAACGTCAGACGCGCTTAATACAGGATATGCTTGGCAAACACTTCCATCTTTTGCTTTTACACAAGTGTATGATCCCAAATTTTCAGCAGCACTCACAAGTGTTTTTTCATTTAAAGCTAGTTTAATAATAAATTTGTAAATAGATAACGTTAATCCAATAAAGTCACTTTCTTTTTTAACAGGAATTCCCATGCTCAAATCATTAGTCTGTGATAAAATAAACGAAAAAGACAGAGTGAGACTTACAACTAATAACATCTCAAATAGACTAACACTTCTTATGTAATTAATCATCCTCTTTTTTTTCATTTAAATTCCTGGTGGTATTGCGCAACTCCTTATAGCTATATTCATTTCTTTATCCGAATATTTATCCTTTATTGTGTAGATCTTTGTCCCCTCACTAAATGCAAATTTTCTTATATCAAAGTTTGGATATAACACTTGATATCCTACATATTCAAAATAACAATATTTAGCTTCCTGATTGGCGATTTCTACAGCAACATTTACAAGATCATACAATGGACTTATTATCTGCACATCAAATCCATCAATTATTTGCGTGTTTCCTCTTTCTCTTATAGTCATTTTTCTATTTACTTTAAGATATACTCTATTGAATGCAAAGTCAAGATCTATTTCTTGGTTTGTTAATTCTATATCAGCGTTTCTCTTTTCAAGTTCGGTTCTTAATTCAGAGAAACACTGTTCAATTTTAGGATTTAAGTACGGAATTAAATCGTTTTCAATTTCATTTAATAACATAGGATGCTGATTTATACATGAAGCATAATTTCCTTTGTTTTGACATAAGTAATCAACCTTGATATTATTATAAAGTCTAAAGTTAGTTGGCTCCAAAAATCCTCCTTGAGGTAATATTATGTTAACAGCATCGTCAACGTGTTTTCTAACGCATTTTTCTATATACGATTGAGGATTGCTTTCTCTTTCATCTATTGTTGTTCTTGGCTCTCTATCAAGGAAGAAAAATAATAGCAGCGATCCAGCCAAAACTATGGCTATTATTACATATATCATTACTTGACCTTTTTTATTTATTTTTCTTATCATCTTTTTTTGCCTCCCAGAAATATTCTATTGCTTTTTCAACAATGTGCGACTTGTTCCTATAATCTCCAGACTTAAGAATATTATCCAGAATTTTATCCGTCTTGTCATCTATTGTTGCTGATATTCTTTTCTTCATATTACTAAGTAATATAAAATAATATGAAATCTCATTGAATATACTTTATATTATTCTGTAATATTTAGTCTTATTCCTATTTAAACCTTAATATTTATTATCTCACTAGCTGTAAAATAGTTCATGCCAGACAAATCAAAACTCGGCCTTGTCCAAGTTTTTTGGGGAAATGGAAAAGGAAAAACAACAAGCGCTCTTGGAACAGCTCTGCGCGCTTGTGGTAACGGATATAATGTTCATTTAGTTCAGTTCATGAAGAACGGTGCTGGAGATCATGAAATTGATTTTCCTGGAGAAATTAAAGCCCTAGAAAAATTTGACAATTTTTCATACAAACGTTTTGGAACAGGCAGCTGGATCATTGGCAAGCCGAATAAATCTCATATTGAAGCAGTAGAAGAAGCATTTTCATATCTTTCTTCATGTTTTTCCAAAGATTTTGATATTATAATTGCAGACGAATTGTTATATGCAGTTCATCTTGGTTTGTTAGATGAAAATAAAGTCATAGATTTAATTAAAGAAGTAAAATCAAAATATAAAAATAAAGAATTCATTCTTACTGGAAGTCATATAGCTTTTCCTAAAATATTTGAAATTGCGGACCTAGTAACAGAAATAAAAAAGATAAAACATCCATATGATTCTGGAATTATGGCAAGAAAGGGTATAGAGTATTAAACTTCTAAATTTGCGCATCCCATAACTTTATAAAAGAACTTTCTTCTAAATTATTATGGGAAGTTTTAGAGATCATAATAGAAATGGCAGTTTTAATAGAGGGCGCTCTGGCGGAGGTTCTGGAAGACGGTTTGGAGGAGGTTTTGGCGGAGGAAGAGATAGAGACGGAGGTAGAGGAGACAGAGGACCAGCACAAATGTACGATGTTGTTTGCAGCAAATGTGGAAAGAATTGTCAAGTTCCATTTAAACCAACAGGAAGCAAACCAGTTTTCTGTAGCGAGTGTTTTAGAGAAAATGAGGGTTCTACAAGCAGATTTAGTTCAAGAAATCAAAATGCATCTTCACAATCAGGCTCTCAGGACTTAAGTGAAATCAATGCTAAACTGGATAAAATAATTAATATTTTACAACAATTAGAATTAGAACCAGCAGATGAGGAAGACGATGATTCAGAGAGCGAAGAGGATCAAGATGAAGAAACAGAAGAAGAGTTAGAAGAAGATGAAGAAGATGCCGACGAAGACGAAGAAGACGCATCAAAAAAAGACAAATAAATTAGGCATTGATAAATTTCTGTAAAATTAAAAAGCCAAACTTTAAAAGACCTCAATTTTTAATATTTCTATGGGAAAAATTAGCGTCTTGCAAATCAATCCAAAAACATTCGACAATTTAGAAGGATCTACGACAACATTTCAGTGTGAAAAGCAGTCAGTTGAAATTTTAGATGGTTTAATTAGCATGGATTGTAATCATAGATATTTCTTAACATACGAAGAAATGGTAGATATCAAATGTCTTCTGGGCAACGGAATTTCGATGAACTCTTATATTCAACACATGATTTCTCCATTAAGAAGATACGTTCTTTCCGGTCCAAACGAAAGAATTAGAAATTTCACAAAAGTACTTTTAAGAGACGTAGATCCAAACTTTAGAGAAACACAATCAAACTTAGACATGTATTCAAAATCTTCTTTCCATATAGAAAATATTTTACAGCCCCACTTTGAATCACTTTATGTTTCAGGAGAATTAGTTTTAAAGCAACAAGACCATATAGGAGAAACTAGAGGAAGAGATGCGGCAAATTTAATTAAAAAAATTTATGATTTAATATAAAAAGCATGATGTGATACTCATGCTTTGGATGCTAGAGAAATCTTTTATGGTTTTCTGTCAAGTTTCTTGACATAATTAAATTTCCAAAACATATTCTTTAACGCTTTCTTTTTTATCTGCAGTTATTTTTCTTAACATTTTTCCTTTTCTAACAGCAAGTTCTCTTATCTTAGCAGGATCATTTAATTCTTTGGGCATTTCAATATCTGTTATTATAAGTTCATGCTCTATTTTTGCTTCTTTGCAATCTGGAGTGTCCCAAAAGAGAAATTCTTTTACTTTTGGCCAATACTTAAGATCTAAATCTAAAGAGCAAAATTTATCATCTATTTTTTCTTCATTTTTCCCCGGTTTAGGAAGACTTTTCTTTACTTTAAGAACAATTTCAGAATCATTGGCATCAACAAGATAAAAATAGGGATTCTCAAATTCTTTTAAATTAGAATTTATGACTTCATAGGCAAATACGCCTCCTTTTTTCCTTCCATCTAATCCAGCGATCTTATCCTTGCTTAAGACTTTTCCTGAAAAAGTAATTTCTTTATTCTCTCTAATAAACTTAACAAAATCATTTGCCCACTCAAAGCTCCCTCTTATTTTTATTTTGCTTCCTTTTGAGAAACTTATAAGAAATCTTCTTTTGTAATCTCCCTTTCCAAACCTTATGAGATATCTCTTCGATTCAAAGTCCTGTTTTTTTTCAGTAATTTTTTTTAAAAAACTATCCATAAAGGCTTTAGAAAGAATTCATTTATAAAGTTTTTCAAAGCTCAAATCTGTCGCCGGCTTATTAACAT
>JAGVWR010000017.1 GCA_018304205.1 Candidatus Pacearchaeota archaeon | reverse complement strand
TACGTCAGTATTTTCAAGTATTTTTTTAAGTTCTCCTAACCCCTTCTCAACTTGATATGTGCTAGGGTTAAATGCAACTTTAATTCCATTTTTCTTTGCGTAGTTTACAAGTTTCTTTTGTGTCAAAAAAGATTCTCCCATCATCGAGGAGAAATAAAACCAATTAGATTTCAATCCTTTAAGTTTAATTTCATTAAATAAAAGATTGTTACTTGCACCTTTGTAAACAAGTATTGTTCTTTCTCCTCCTCTGCCTCCTAAAACAACAGAATATCCTGTATGTTCATCTCCCCTTACTCCTAAGAATTTCACTTTTTCATTTTTGAGTTCTCTTAATATTATCCCAGAGTTATGTCCTTTTCCAATTTTTCCAACAAAACCTGTCTTAAAGCCTAATTTTGAAAAAGCAACAGCAGTGTTAGTCCCACCCCCACCAATACTAAAATTAACATTCTCTATCAATATTTTAGATCCAAGAGGAAAACATATTTTCTCTTTATCTTCCATAACTGCAACATCAACAAATGCATCAACAACCGCGCTTCCAAAAGTTATTATGTTAAATTTGTTCATTTCCACCTCTTATATTGTAAGACAAGATTAAAGTTATTTTTAATGTTTGCTATTTCAGTTGTTTCTATTATTATGTCAAGAAACTTGACAGAAATCCATAAAAGATTTCTCTAGCATCCAAAGCACAAGTGCCTTTTCAAACCAATGCTTTCAAGCCGTGGTGGCACATTGTGCTTTTGATTTATATGTCTACATAGAAAGATTTATATATTTTGTAGACATATAAAAGACATGGTATACACAGAAATACAAGAAAGAAACGGAAAAAGATATTATTATAGGGTTTCTTCAGTCCGCCAAGGAAAGAAAGTGAATAAATTAAGGAAATATATGGGCTCAAATTTATCAGATCCTCAAATCATTAACGAAGAACAAGAGGCAGATAAAAGAATGTTAAATAAAAAAGACATAAAAATTAAAAGGGATTTAAATTTAATAAAACCAAAAATAATATTAGTTCTTAAAAGATATAAAGTTAATAAAGCAGGAATATTTGGAAGTTATGTAAGAGGAGAGCAGAAAAAAGGAAGCGATGTAGATATAATAATAGAACCTCCAAAAGGAATTGGATTCAAATTTGTTTCTATAGCATTGGAATTGGAAGAAAAATTAAATAAAAAGGTGGATCTGCTTACTTATAAGGGCATACATCCTCTAATAAAGAAGAAGATTATGCAGGAAGAAATCAGAATAATATGAAAGACGATTTGACTCTTATAAAACATATTTTAGACAATATAAATAAAATTGAAAAATTTTCTAAAGACTTAAAAAAAGAAGACTTGTCAAAAGACGAGCTAAAACAGTACGCTCTTATTAGGGCAATAGAATTAATTGGAGAGGCTGCAAAGAATATAACTAAAAATATGAAAGAAAAGCATAACGAAGTACCCTGGAAAGATATAATTGGATCGAGAGATAGAATTATTCATCAATATTTCGGGATTAATCTAGAAATAATTTGGAATATTATAAAAAAAGATATTCCAAAACTAAAGGTAAATTTAGACAAGATACTAAAAGAGTTAGAGTCAAAAAATTAGACTTTTTTTAAAGCCTCTAGGCCTGGTAGTTTTCTTCCAGCTAAATAATGGACTGTTGCTCCTCCGCTTAAACTTATATAATCAAACTTTTTCTCTGAAATTTTTAGTCTTTTAAGTGCACTAGATAATTGCCCCCCTCCAAGTACTTTTTTTGCTTTAGAATTTGCAATTGCTTTCAGCAATGCAGCCGTTCCTTTTGCAAATCTAGCATCTTCTGCAAATCCAGCTGGCCCTTTCATAAATATTGCTTTAACATTCTTAATTCTTTTAATATATTCTTTTATTGTTTTTTCTCCTATATCATAAGCATCATATTCAGAAGGAAAATCCTCTAAATCAAGTTCAAATCTCTCATTTCCAACTTTAACTGCAAAATCTATTGGTGTTTCAGCGGTAAAATTAATTTTTTTTAATTCCTCTACAACTTCAATATCTTTTTTAAGAAATTCATTTTGAGCGCCAAAATTAAATCCTCTAGAGATCATGCAGAGTTGTCCAAAAATGCCACAAGTTAACACATTATCATTTTTAAGCAAGATAATATTATCCTCCTTTGCTCCGCCAAGTATAAACAAACAATCCTTTATCTTTATTTTATCAAGGTTCTTTAGTTCTCTTTCCATAGTTCTTCCTATACAACTCTTTAATTTTTTTGGAAAAGAAACTATACTAGTCTGTTCTCTATGACATACAGAAAATGCATCATTAACGTAAAAATCAAAATGATCAGATAAAACCTCAACCATTTTATTATGTACAGAGGGTTTGAATTCTTCCTCTAAAAATCTTACATTTTCAAGAAGAATAGCCTCTCCAAATTTTAAATTTTCAATTTCATTTACAGCATCTTCACCGATTATATCTTTAACAAATTTAATTTTTACAAATTTTTTAAGTAATTTAGAATGCTCTTCAAGCGAAGTAAAATCTTCTTTTCCAGGTCTTCCCTGATGAGCCAAAACAACAACGCTAGCTCCCTTAAGAATAAGTTCCTTTATTGTTCTAGAACTTTCACTTATTCTATCATTCATACTTATAGAGCCATTATACACTTCAGAATTCAAGTCAGATCTTAATAATACTCTTTTATCTTTAAACTTGTAATAATCAAGAGTTTTGAATTTCATTATCTTACATATTAGTTTATACTTTTAATCTTATCTAATTTATTACTCTAAATAAATGAATTAAAATGTATAAGATTTTAAATCAGATTAATATGTGAATTAATGACCAATCAAGCAGACGACATATACGAAGCAGGTAAGAGGATTATGAAAGAAAGACATAATGCCTTAAAGGAGAAATCAAAACCTCTCAAAGATTTAGTGGTTTCGGAAATATTTGAAGTTCTCATGGTAAATCAATATACCGAAAATATGATAGTTTCTCATTTTGACTATCACACTCCAATTGGTGCGATTCCCACATCAGAAGCAGGATGTAAGAGTAAAATAATAATAAAGGTAAAACCTTTATCAAAAGATCCCAAAAATATTATTGATACTCTTTTATTTGATGGTTTTGCCCATATTGTTGGAGAAAATTACATTACAGCAAAAATTCCAAGATATGAAGAAAAAATTTCTCTATTAGCGACATCTCTTATTAGGCCAAATATAGATGATTATCTTTTCTTTGACAGAGCTTTTAAGAAAGAAGAAAGAGCAATAGAATTAATTTTGCTGGGAAAACTGATGAACCCAATAGCAGAATATAGATCGGCAGATTATGCAAAATATATATAAGTTTACTTAATCCATTTCTTAAGCATTAAAACAACATCAACCATTCTGCTGCTATATCCATATTCATTATCATACCAAGCCATAACTTTTACAAGATTTCCGTTTACTGCAGTAAAAGTAGAATCAAATACACTTGAATGTGAGTTTCCTATAACATCACTAGAAACAATATCCTCCTCAGTGTATTCAAGAATTCCCTTCAATTCTTTTTCTGAAGCTTTCTTGAATGATTTATTAACATTTTCAACATTTGCCTTTTTTTCAACTTCGGCAACAACATCTATGATTGATCCACATGGAACAGGAACTCTCATTGCAACTCCACTTAATTTGCCTTTCATCTCTGGCAATACTTTTTCAACTGCTTCATCAGCTCCAGTAGTTGTAGGAACTATGTTTAGTCCAGCAGTCCTTCCTCTTCTTCTTTTTATGTTGCTTCCGTCAACTAAAGACTGACTGCTTGTATAAGCATGTACAGTAGTCATGAAGGCCTTTTTAATTTTAAAGTTTTCATTCAATACCTTTATTACTGGGGCAAGACAATTTGTTGTGCACGAAGCAATTGAAAAAACATTATCATTTTCTTTAAGACTTTTATCATTAACTCCAGGAACTATTACTAATCCAGGACCCTTGCAAGGAGCACTTATTAATACTTTTTTAGCCCCAGCTTTAATATGTTTAGAAGCAGACTCTATCGTAGTGAAAACCCCGGTAGATTCAATCACAACATCAACCCCCATCTTTTTCCACGGCAGTTTTTCAGGATCAGCTTCAGTAAATACTTTTATTACCTTATCATTTACTAGCAAATCACTACCTTTTGTTCTTACAAATTTAGCATACTTCCCATAAACAGAGTCATACTTAAGTAAATAAGCAGCATCCCCAACGCCCTGTAAATCGTTTATAGCTATTATGTCAAGCCCTTTTTCCAAAGCAATCTTAAAAACAGCTCTTCCAATTCTACCAAATCCATTTATGGCTATTTTCATTCATTCACTCTCTTTTTATAATATATATAGAAAATACTAACTTATAAATATAATGCTATAAACAAACAAATTCATATTGAATGGAAAACTTTATAAATAATGGCAATATAATTAATTTATGGAAAAAATAGTATATTTTGACAAGCAAGGAAGATTGTATATCCCTGAAGAAATAAGGAAAGTCTTGCAATTTAGCACCCTAGTCCTAAAGTTGTCTGGGAAATCTATAATTATTGAGCCAATAGAGGACGATCCAATTGAAGCTTTGGGTAATATAGGAAAAGAAAAGTTAAAAGGAAAATCCATAGAAACTCTTAAGAAAGAGGCCAGAGAGGAGATAGAAAAAAATGCGTTTAAGAAAATACGCTGATTCTGATTTTTTTTTAGCATTATTAAAAGATTCAGACTGGCTTAAAGAAAAGGCAAAGAAGATATATGAAAAGAATAAAAATTCAATTTATATCTCTCCATTTACCGTTGTCGAATTGATGATTGTTTGCAATAGAGAGAATATACCTTTGAAAGAAACTTTATTCCATATATCAAGAATTGCCGGGTTGACCTTCGTTAAATGGGATCTATTTTTTAGAACTGTAGATTATATAGAAAAAGGAGCAAATATTTTTGATGCATTACTTATGGCCTTCGCCAAAGAAAGTGAGATAGCTTTCTCGGAAGAAAGTGAAATAATAAGTTCTGACAAGATTTATGGAAAATTTGATTTTAAAGTAATCGACCTTAAAAAATAATTAACTATTTTTTCTCAATACCCTATCCAAAGACCATTTATCGGCACCGTTAAACAATATAGACAAAGATCCCAAAAATAAACCAAAATCCCTTATGGCTATATCATTATATCCCAAAACAGACATAACTCCTATCAAATGTAAAGCGGCCAAAGCAGCAAAAAGTCTTGTAAACAGACCCAAAAGAAGCAGAGCTCCAAGAATAAGATCAAAAATTCCATTAAACATTATTGCCTGGTTAACTACTAATCCAAAAGGGAGATCAGTTGGAAAATATGCTATCCATGCTTCAGGTCTAGTTAATTGACTTAGTCCAAATAAGAAAAAGACTATTCCAACTCCATATCTTACTGCAATAGGCGCATAATCTTTAGTTCTATCAAAAAATTTCATTTTACAATTATTGTTCCAAAATGCTCAGAATTTAAGTGATCATGATAATTCCATGTTCCAACTTCATTAAATGTAAAACTCCAGCTTTCACCATTTGCAAGTCCCTTGCAGGCATCAAATATTTCATCGCTTTGATCTGTCCCACATTTTGATATACCTGATCCAGGATAGTTTGTATGACTTGGGTGTACTGCACTAGCTGGCCAACTTTTTTCCACACCTTCATTAATCCAGGTTATACTATCTCCTGCGGTAATCTCTAAAGATTTAGGAATAAATCCTTCAGAAGTTATTTCAATAACATATGTTTTTGCATTTTCGTTTATAGGAATAGAATTCGAGTTATCTTCATCATCGTTTACAATTACTTCATCACTTTGAGAAAATGTATAAGCAAGGATTCCAACAACAACTAGTAAGATTATTACACTAATAGTCAAAACTCCCCTATTCATTTTTTAAACAAGAAATTGAGCTTTATAAGTGTTTTGAAAAATAATTTCATAACTCTAGTTGCAAATTAATTAAACAAAATAAATTAAAAAGAATAGCAAGACAGCAACGGCGGTTGTAATTCCATAAACTATTTTATTCCAAGCAAGAATTTTCGCCCCATCAAAAGGCATAGCAGGAATCATGTTAAACGCCCCAAGTAATGCATTTATCATCCATCCAAACCTAAATATTTCTCCAAGAAGTCCTTCTTTTGAAACAAATATAAATGCAATTAAGAAAATTCCAGCTAAAAATATATTTGTTAAAGGTCCGGCAAGAGAGATCTTCCCATTTCTCTCTTTTGTTAATAAACCGTGAATAAAAACTGCTCCAGGTGCAGCCACTATAAATCCAAATAATGAAAACAAAAGCGCAAGCCAGAGCATCCCATAAAATGCTTTAAATTCTGCGAACAATCCATACCTTTGTGCAACATATTTATGCATAAGTTCATGAAGCAAAAAACCAACTCCAGCAGTGATGAAAGCTATTCCAAAAGAAAACAAAAAAGTAGAATTAAGAGAAAGCAAAACCATATATCCTCCCGATAACAAAATGGCAAAAGCTAAAGAAATCATCAATCCTGCATAAATTAAATCTTTTTTCTCCCTAAAACTAAATTTCATATTTTTTCCCTTTACTGTTAAGCATAATTCTCTCCATAGCTACTTTTCTATCAAATTTTCTAATTGCTTCTTCCTCTGCTTTGACATATTCAAGACCAATTAATCCCCACATTCATCTATCCATCAATAAATTCAAAATCTAAAATATATAAATCATTCCATCCTTTATTTTTTAAATAAACAGTCTGGAGCATAAGTATATTTGTGCTCAGCAACAGCCAAAAGATTCTCATCATCACTTAGTTCATTAGGAAATAAGGATCTTATCTCGTTTATTGTTTTTTGAAATTCATCGTTATTTTTAACGCAAATATAAAGCAAAACGTTATATTTCCCAATTGTTTTAACCCCCCAAAGAACGTTTTCATTTTGTCTAAGAAAATTAGAAATTTTTCCTTCTTTAGATTCAGTTATTGGCCCTATATTAAGCAAAGAAGCATAAACACTGTATCCAAGAGCGTGATAATTTATCACAGGCACATATTTTAATATTATATTTTCAGATAATTTTTTTAATCTATAACTAACACTATCGCTAGACATCTTTGTTTTTTCAGAAATTTCAAGTAGAGATAAGTCTGCATTATCTCTTATTAATTCAAGTATTGAAAAATCTTTTTTATCTGGCTTATAATTATCTTTTTTATCTTTTACTTCATTTACAAATTTCTTAATTTCAATATTTTTCATAAAACTCTTTGGAAAAGCTCTGCCGATAATGCTCTTAGTAATTATCAGTATCTCATATGTATTAAGATAATCTTTGACTTTATTTAACAGTTCAGTTAAAACTATGTCAAATTCCGAATTGTTCTTAGCTATTAATGCAATCTCAAAATCATAGTTACCATAAAACTTTAGGATAGCCCTTATATAAGGCAAATCTTGCAATTTCTTTATTAGTTCTTTTTCAATTTTTTTGCTAGGATTTCTTAGTTTTAAGAAAACATGATAAGAATCGTAACCTAAATAAGTGGTATTTACAAGAGTTCTAGTACCGTTTAGAACTTTATTTTTCCTAAAATTCTCAATTCTATACTTTACACCATCTCTTGATAAACCAACAGTTTTAGAAATTTTACTTAATGGACAGCGAACATTTTTGCTTAATTCAATTAGTATTTTTTTGTCTTTTACGTCTAAATCAACTATTTCTTCCTTCTCTTCAATTAAGCCTAAAACTGGTAATACTTTCATGTTATTATTATAATACGCAATAACTACTTAAATATTTCGGTTTTTAAGCAGTTTTTGGTAAGTTATTTTTTATAAAACCTTTCTTTATAGATATTATGGAAAGCAAAAACAATGATTATGAAGAGAAGCTCACAAGAGCAAGATCATACAAAGACAAGTATATGCCACAATTGCCTTATCATAATAAGAGGCATGCAGATGATGTCGAGTTTGAATTTACAAGACTTGCAACTCTAGAAGGAATTTCGCAGTATGATATCAATATAGGCAGAAGCGCAGCAATCGGCCATGATCTAGTTCAAATAGTGGGAGATAAGTACAACGAAGAAAAAACTGCAAATTTAATTATGGTAACTTATCCTCTTTTTGGGTATACTCTAGAAGAGACAAAAAGAATTGCTGAAATGATTCCCGCTACAAAAATGCCTTCAAGTCCAAAGAATCATTTAGAACAAATATTATGTGATGCAGATATTGCAAATTTAGGAAGACTTGATTTCCTAGAAAGAAATACAGAAGTAAAGGCAGAACTCGGAGTTAAAGACGATTATACTTGGTATATTGGAACTCTTAAATTCCTAGAAAACACTCAGTTCTATACTGCTTCAGCTAGAAAATTATATGGAGAACAAAGAGAAAAGAACATTGCATATCTAAAGGAAATTATAAATAAATTTCCGAGGTAAAAATGGAACTTAAATCAATGGCGCAGGAAAAAAGTTACATTTACCTAGAACGCTATGTAAATGAATTTAAGAAAGTTGCAAACGAAGTTTCGAAAGATTTCTGTGCGATTCAAGGAAGTCAATCTTATACATTACCTTATACAAAGCTCTCAAGAAATAAAGTAAGTTTGTTTATTTCTAAACCAAATAAACTTATTTATAAGAAATTTGTTGGAAAAAATGTTAATTTTTTTATTCATCCAGATATGCTTTATGAAATAAAACCAACTAATCTTAATTGGAAGAAAAGTGTTCAACCAACTTCATCAACAAGAACAGTTTTGATAGACAAGAATATATTTGTCAAATTACATTTGAACAAAAGATTATCTAGATATATAAGAAGACTTACAAAAAGTTCTGTAATTCATAGCATTAAGGTTTCTTCAGAGTTGGAGCAGGCTATTCTAAAGAAAAATATTCCAGAATCCTTTGCATTTCTGCCCGAAACTATAGGGATAGTTTACAGGAATTTTGGAATGTTAGTCAGAGAGACACAACCAAGACCATCTGTAAGAGAAAAGAGAATAATAGTTCCAATGTTTTCATTATACTCAAGAGATTTAAACAAGCCATCTGATAAACCATTATTTGTCCAAATAGTAGAAAGAAGAAAGATAGACCCAATGGACTTTTTAATAAATGAGATAATTTGGCCTTTATTTAAGAATATGAGTTTTTTCATAAATAATTATGGACTTTTATTAGAACCCCATGGTCAAAATATTCTGGCAGAAATAGCACCAAATTTAAAGATTACTAGAATAGTTCATAGAGATTTTCAAAGTATGTACATAGACCTAGATATTAGAAAGAAAAAGAAACTAAGTAATAAGTTCAATAAGCATCTCATGGGAACAGAATGTAAGAAGATTATTTCCTACAGTTTAGTCTATGATAATTATGTTGGCAGATATATGTTAGATAAATTTGTCAAACTAATAAATAAAGAATGGAATATTCCAAAGAGAGTAATAATATCCAAAATTAAAGAATCATTTAAAAGATTTTTCGATCAAAGTCTATTTCCAAAAAATTATTTCTATACAATGGCTGAGTCTGAATTCAAAAATAATAAAACAGTTTTTACAAGGCATAAAAATCCGAGGTATAGATGAGAACAATTACAATTGAAGGCTTAAAAGGCACAGGCAAGAGCACAATAATAAAGTCCCTTTCAAGTTTTTATCATGTTAACTTACTACAAAAGTTTACAAAGGGCAATAATAAAATTCATCCTTTTGCCAAAGAATTTATAAGAAAATATAATAAAAAATTTAAAAATATAGAGAGTACTCTAGCAGTAAATTACTATTCAAATTTTTTCAATAATCTAGAACTAGCAACAAATCTTAACTTAACCGCTCCAAGAATAATTTTATTAAATAGGGGGTTATTATCACTTCCATATTTTGGTTATTATGGTTATTCCCATAATAGTGAAGATTTAAAATTTAGAGAGTACTTAAAAATTGCATCAGAATTATATGATTTGGCAATTTGCAAGTACAACACTTTCGGTTTAGAATCAGACTTTATTATTCTAGAATGTTGTCAAGAAACAATTAAAAAGAGATTAGAAAAAAGAGAGGTTAAAATTGTATCAGATACTTTTTTCTTGAAAAATATTGAGGTTTACAGTAATATGAAAAAATATTTTGAAGAGCAAGCAATAAAGAAAATAAAAAATACTAGATTTTTTTATCGTAATAATGAAACAATACAAGATTTAGTGAATATAGAGACTTTCGCTGTAGACTTGATTTAAACAATAAGAAAGAGAAATAAATTTCATATAGAAACTTCTATGGCTTTATGACTATCCAAAGCATTTCCTATAAGTAAGCTTTCAAGCTCAAGAAGTTTCTTAACAATAGGATTTTTTGAATTTAAGGTGTAGAGCTTGGTTTTTCCAAATTTTCTTGTTACGATCACTATTTGTTGTTGTTCAATTTGTCCCCAGTGATTAAATAATGAGGCTCTTGAAATACCAGTTCCATCTATTATGTCTTTTTTTGTTAAATCAATTCCTTTATTGTCTATTAGAAAATCTACAATTTTAAAAACTGGATTTTCTCCTAAAAACTTTACCAGTAATGATTTCTCAAAAACTTTGTGTTTTTGATGACTGTCAGAATTTTTATTGTTAGAAAATTTTGAAGTTTCCACGAAGAATACTAAATCGTAAAGTATATAAATATAACTGTTCAAAGTCTATATTAATGGACTTAAAAAAGAGTAAAAATGTGGACAGATGAAGAAATAAAAGGAAAAATACTGCATAAATTGACTCGTATGGGAAAGTTTGAACACAGTCATACTTCCATAGATAATATGCCCAAGGGTTTTCCGATGGATGTTCGTGGCAGAGTAAAAGATATGGCTAAGGAATTAAAAAAGGAAGGAATTTTACTTAGTAAGCCTACAAGTTATGGAGAAGAAGTATCTATAAATTCAAACAAAAAGGAAAAGATTATTGATTATATCAATAAATTCTTAGAAAGAGAATAAGATGAAACTAAAAGAATTAGAGAATAATGATTAAAATGTAATGGTAAGAGAAATTTCATAAAATAAAGATGATAAAATAATAAGAAATAGAAATAAAAAATAAAAAAAATTTAAACTAATTCTGCATCAATTGCTGTCTTGAATGAACTAAAAGGCTGAGCTCCTGATAACAATTTTCCATTTACGAAAAATGCAGGTGTTCCTCTAACTCCCGCAGCTGATCCATCGCTTAAGTCTTTCTGTACTTCGCTTTTGAATTTACCAGAATCAAAGCACTTTGAAATATCATATCCAAGATCTTTAGCCCATTTCTTCAGATCATCATTCGTGAATGAGATTGTGGATTTTACAGTTCCACCATCTAAAATATTTTGTTCTGAAAACATTTTATCGTGATATTTATAGTAATCTTCGTCTCCTCCAGCTTCTTTTACGCATTCAGCAGCTTCAGAAGCGCTTTGAGCCATAGGATGTATGCTTGATAGTGGAAAATCCCTAAATACAAGTTTTACTTTTCCAGTATCAATGTATTCCTTTTTCAATGAAGGATATGTCTCTGTCCAGAATTTTCTACAGTATGGACATTGATAATCACTAAATTCTATTATAGTTACAGGAGCATCTTTATCTCCTAAAATAGCATCATCATCAATTGTTGCGGTTTTCGTTGTTCCGCTAACAGTATCTGCAGGGTTGTTTACAACTTGTCCGGTTGTTGTTTTATCTCCAGTGAAATACATAAATGCCCCAATTATAAGAACTGCAGCAAGTAAAAATGTAGAATATTTCCACAAGTTATCTTTCTTTATCTTTATTGTAAATTCTTGTTTGTTTTCTTGTTCGTTTTCCATTTATGTTGGCCCCCTTTCATCTCTTGCGTATTGTAGTGAATTTTGCAAATTTCGCACATAGTTAAATCTTTCGATGTCTTCAATATTGTTAAAGAAAGTAATAGAATAGCAAGTATAGAAATTTCTAGTCCTTTTAGCGGAAGATAAGTTAAAAAGGCAGAACTTAGTCCAAGAACACTTAAGAGACCTATTCCACACGCGGCGCATCCAGGAGCAATAATTCCTAAAGCGCTTCCAATAATTCCTGAAAACCAATGTCCTTTACTCTCTTTGGCAGATGAAACTTTAAAGATAAGTAAAGAAACAAGCACTCCAAATAAAATACTTATTATTATCAAACTAATATACGAACTTAATAGAATGGTCATACCAAAACCAATGAATAAATTAAAGAATAACTTAGTAAAAGAAAAGAATCCAAAATTAGAATAATTATATTTTAATAGAGCAATATTGGGGATTGTAACATTAAAAGAATAAAATAAAATAGCCAAGACAAATCCAGTAACTAAATATTTAAAATTACCAAAAATCTGCTTCCAAACATCAAAAACACTTAATCTGTATTCTTTAACCACCTTATTTTTTCTTTTTCTTTCTTTTTAATGTTTATGCAAGAGATTTCTATTCACCAAATTTAATCTTTTTTTAATTGTTTCTTTAATGAAAGGATATCAAGGAACATAACTTCGCAATTGTTAATATTAATTTTTCCCTGTTTATTTTTATATGAGACGACAAATGCTCTCTTTGGATTATAATTGTCTATGAACGATCTTAAACTTTTACTCACCTTATTATCTGCTTTTGCTTTAACTTCAATTGGAATAATTTGACCGTCTACATCAACAACAAAATCTACCTCCGCCCCACTCTTTGTTCTCCAATATTTTGGTTCGAATCCAAACTTCAATAATTCAGAATAAACATAATTTTCAAATAATTGACCAGATGGAGTTACATCAAAGTTTTTTGCAATAATATTTCTTAATCCAGTATCTATAAAGTATATTTTTGGCTGCTTAGTTATTTCTTTAATCTTATTAGTATGAAATGGCTTTGCTCTTGATATTAGATAACTCTTTTCCATAGCGTCTAAATATTTTTTTATAGTTTGAAAGGATAAATTTATCTCTTTTGATATATTTTCATAGGAAATTACTCCACCAATTATCAAAGATAAATACCTGCTAAATTCTTCAAGAGAATTAATATTCTCAATTAAAAATGTTTTTGCAATATCCTTAAGTATCATGGTATCGTACAGATCTTTCAGAATAATTTTTTTTAATTCTATATTTTCCGATTGTACAACCTTTGGGTATCCTCCAAAGTTAATATGTTCAAGAACATGTCTTTCTAAAATTCCTTCAGTTATTTCTTTTTGTTTTTTTGATTTTAGAAATTCATTTATTGAAAAAGGATATAATTTCAATATTGAAACTCTTCCGACAAGATAAGATAATACTTCTTTTCCTAATATCATCTCAGATGAGGAAGTAATCCATAATCTTTTGTTTTTATCAGCCAAATATTTTAAATTTCTTCCTGCATCTTTACAATATTGAACTTCATCCAAGATTGACAGTTCAAATCCCTCAATATATTGATTTTCAAATTTTTTTATATCGTTTTCAAATATTGTTCTAACATCAGGATCATCAAATAATAAATATGAAGCCTTAAATTTTTTGGAATTTTCTTTAAGAAAAGTTGTTTTTCCACACTGCCTTGCTCCTACTAATGCTATTATAGGATACGTCTCTTCTATTTTCTGAAATTTTTCTTTTATTTCTCTCTCTATATACATGTTTTTTACAAATATAGTAAGTATTTAAATATTACTAAAGTTAAACTTGACTTCAATTTTAGTCCGACTAAAGTTAAACTTGACTTCAATTTTAGTTATCTAGAAAATAAGCAGATATATTATATGCAGCATAAAAATGTTACAAAAATTGTATCACTTATAGCAAGAAGTGTTACAAAAATTGTATCACTTCGAAAGATTTATATAGGGGAACAGTATATTAAACATATGAAACGAGAAGATCTTTATTATGTTTTGTTTGAACAACAAAATAAATTGAATGAAAAAACTGAATTTGTAAATAGGGAAATAACAGAGAAAGTTTTGTCCTTCTTTCATTTAAAACTGCCTATAGTCATAACAGGAATTAGAAGAGCAGGAAAATCTACATTATTAAATATAATAAAAAATAAACTAAATCTCAAAGAAAAAGAATATTTTTATATAGATTTTAATGATGAAAGGTTAGTTAATTTTTCTATTGAGGATTTTCAGAAAATTCTCGATTTCATGGATGAACAAAGTTATGCCAAAGATTGTTATTTTTTCATTGATGAAATTCAGGAAGTAATTGGTTGGGAAAAATGGATAGATAGGATAAAGGGAAAATTTAATATATTTATTACAGGTTCAAACTCAAAATTATTAAGTAAAGAAATATCAACAATTTTAACTGGAAGATCGATAAATGTAATCTTATATCCATTTAGTTTTAGAGAATTTTTAGACGCAAAAAAAATAAATTTAAAAGATTGGAAACTTGATACCAAAGTCCAGTCACAGCTAAGAAAAAGCTTTTCAGAATTTGCCTCTTTGGGAGGCATACCAAAGGTTATTATTGATAACGATAAAAGACTATTGCAAGAGAATTATGAGAATATACTTTATAGGGATATTGTGAAAAGATTTAATAAAAACATCGAGAAGTCTATTAAAGAAGTATCAGTATTTTTATTATCTAATGTTTCTAAAGAATTAAGTATAAGGTCCCTCTCAAAAATTGTTAATATAAAAAATTTATCGACACTAAAAACAATTTTAGATATGTTCGAGAAGGCATTTGTTTTCTTTTTTATAAGTAAATATAATTTTTCTGTAAAAAAGCAAATACAAAATCCAAGAAAAGTTTATTGTATTGATAGCGGATTCATTAATGAAATGGGATTCAAATTTTCAGAAAATAAAGGTTGGATTTTAGAAAATATTGTATTTCTTGAGCTGAAAAGAAAAGGGGACGAGATTTATTATTTTTCTGAAAAAAAAGAATGCGATTTTTTAATAAGAAAAGGGGCTAAAATAAAAGCAGCTATCCAGGTTTGTTATAATATTAATGAGGAAAATAGAGATAGAGAAGTAAATGGATTAATTGAAGCTATGAATAAATTTGGCTTAATGGAAGGGCTAATTTTAACCTATGATCATGAAGAGCAAATAATAGAGAAAGGAAAGAAAATAATTATTAAACCAGTTTGGAAATGGCTTTTGGAGAGCAATATATGATCCCAAAGTGTTCATTACCAACCAAAGTGTTCATTACCAATGAACAATAGATTGTATTAATAATATAGAATTGATCGGATCCTTAAGTCACAACAATGAAGGTAATATTTAAATACCAAATTACTCACCAATTAGTGAGTAATTAATGGATATTATGGGTGAAATAAAGATTTCTATCTCTGAAGAAATGGACAAACTTATTCAGAAAATTGTGGATAAACTAGGCATTAAGAAAACAGAATACGTAAAATCTCTAGTAATTGAAAATCTTAAGGAGTACAAATATGAAAAGAGGAAATGATTTAAATATTCTAAAAAATAGAAACTTTAAGATGAATAAAGGAGGTTTGTCCATGTACGTGGACTTTAGTCTATAAAATGAGGCAAGATAGAAAACGCAGTGTTTTAGAAAGATTATTTACGTCAAAAGTTAGGGTTCGCATTTTAGAGTATTTATTTTTTAGAAAGAATGAGACATATATAAGAGGTATTTCTAAAGAATTAAAAATATCTTCGAGTGCAGTCAAACGAGAAGTAGATAACCTTATTGAAATTGGCCTAATAGGAAAGGAAGATAACAAATTAATTCTGGATAAATCAAATTCATTCTTTAATGATCTAAAGAATATATTTTTGAAGACTGATTATCTAGTCTACCCAATAAAAAACGCATTAAATAAGATAAATGCAAAATTTATTTTTATATTTGGAAGTTTTGCTGAAGGAAAACACAAACTAGAAAGTGATGTCGATTTAATGATTATTGGGGAGGTCATTGAATCCAAGGTGTTTGAATTATTAAAACCAGTTGAAAGATTGATTGAAAGGGAAATTAATCCTGTCGTTTGGACATTAAAGGAGTTTGAAAATAACAAGAATAAAGGATTTGTTAAGGACATTTTAAAGAAGGATAAAATAATGATAAAAGGGGATGAAAATGGACTTTGAAGAACTGTTAAATGCTAATAAGATAGAAAGGGTTGAGAAAGAGGAATTTGATTCTAGTTTTGCGGAGAAAGATATCGATTCTGCAAAAAATAGCTTTGACAGCGAAGATTATGACTGGGCTTTATCTATTGCCTATAATGCTGTTTTGAGAGCGTCAAGAAGTTTGATGTCTTTCTTGGGATATAGACCAATTGGAAAAGAACATCACAAGAACGTTTTTGAATTCTTGAGAAAAACTAAATTTGATGAAACACTAGTCGATTATTTTGATAGCATAAGAAAGAAAAGAAATAAGTTTATTTATGGTGTTATCGAAAGTACTTCAAAGGAAAATGCAGATGTGGTAATTTCAAAGGCAGAGGATTTCGTTCATAAAATTAGAACATTCGTTCATAAAATTAGAACACAAAATCTTGTAGAAGAACAAATAAAAGGGGATAAAAAACTAAATGAGGTTAAGAAATAAGAACACCATGAAAAAAAGGGGATTATTTTTAAATTCAGCATTCACGTTTTTAATATTATTTATTGCCTTGTTTTTAATTGAAACAGCAAGTGCAACAATCTCCTGTGATAGCGGAGATCAAGCCACAACATGTACAATCTCTGCACCAAAGGAATATGGAAATGGAGATATTTTTGACGCAAAGAATTTAATTATTGCATCCGGTGGATCTATTTATAATTCTTCACTAAATGTTTCTAAAAATCACGGAGCATGGCTATTAATCAATTTAACAGGAAATTTAACAATCAGTTCCGGAGCAAATATTACAGGAGGAAATATTACTATTAAATCTCTTAATAACATAACAATTCTCCCAGGAGGAAAAATCATAACAAGTGAACTTGGATTCAATGCTTCGGCTTTGGCTTTTTCAGCACATGGTTTAGGTTCAGGAAAAGGAATAGGATCTAGTGAAAATATTGGTGCAGGAGGTGCAGGACACGGTGGCGCAGGTGGAACGGCAGTACGAAAGCAATTTACAGGAGGACTTTCATATGGAAACCATACTCATCCGGTAGATTTCGGAAGTTCTGGAGGAAACGGAAATTTAGGCAGGGGCGGCAAAGGTGGAGGAATAATAAAATTAAATGCAACTCTAATTTTAAATGAAGGTCAAATATTAGCAAATGGACAAGCCGGAGGAACGGCTACTAATAATGGAGGCGGAGGAGGAAGCGGAGGATCAATTCTTCTAATTGCTGACACAATTTCCGGAGCAGGAAATATCACATCAAGCGGAGGAACCGGCGGAAGTAATGGTGCCAGTCTAGGCGGAGGAGGTTCTGGAGGAAGAATTGCAATCCACACAACAACTTATTCCTTAACAGGACAATTATCAGCCTTCGGAGGAAGTTCAACGGGAGATGCGGAAATAGGCGCACCAGGAACAATTTATAAAAATGTTAATAGCCAAACTTATGGAGATTTAATAATTTCTAATAATAATGTAATTCCAGGAGAAAGATCCAAATCAAATACAAGAGAAATAGGAGCA
>JAGVWR010000049.1 GCA_018304205.1 Candidatus Pacearchaeota archaeon | reverse complement strand
TGGAGGAGTTTTTTTAGTTCTAGCAGGATACTCTATGAAGGCCTTACTAAATGCAGATGCAGAAAGACATGATTATAAAATGAGGTCTGGAACGATAATTTATGGAGAGGAAGACTAACTCATGCTCAGAATCGGAAGAAAGAACAAGAATTAGCAACCCCCTCCCAAAAGTTTTATAAACTTCGTCTTGTTGTATATTATTGATATATGCTCTGTATGGTCTTCGGGCAATGCAGAGCCGTTATATTCTTAATCAATAATTTTGTGTAATATCTTATTAAGATGAATTGAACTATCGCAAGCATTTCTCAAATTAAATGATGAACTTGAACTAAAATATGCGTTCTCAATTTTCTTTCCTAACTTTCTTGCTCTTTCTATTGGTGAAATAAAATCCTCATCACCACTAATGAGAATTGCAGTATCGTAAAGATTTTCATATGCTTCGCCTACAAGATCGCTTACCAAATGTGTATCATCGCCTTTAACTTCATATTCAAACTTGCCATCTCTCTTAACTTTTCTTTGTTTGCATAATATAACTTCAACTTTGGGGATTTTTCTTAGCATATCAAAGAATTTTTGCTGTTTCCAGTATATTTTAGGATTAACACTAATATCTAACGGAGAATTATAATAAAACACCTTGGCAAGTTCCCTATCTCCAACTAATTCATTAATCAGCTTCTGAAAATTAATTTTGTCAACAACATTTAATTTCTTTGAACTATGATAAAAATTACTGCCATCAATAAATATCACAACATGCTCTTTTTTCTTATCCATTAGAAAAGTAGATATTACAACTTTAAGTATTTATTTAATTTGCAAAACAGAAAACTAAATAAACTTCAACAGCTTATGTTCATTAACAAACATAAAAAGAGGAAATAACAAGAAAAAGAGCTTGAAGAATAGTTCAATGCACAACCCCCTCTTGGGGCATCGAACATAAATCCATGCCCAACATGGGATTTGAATAAAATCAGGGGAATTTCCACCCCCGGCAGGGGCATTTATCTTAAATTTTTTAATTGCTTATTTCCAGATCTATCCCAAAGCAATTCTCCTAAGAATCCCTGTCCCACACTTTCAATATCGTCATAAGGCCACTCCCCTACTTCAAAATATCTTCCCTTTAATTTTCCTTTTGTTAACCTAGAAATCTTTAGGTCTAGTTTAGAAACTTTATCTGCGAAACCGTGATCCCATACCTTTGTAAAAACGTAATAAACTCTATATCCTTCTTCCGGATCATTTCCCCTTGAAACCGCTAAAGCAGAAGAATTAGATTTTGCAAAGTCTAATATTTTTTGTTCTATTTCACTTACTGAAATATTAGACATTTTGAGGTGTTCTAAATGCATCAGCCATGTTTCCAATAGTAGTTGTAAGATCTCCCTTCATTTTTGGAAGAAAGAAAAATCTTAACAACGTAAAATCTGCAAAATCACCTAATTTTTGATAATTATTTAGCCATTTTTCATTTGCATACATGCTCATTCTGTGCCCAAGATTTAAACCAAGTTTTCTAGTTACAAGATCTATACCCACATCAAAAGAACTTATAGGATATGGAAATCCATTTTCAAAATCTGAAGGCTTTATCCAAGCAACATTTTTTCTATAATTATCCAAAAGAAGGTTAGGAGTAGCTTCTCCAAACCCAATTACCGCATTAAGTTTCATTTCTTCAGGTGTATGAAGATTATAAAGTCCAAGAATAGGAAAATTAAATCTTTCATCAATACTGTTCAACAAGACAAGTTCATTTTTAGAAATTGTGCTAGGAAAATTCTCTGGAATTCCTTGTGGAGGATTAATTTTTAATAAATTCATTAATCTAATTATTAATCCTATTATTTAAAACTATAGCTAATTGTTAAATATCTTTCCTCATAAAATGGTTTTCCCATCTTCTTATATAACCTTCATCCAGTCTTATTTTTTCTTTCCTTGTTTTATTCACTTTTTGCCTATAGAAATAACCTAACAAAAAACCTAAAAACATTCCTGACAAATGAGCAATGTTCCCGGTGTTATCAATAGGATTTCCAGCAAAAAAGCCTATTGTTCCTAATATATCTGCTCCAGCCCATAAAACTCCTGCAACAAATATCGGCATAGGCAATCCAAAAGCAAAAACAGGCAAGAGTGGCCTAATAATAATCAAACTTCCTATTACTCCAAATATTGCTCCGCTTGCTCCTAGTGAAGAAGAATAAAAATTAATTGATACAAAATTAGCAAATATTCCTGTTGAAATAAAAATTAAAAGAAACTTTCTTCCTCCTATAATATTTTCTAAAATTAATCCAAATAAGACTAATGCAAACAAATTCAAAGCAAGATGAGCAACTCGCTGAAAATAAGAATTTTCATTTAAAATAAATAAATCAGTAAAAAAAGGAAAGATAATCTGAAAAACAAATATAATTATCATTAATAAGGACAATTTTAGTGCATAATATCTAAATTTTTCTTTGGCCATATAAATTTCAATAAAACGTACAATAAAAACCTAACTAATTATAATTCATCAAAAGTTTCTCTTACGAGTTTTAGAGGAATATTTTTTTCAAGCCAAATATTCAGAGATTTTGCTGCTTGCGCAACAAACATATCTACTCCATTCAAAGTCTGACATCCTTTTTCTGACGCAAGTTTGATTAATTTAGTCTTAAAAGGATTATAAACTAAGTCTATTACGGTAGTATAATCTCTTAGATAATCACCAGAAATAATACTTTCATCAATATGGGGATACATTCCAACAGGAGTTGCATTAATTAAAATATCTGCTTTTCTTACTGCTTCTTTTAAACTAGAACAATCAAAAGTCACAACATTTATTTTATAATCTTGGCGTATAAAATGACTGCCCACGGAAAGAGATTTTGCTATTTTTCTATTTACTATACTGACACATGACCCCAGCTTTAGCAAACTATAAATTGCAGCTCTAGCCGCGCCACCTCCCCCAATAACTAGTGCCTCCCTGTCTTGAGTTTCAACCTTATTCAAAATAATCAGGTTATCAAATCCAAAAGCATCCGTATTATAACCATCAATTCTTTTTTTGTTAAATTTTATGGTGTTTACCGCGCCAATTAGTTTAGCCTCTTCATTAATATAGTTCAAAAAGTTCATTACTTTTTCCTTATAGGGAGAGGTAACATTTAATCCAATATATCTTTCTTTTGCTTCTCTTAAAAAATCTGGTAAATCATCAGAAGAATTTATTTTTATTAACTCATATTTTACATCGTATCCAAGTTTACTTAAAACAATATTATGTAGTTTGTCAGATAAACTATGAGTTAAAGGATAACCTATAAGTCCAAGTTTCATAAAAATCTTGGTTTAATATAATTTATTAATCTTTCTAAGATTATTACATCTTTAAAACAGGTCTTTTTGTATCTTGAAAGGTTAAATCTCCTATTTGTCCCTTCAAAATATATTAAATTCGTGTTGGGCAAAAAATCTTTCTTCATGACTTTCGAAAAAACTATCCCAAGGCGGCTATAATTTAGCATAGATCCAATCAAGTTATAAATGTCTAAATAACCATAACTAGAAAAATCTTCCCTTCTTTTCAAATTTTTATGATGTATAAATATTTTTATACCTCTTATATGTTGAGACTATGAGGACGAAATGCAAATTGAGGTAGATACTGTAAAAGGATTCAAGGATTATCTTCCTCCAGAATCTGTAAGGAGAAGACAAATAGAAAAATTAGTTGAAACAGTTTTCCAAAATTATGGGTTTCTTCCCATGGAAACCCCCATTATAGAATTTGACGAACTTATGCGTTCAGAAACTCTTTCTGATGAAGAAGACGAATCAATTTCAGATAGATTCAAACTAAAAGACAAAGCCGGAAGAAACCTTGGTTTACGCTATGAATTTACTTTTCAATTATCTAGAATATTCAAACAAAACCCTAATATTAAACTTCCATTTAAAAGATATCAGATTGGCTCTATTTTTAGAGACGAACCAATAAGAATAGGAAGAACAAGACAGTTCACACAATGTGATATAGATATAATTGGTGACTCTTCAATTCATGCAGACGCAGAATGTTTAGCCGTTGTATATGACGTTCTTCATGAACTTAAAATTAAAGATTTTGAAATTCAAGTTAACAATAGAAAACTCATGAATTCCATTATTGAGAGTGTTGAGATAATTGAAAGAAAACAAGTTATGAAAGAACTAGACAAATTAAACAAAATAGGAGAAGATGAAGTTAAATCAAATCTCAAAAAATATACAAGTTCAAATCAAGTAATTACTTTATTTAAAATTCTTGAGAAACCTCTTCCTTTTTTTGTAGAAAATGCATTTGATGGAGCAGAAGAAATTAAAAAACTCCAAGAAAAGGCAAAACTCTACGGAATAGAATTTAAATTCAATCCATTTATGGCACGAGGGTTCGGTTATTACACTGGAAATATTTTTGAATTTGTTCTTCCAAACAAAACATCTATAGTTGGAGGAGGAAGATATGATAAAGTTGTTGGGAAACATTCATACAAAGAAATTCCCGCGGTTGGAATTTCTTTTAGCATAGAAAGTCTGACTGCTTTATGTGAAAAAGAACTATCTTTATTAAAATTAGATTCATTCCCAAAAGTTTTAATCGTATCATTAGATGAAGAAAAAGAAACAATAAAAATAGCTAAAAAATTAAGAAAAAACAACATCTCTTGTATGACTGCCTTTGATAACTTATCAAAACAACTAGAATATGCAAATTCTCTAAAAATTCCTTATGTAATTATACTCGGATCGGAGGAAGCCCAAAATGAAAAATACAAACTTAAAGATATGATTTCAGGAGAACAAAGAGATTTGACAGAAAACCAATTGATAAAGAAATTAAAGTAAACCATTTCCTTAGATTAATAATAGAATTGAAACAATCTTATTCTTCTTCGTGAATTTCTCTATTATCCTTTCCTTCAATACCTTCCAAAGGATTAGCAAATTCATTTTCAATTTTTTCAGCTCTTTCCCTTTCTTCAGGGTTAAGTTCAGTCTCTTCCTTAATGAGTTCTGCTTCAACTTCTTTCCTCATCCTTTCAAGTTCTTCCGCAAAATGTTTATCATGTAAACTTTTAAGCCAAATCCATATCTCTTGTAAATGTCCTTCTTGATCTAATACTATTTTATGCTGGTTTTCTAAATGCAATAAAGGAACAAAAGTGGATACTTTTTCTTCTGATTTTTCTCCAGCAAGCTCAGAAAAAGCAAGTCTATGTTCTCTACTAGTAAATACATCTTTTAACTTTTCATAAATTTCTTTTATTTTATCGCCAATATTAATCCTATGTCTTGGCAGCGCAATTCCCGCTTCAATCTCATACTGTCTTGCAACCAAAACTCTCTTAATTCTTCTTGTTTCTGTCTGAATTGCTTTTCCAAGTGCAGACATAAGTTCTTCAAGACTAACCTTCTTAAATCTTGGAAGAGGAGTCCTAACAACTAATTCAGGAATCTCATCATCAAGTTCTATTCTTTCTTGAACATACTTTTTCCCTTCTTCTTTCTTTCCAAAAAGAGCTTCATCAAGGCTGACCAAATCCTCATTTAAAAGAATCTCAGACTTTATCCTTAAAAGTAAAGCTGCAGCAAATAGTACTTTTGACGAAACAAAAAAATTGGCCTCTTCTAAAACCTTTACTTTTTCCAAAAATTTATTTGACAATAAGGATATATCTATATCCCAAGGATCAAGCTGTTCGGCATTTATTAAATCATAAATAATAGCTTGCCAACTTAATTTATCTCCGAACAAAAGCCCATGGATCTGCTCCTGCCCAATCTTACCCTTATTGTTAGAAACATCTATTTTGTCATTAGCAGAATCACTAGTCTCGCTACTATTACTTAGTTGAATATCCTCTCTTTCATCCACGGATACAGTTAAATACCCGGATTTATATGTCTTTTCAATTTTGTTAG
>JAGVWR010000050.1 GCA_018304205.1 Candidatus Pacearchaeota archaeon | reverse complement strand
ATTCTTTTCTAAATTTTTTTCAAATTCAATAACATCTCTCTTTTTCGTCTTTCCCTTTCTCGCTTTTCTCCAAGCAAGAATTAGATTTCCCATTGAATAAAGAAGTTCATAATTACCAAGATATTCCATAATCATAAACCTCAACCAAGGTCATTCCGAAAGCATTGTTGTCGTTGTTCAAGTTCCTGTTCCTGCAGTTGAGGTTAGACCTGTTCTGCGGATTGTTGAACCACAAAGCTTTGTAGCCAATATTATTTTCATACCACCACTGCTTCACGTGTGTTGCAGTTGAATTTCACAGCTTAAAATTATTTTGAATATGCATTGATAATTTGGCGTGTGGCCTCTTTCTCCTTAAGAGTGGTTGAGGCAAATTTAATAAAAAAGAGTAATTAATATACTTATTGATTATTTCTAAGTCTTTTAGATAATTCTATTAAAAGAGGTTCTTTCACAGCGTCGACTATTCCTGATAAACCTTTTTTATCTAATACATATAAAATAGCTTCAGAGTTCGCATTTACAATTTCAGTTAATGAATACCCTAAATTTTTTGCACTGGCTCCGCCAGCTCTTAGCACCCCGAAAGCATCGTTGCCGCCGCCCAAGCACCCGTCCCCGCAGCAGAGGTAAGACCCGTCCCGCGGATCGTAGAACCACAAATGATTAATAGCGCCAACTTTAGAATCAGTCGATAAATTTTCTAAGGGAATTGTTCCACTGGTAACAAACCTCTCAAAATAAGGTCTTCTTTGTTTTCCAAAAAGAAACTTTGCTTCATCTATATCAACACCTATATCAAAATTACCCTCTCCTGACAATTCTAAAGCAGTTCTATCTTCTGGCTCCATTCCTAATTGATCTTTTGCTATCTGAGAAAAAGAGTCATAAACTCCTGGAATTTCAAGATATTTTCCTGCTTTGTGAGTCGCGACAACTACTCTTGCCATATCAGGATTCATTAAAGGAGACTTTTTAACTAAAATTGTTTTTCCACCCCTAATAGCGACAGGTGCAATTCCAACTTCGTGAAAAACTTTAATTTGCTGATCCAAAGTTCCAACTGTATGATAAACCTCTCCTGAACTTATACTTCCAACTTTCTCTGCTTCTACCATACCTTTCTTAAAAATAAAAGGTATTTAAATCTTTCCATATTGTTACCACTATTTAGTTATTTAATGTTTACAATCCTCTTTAATATCTCCATCGCCTTTCTCTTATCAACATCCTTTCCTAGTTTTGAGATCATTAGGCCCATGTAGGCATTAGGTCTTAATCCAGGATTTTCTTTGATTATGTTTCTTATTTTTTCTTCTAACTGGTCATCTGATTGTTTGTCAATTTTTAATGCTTCATCTAAAGGAACTTTCTGATAAATTTTAATCATTATAGAGCGAACATCACTTTCCGATATTTCTTTAGAAGCAACCTTTTCTAGAATTGATTCCAAGATATTTTCATTAAGAATATTTTTTACTTCTTCTAATGTCTTTTTGTTTTTTGCTGCCAGATCTTGTCTCCAGAGAGTTATCATTTTTGCAATTAAATTTGCATCTTTATCATAAACTCTCATTAAAATCTCAAATTCATCTAAATTTCCATCCAAAACTAAATTAATTAATTCATCCGACAAACCTTTTTTCTTCAATTCATCTCTAATCTCATGTTTTAATTTGGGTAAATTTTTCTTTATTTTGTTTATGTGGTCTCTAGAAATTTTTAGCAGGAGAAGATCTGTTTCAGGATACATTCTTGCTTTTCCAGGTATTGGCCTAAGAAATTCTGTGGAAGCATCATCTAAAACGTTTCTAACTCCACCTTTTATTTTTCCCTTCTTTAATTCTTCCTGTTGTCTTACAATTTCCAAATCTATAGTCTTTATCATTAATTTAGGGTCTTGAAAACCTTTTATCTCAACTCTGTTGTGCCCCTTTATGCTTATGTTAAGGTCTTGTCTTATTGTTCCTATTCCTCTTTTAACTTTGCAAGCTCTAAGTATTTCTCCAAGTTTAAGAGCTGCCTCTTTTATTTTATCAGGGGTATCTAAGACTGGGGAAGTTGCTATTTCTACCAGTGGAATGCCTAGACGATCTAATCTATAGATCGTTTGGTTTTCTTTTTTTTCAACAATTCTTGCAGCGTCTTCTTCTAAGATAACTGTTTCTATTGGAACTTTTCCAAAAGAACAATCCATAGACCCGGAATGAGCAATAAGAACTGTTCTTTGGAAACCGGAGGTGTTAGATCCATCAATTACGGTTTTTCTCATTATTTGTGAAACTGGATAGATTTCACAATTGAGAAGAAGGGCAATTTTTAGTGCTTCGTCTAATGCTTGCCGGTCTATCTCTTGAGGTGGGGATTCATCTAGTTCTACTAAAGAGATTGTATCATTATATCCTTGATAAATAAATTCTTTATCTAGAGAAGCTTCGTGTTGGACTGCTGCGTCAATTTCTCCGGTCTCACCTGCAATTTTATGAAGTTTCCTTTTTATTTCATAATGTGGAAAGTCAGATCTCAATAAGGAAGGTGTTCTTGAAAATAATTTTCCCGTGTCTAATTGCTGATGTATTTCAAGTCCAGATTTTAAGCTTACTTTTGAATATATTAAATCCATGACTATAGTGATGAAAAATGGTTATTAAAATTATCTGATATACTGAGAAACTTTAATTAGTCTTCCTTCTCTAAGATATATGTTCAGCTTCTTACTAATTTCTGTAGGACTTATCATAACTCCTTCTTCTTTCTTAATATCTCCTTTGACTACTTTTATAATGTCATCTGTGGTGATTTCTCTTTTAGCTTGATATTCTAAATGTTAAACTTAATTTGTTCTCTGTCATTAAAATAGGGCTATAACATTATTTTAAAAACCTTACTTATGGGGTTATTGCGAATCAAGAGTTAAATTGGTTTTAAGTTCTCCAGCAATATTTTCAAGCATTTTTTCATTTACCTTTATTTTCCATCCATAATGACCAAGTACATAGCTAAGTTTTACGAGGGCGGTTTCTGCGAGCATATCTTCAAGGAATATGACTCCTGCGTCTAAAAGTTCTCTCCCATTTGAATAGACTAAGGGATCTAGCCTTCCAAAAATTGTTTGAGCAGCAGCGCAAATAACGAAACCATTTTTTATGTGTTTTTTTATTGTAGGAATCCAGCTATTCCCAGACTCGCTAACAGGCAGATGTCCTAATCCAGAAGCTTCTATTACAACTCCCTTATACTTCAAAGCATAAAAATCTAAAATGTCCGGGGTTTGGCCAGGATAGAATTTTATAAGAGCAACTTTATCTGAAAAGGATTTGTCTAAAATTGGTTTTTTATTGTTTCTTACATTATGTGTTTTAAGAAATTCGATTTTCTCTGGCCAGATTTTAGCGATGGGAGTGTCGTTTACAGCTTTGAAAGCATCTCTTCTTGAACTATGGAGCTTTCTCGTTTTTGTAGCTGGAAGGGCAAAACAGAAATCGTCATTTATTGAAGCATGTCCAACTATCATTACTTCTGCGCAATCTGAGAGGGCCATACGTGCAGCGCACTGTAAATTTAACTGGGCATCAGAACTTGCTCGATCTACAGATTTTTGAGAATAGGTTAGAACTATTGGTTTGTTTAAATCTTTGATCATAAATGCAAGTGCTGAAGCAGTATAAGCGAGGAAATCAGTACCATGAGTAATTATTATTCCTTTAATTTCTGGATCATCAAGCATTTTTTCTGCTGTTTCTGCTATTTTAATCCAGTGTTCAGAAGTCATTGACTCTGAAGCGATCATGAAAGGCACATCTATTTTTTTTATGTTTGTAATGTCAAGAATCTCTGGATAGAATTTTAGAAATTCGCTAACTTCAGTGAGAGGTTTTACTCCTCCTGTTTTAGGATCTAGTTTCGAAGCGATAGTTCCTCCAGTTATAATGAGTCCAATTGAGGGCTTTCCTTCCGTATTTATTATTTTAGTTTCTTTCTTTTCTTCTTTGAATTTGTTAATTAGTTTCGCATCTAAGATATTTTCTTTAGGGATTCCAATATTATACCCAGATTCTAGTTTAAGAAGAATTATTGATGAATCTTGACTTTCTAGTAATATTCCTTCTCTTTCTTCTAATGCCAATCTTAACTTAACATAATCTCCTGAATTAAAATTCAATTCTGCCATAATTAATAAAAAGAGCCACGCTATTAAAATCTATTTATAGTCAAGGACTTTTGGTTTTTCCCTCCATTTTATCGTTGACTTATATCTTTTCTAAGTAACCACTTCCATAAAGGAATAAACAAAACATTATCTTCTTTTTTTTCTAAATCCTTTGTCAATACGGTCAATTTTTTTACCATCTTAAAACTCTTATTGAATTCAATTAGCCCCGCAAGTTCTCTTTCTTTAACCTCATCAGTGAATGAGACATTTATAGCTTCAAGTGAATTATCCTTGTTTTTTATTATAAAGTCTACCTCATTGCCCTTTTCATTTTGCCAATAATATATTTCCTTTTCTTCTCTTTTTAATTCAACAAAAACAAGATTCTCAGCGAGCTTTCCTTCATCTTCAGAAAACTTAAAAGATATAGAATTTCTCAAACCATTATCAATACAATATATCTTTTTATGACAAAAATTCACTTAAATTTTTATAGGAATAGAGTTGTGTAAAATTTGAAGCAAGATAATAAATTAACTCCTTCATTAACTTCTCTTGCCTTACCTTGTGAATCAAGATTACATCCTTTAAAACAATACTTTCATAATAATTTTTTAGATGCTCTTCCTTCAGTTTTTCATTGTCCTCTAAAACAACCCTAGGATATCCTCCTTCTTTTAGATATTTCTTTAAAAGTTTTGTTATTTCATTTTTTCTTGAAATCAAATCTAATCTTTTTTCAATTTTTACATTCTTAAACTTTAAATATTCATTAAAATCAAGAGGGAAAACATCTATTAAAAAATATCTTCCACTAATTAATCTTGCAAGATTTCCAGCTAAAAGATATGAAGAAGATCCAGAAATTATCAATTGGTCTTTTTTTTCATCATAAATCGTTTTGGCCCATTTTTCCCATTCATTTACATTTTGTATCTCATCAAAAAAAATGTATGCCTTTTTATTTCGATCTGCAATCTCATTATAAAAAGAACCTATAACATTCCTAATTGAATCTTTAAGAGAAGACACATCTACTTCATCAAAATTTACAAAGAGAATCTGCTTTGGTTCAACTCCTTTTTCAAGCAAATATTTAATTGTTTGAAATAATAGTGTAGTCTTGCCTGCCCTTCTAACTCCTGTTAAAATTAATATTTCTCTTGTTGTTAAATATGATTTAATCTTTTCAAGATACTTGCCTCTAATTAATCCATAATCGAAGTCCTTTCCAATCCACCAAGGATTCATTTTTTGAAGTATCTCAATTGTTTCTACCATGATTTTAATTGGATTATGATCTTTATAAATGTTTCTTTTAATTGGATTATAATCCAATTAAATCGCCAATATCTTATTACATATGAATAAAATCCTTAACTTAACATAATCTCCTGCTTGAATATCTAATTCTGCCATGCCATATCCAACAATTCAGTCTTTTAAAATCTAATCTTAGATATAAAATATACCTTTTGTTGGTATAAATTAACTCTAATTATATTTTCCCTTAAAAAAGAGAACACAAATCGTTTCTCTTTTTGACAATAAA
>JAGVWR010000019.1 GCA_018304205.1 Candidatus Pacearchaeota archaeon | reverse complement strand
ATAGTCCATTTTTTTTGCAGCATTCATTTTTTCCAAAAATCTGTAAATGTTTGCTTGCTTTGTTCCTCTTATCAAATTAGTCAACGCTTGTGTTGCAGTCTCTATAGATTCTGCGGAACCAATTATGCCTACTTGATTCTGATTCTCATTTAATATTATATTTGAATTAGAAATCTCTTCTATCGTTCTCTTAGTCCTTCCTTTTTCCCCAATTACTCTTGCTCTTACCTCTCTTAAATTCTTTCTCCTAGTGAACGCTTTTATATTCAACTTTCTAAAAATCAGTTCAGGATCTTTTAATGTTAACGCTCGCTTAGTAGAAAATCCAAAACCTATTGCATCGAGTACTATCGAAGCCTCATATTCGTCAAGTGAATCCCCGTCTATGGTTACAAGTCTCCCATTAAAAATTAATTTAACCTTTAGTTTAGTCTCTATTTCTTCCAAATTTTTCTTTAAATCTCTGATTTTTTCTATATAAATTGTTTCCATAATTATTCTAAGAATACAAAGTTTTTTAAAGTGTTGTTTTTTGTTTAGAAGATCTAATTTTAATATGGATAACAATTTATTAGGCGAAATAGAAATAGGCAGAAACTATCAATCAAACCTAAGAGAATCCCTAAGAGAATGGATTCCTATTCTTTCCAATTTTCCATCAAGAAAAGAAATAGAAGACCCTGCAAATCAATTAATAGGTAATTCATATAAAGCTTTCCTTTTTGATTCAGTTGAAAGAAAAATAGTACAGTCTGTTCCAAATGATCTTAAAGAAATAATCAACAAAACAACTGAAAAGCTTAAACTTGGAATAATGCCTTTCGCTGAAGAAGTTAAAATCCTGGCTCATTATAATAATAGAGAATATATCCTAAACCCTTCCTCTCGAGAATTAGAAAAGTATGTAGTTGCTCTAAAAATCAATAGAGTTTTTGTTTTATAATAAAGTTAATGCATAAGGAATTCCTGCAAGTTCGGAAACATCATTTTGCGAAATAACTCCTGCTTCTATCGCGGCCTGTATTGATTCTTTTCCTACAACGTTAAATGTTGCATCAAATGCAAATTGCTTTCTTATTAGTTCGGTTAGTTCTTCCATTTCTTTCTCTTCGCCTTTATAGAAATTCTCCTTAAGATGAAGTTGAAACTTTCCCTCTTCAAATCTTTTTCCAATTAAATCGCTGTCGCAAACTGCAACAATGTTTCTATATGATTTGTGTATTTTTATAAACATAGTTTACCGATCATATTAGTGTTTAAATAACTTATCCTATAAGAATCTATCAGGAAATTAATATTTGATAGGCGACTTGGCTCCACAAGCTAAACAATTCTTTACCTTTATTCCTTTTTCAGATATTACCTCTGTATCAGGTTTCCCGCAAACAGAACAAATTACGAATTCCTTAACATAAAGCATTATTTTTTCATTCACTTTTGCTGAACTTAGTTTAGTATTCAGTATTAGCCTGTTTGACTCAAGTTTTCCTGATACTGCGAGTTCCTTAAGTAAAAATTTCATCAATTCTTCAGCTTTTCTTCTTACATAGTTTGCTATATCAATAAAGTTAGTAATTATTGTATTCTTTCCAGATACTTGGCCTTCAACTTTAGGAACCTCAAATCTATCGCTACTTATTCCAACTACTTTCACGTTTTTATAAGCATTATCGAGCAATTCTTCATAAGATTCCATAATCATTGAAATCAAAAGAAGGTTTATAAAGATGACTGTCCTTTTTATTAAATGATGAAAATAAAGAATTTTATTCTTGGTTTAGGCATACTTATAGTCTTTGGTCTCGTTCTCTGGCAAGGAATTGAAGCTTTTTATCCAACTCCTGAATATAATGATTTTTGCACAGCTAATTCATTCGGCACTTATCCTGTAAAAGCAGATGGAACTCTTTCAGGTACATGCAATTTCTCAAGAGCTCTCCAAGGACAGCAAGATCAATGTTATGCGCAAGAAGGTCAACCAATATTTGAATACGATGATCAGGGCTGTGCAGTTTCACTAAAGGAATGCAATTATTGTAACAAACAATATGAAGAAGCATTAGACGCACATGCAAAAATAGCTTTCATAATCTCAATAATTATTGCCGTAATTATTTTCGTAATAGGCTATTTCTTGCTAAGTACAGAACCTGTTGGTTCTGCTCTAATCGCTAGCGGAATCTGGTCAATATTTTGGGGATCAGCAATAAACTGGAGAAACTTTAGCAGCATATGGAGATTCCTTCTTCTCTTAATTGCACTCATAGTCTTAATCTGGTTTACATTAAGACTCAACAGAAAACAGAAAAAACCCTGGCAATTTTGGAAAAGATAATACTCTAGAATAAAAAAATTTAAATACTCTAAGATAACTAACTTTTTTATGAATCTCACTCAAAAATTGGCTCTTATGGGCACATTAGCCCTCTCGGTTGGATGCTCCAACATAGAGAGAACAACTGATGTAGTCAAAAGAAGATTATATGCAAATACATATTCTAGCAATGCTGAATCTGGATTTAAAGAAAACTCATTCTCAAATAACGATTTCAATTCAAAAAGATCAGAAGTAGCTCTAACAACAGGTAATTACTTATTTGGAAAAATTAATGCTGCAGATATAATTACAATTGATAATCGACCAGTAGATCGTTCGCAAGTCTTTCCATTTTGGGCATTAAAGGTAGAAGAAATGACTGAACACATATTCCCAGAAGCAGAAGAAGTAGTATATGGAAGACCAGACGGAAAAGTAAGATTATTTGTTTTAGACGATTCAATTGATTACGCATTAACCAACAGAGGATTTAGAAGAGAAAAATTAGCAAAAGGAAAAAGAGTAGGAAATGTTAAAGAATCTCACTTCTATGTTCCAACTGTCAACTTTAATACAGACGAACTTCTGTCAGTCCCATACTCTGGATTTGTAGACCCTTGCGGAGAGCATAAACTGTTATTAGTAACTAATCCCTCTTATAGATTAAATAATCAAAATGGCCTTGTAGAACTATTCGGAAACATGTATGTTGAAAAAATAGGAGAATTAGACTCAATGTCAAGACGTAATGGTGCAAATAAAAAAGATTTTGTAGATGCAGAAGTAATTTATAAACCAGTCAACAAACAATAATTACTTTTTGACTATAACTGCCCAAGTGTTTTTATCATCAGAAGCACCTTTCAATTCCAAAGAAGCCTTTTTAATTTCAATATTACCTTTGTATAAATAAACTTCAAATCTACCTAATGCTAAATTTATTTGCCTATCTTCTCCAACAAAAAGATTTTGTGTAGTTCTTGAATATAATTTTCGTCGATTCTCCGAATAGCTAAATATTTTATCTTCAATTTTAACGCCTTCGTTATTCTCAAATAAAATTTTAAGTCCATCAAAATCACAATTTTCAAATATTACAAAATAATCTTCTGTTATATCTAATTGTACTTCACCTTCAACTTTATCATTTCCTTCATAAAACTCAATTGTGCATTCCTTACTTTCCACGGCTTGCTCAGCCGGCTTTTCCTCCTGCTTTGTCTCTTCAACTGGTTTTGTAGAACTAGTCTGACTCGAACTGCTTTCCTTGCTGACTGTTTCTTGTGGCTGTAAAACCTTTACAACAGCAGCATTAACTTTTGCTTTTATCATTAATATTTCAACTTTCTGATAATTATAGAAGAATATCTTTTCCTGTGTTGTATCTGCTTCTGTCATGAAAATTCTTATTTTTTCATCATCTACAGATTTACTCTCACTCATTGCAGCAATGATTGCGTTTGCCTTTCTACTTAATTCGTCTATCTTTCCATTTCCTCCATCTTCAGTCAGTGCATCTCCTCTTCCTTCTAGAAGTTCTTTCTGTCTATTTTTCAAATATTCGTAAGTTTCATTCTTAAGTCCAATATTATTATCTGTTATTGCTTTATCAACGCTATGGCTGTCGAGCCAGCACTTCACTTTTTCAGTTCCACAAATTCCAACTTCACTAAATCTTGTAGGATCAGTTGAAAGTCCAGGATTTTCCGTCGCACAAATCCTATTTATTCCTCTATTATATATTGCTGGATCTAGTGCCTCACCGGCTGCTGCTCCCAAATTAGGATTAAGTAGCGCAGCAGCATTAGGACTTCCGCTTACACATTCTTCCTCTGTTTTGACATTCGATTCTTTTATTTGTCCATTTACTATTTCATCCCTTAATACATTCAAAGCAAAGCTAGTGCTCACCTGTTTAAATCCGCATTTCTCTTCATTATTTATTCTTACACATAGTTCTTTATAACCTTCAGGAGCAGTAAAGTCAACAGTTTCTGTTGCAAATTGTCCCTTCGCAATAAATCCGCTTGCTACTTGTATAGTGTTTGGAACAGAATAGAAACTTGAATCAGGCGGATTCTTCAAGTAAACATTATAATGAACCCCTGCATCCTCTCCTGAGAATATATGATAAAACACTTTATACTGTGATGTTGCAGGTAGTGTTGCGTCATTAAACTTTATAGCATCAAACCATGCATGGAACTGTGGCGGACTATCTGGTTCAAGCAAAGTCTTTATTGTCTTAGGTGCCTTTGCTGATACAAATGCTTTACAGAAATCACCTCCAGCTTCCTCAATGTTTCTTGCCTGAAATGCTTTTAATGAATTAGAAGCATAATATTGCGTAAAGTAATTTACAGATCCTTGTGCATTCTGCCATGCCGAAGCAACACTTGCATATTCTCCTCCGCCTTTCTTTCCTTGCCCATAAAGAGTTTCAACAAATTTAGGAAGTAATACGTTTGCGAGTGGTGCTGCCTGTCTCCAGAAAAATTCGCACATATAAACACTATGAATTAAATCACAAGTCCCTACTTGTCTTCCTGTTTCTAAACTTTCTTCTAAACAAGCCTTATGACTCTTCAATATCGAAACATATCCGTCAATTCCTGCCTTTATTCCAGTCAAACAAACCGGAACTGCAATTCCTTCCTTTGCATTTGGCAAACACAATAATGCAGATCCTACTATCCCTGTTTGTATTACGTCTGCAACAGGATACTTTCCTCCAAAGTCACATCTTGATGCAGGACATATAACTGGATCACAAACATTAAACAATAAGTTACAATCTTCAGGGCTCATGAAATCCTGACATTGAACAGTTGGAACATTAGCTGCTGGGTCTCCTACATCAAATACTTCTCCATTTATTTTTATTTTTCTTCCTTTAGCATATTGACTTGCAGCAGTCTGTAATGCTTCTACTGCTTGTGAAACTTTCTTCTTTGCTTCTCCCTCGCTTAATCCAGGAAATGATCCTAAAGGCTGTCCTGTATTCAAATTAATTAATTGACAAATATCATCCCCATACCCTTCTCTAAATTGCTCTCTTCCATCGGTTCCTACGTTACAAAGCCAAAAGCTTGCAACCCTTCCGCTAGATTCATATGCACCTATTCCTCCTAAAACTCCTAAAGTTGGCTTTGTGGCGGCATACCATCCTTGTCTAGTATCAAAGGGAACAATTGCAGGAAGTCCTTTATAAGGTTCAGTTTCATAAAATCTTATCGCAGGATTCTTATATTTATTATTATAACTTATTTCTCCTTGTGAAATTATATTTCCTAAGTTGTATGCATTCACAAATTCTGAGGATGTAACTTTTGTATCTTTAAGTTGCCCAGTTTGTGAATCTATTTCCTTAACGCTTTCTATAGAATAAGCCCCGTTACTTAATTTCGTTAATCCTAAAGCGTAAGTTCCCGCCTCAAAATTATATTTTCCTTCATTTCCTCCTATTGGCTTTCCACTTGCATCTAATTTAGAAGGAGGATTAGGAACAACAACTGTTGCACTATATTTTATATTATTTTCCTCGTTTACCAAAGTTTTTGCATTGGCATTCGTAGATTTCTCCAAATTTATAACATCTGCTATGAAATTTTGCCTTGAAGAAACTTCTATAGGTTTAGGCGTCGCCCATCCTTTTTCTCTTAAACTTTGTGCTCTATTGCTTTCATCTATAAATTCTAATCTTTGTTCTATATTCTCTCCTATTTGAGTTAACTGAGAATTAGAATTATTTGCAAGTACAGATTCTGCACTCGTCCCTCTTCTTGTTAAAACATTTAATTCTATTTCTCTTAATTGTTCATATCCGTATCTTCCATCTTCGTATGCTTTCTTGTAATATGCCGCATCTCCACTTCCAATTAAGTCTGCAACACTCTTTTCTGTTCCATCTGACAATTTTACTTTTTCAGTTCCATACTTCTCAACTAAATATTTTGCATATTCAGGTGCAGCCCTGCTTCTATCAACTGTCTTTCCTAATCCTAATACTCCGCTTTCCTCATATTTACCTTCTATATTTTTAATGTCCCCATTAACTGTGTTAAGCGCGTTTGCATATGCATTAACATCTGCATTAATGTTCTTAGCCTCTCCTAAATAACACTGATCTAAACTACTGTATCCTTTTTCTCTTGTAGCAACCATTTTTTCACATCTAGTTGTCCATCCATTTGGTCCACTCATAGCTTTTTGTCTTGCTAATGCCTGTCCATTTAATCCTTCAAAAAAGTTCTTAACAGTTAGTACTCCTGAAGTTGCAAAACAAGCTCCCTTAAGTCCAGTCACTACATTTCCCAAACTATTTGATATCTGATCCCACTCTTTTATTGTTTCATTCAAATCTTTAATTAATTCTTCAGTTTTCTCTGTACTCAATTTTATAGCTCTCTTTTCTATTCCTATTTTTACTGTTAAATTTGTCTCAGTTTCAGTTCCACTTGATTTAGGAATTAATCTCAATTTAGCAACCTTTTCTATATTTATTTTTTCAACCCTTAAATCCCTCCCACAAATTTCTTTTAACTCTTCAAGTTTTATAGAATCAGATATTCCTGTAACAGTTTCTCCAATTCTTCTTGCAGTGCTTGCCTTTTCGCAAACACTACTAACTCTTATGCCATCAACTTCAACTCTTGATAATGTTAAATTACCTATTCCCGGAATTTCATGAGTATTATCAAGTTTCAAATTAAATACAACTCCGCCCCATCTTAAATCCGCATTTGGAACCTCCTTAGGCTTTTCGAAACTCAAAACCTTTATTGCCCTAAATCTATTATCTATCTCAACAATCTCTCCTGCAAGAGTATAATTAGTTAAATAATACTTAGCCAAATCCTCCTCATATTTAACAAGTTTAGAATCAGGATACGTTTCCCTATACAAATTAATTAATTCCATTTGGGTTTGCTGTTTTCCTAAAACTGCAGCTAAATCAATTGCCTCTGCAAGTGCTTTCTCCCCATAAGTATAATCTTCTACATTAGAACTAACCGCTTCTGGATTCTTTTCGGCAGAATAATCTTCGGCAATTTGTTTGTAATTATTAATTGTCTCTCCAAAATATTTTTCTATTCTATCGTCATAATTTTTTTCCTGCAATAATTCGGCCTGCGAATCTTCAGTTATTCTCTGAAAATTATCTTTGTTTGCTATATCCTTCCCCGCATCTATCCTATATGTTGCCTTATCTATTCCATCTCCATCGTCAGGAACAAAAACTAAATCTCCATCTGGTAAGAATGCATAATATCCTATCTCATATTCTGTAGGTTCTCCATTGTTTAAAACACCTGCAAACTTAGTCGCCTTTTTCAATATATACGTCCCTGTGCTCCCTTTTCTCTTTAAAACCATATTAGGAAGCGACCACCATTTACTTGTATCCGTTCCAAACAATTTTTCAGCAACATAATCCTCGCTAGTAAGTGTGTTATCATCCAAGTTTCCATTAATTAACACCTGAGCGTTTCCGAAGTCATCATCATTAACAAAATATAAGTGATTATAATCTATGAAAACAAAATCTCCAGAAGTGAAATCTCCTCTCTTCACATTTTTAGCTACGTCGCTTCTAATTTTATAGCATTTCCCATCCACTACTTCGGTAACATATTCGCATTCCTTCGTTTCAAGTCTTAATCTTTCTATTAATGTACTTTTACTTACAGAAATAGCTCCGTTATTCTTCAACTCAAGTTTGATTGTCTGTCTTCCACACTTCACTTCTATTTTTCCTACATCTTTAACATCTGTGACTTGTAAATCTGTGACTTTACACTTTCCATCTAAGAATTTAGAACCTTCATAAACATCAATAGTTTCGCTACCTTTATCATCGCTCACCTGTATTCTTGCTTTATCTTGCGCCAAAACGACTTCATCAAAATGAATATTTAATCCAGCCCTACAATAAAGTCCGGGGATAAAAACGTCATTAGATTCTTTTCCTTTTTCAATTTTAGTCGTTGTTATTTTTCTGTCTCCATCATATATCGAAACAGTGACTTCCTGTTCATCCATTTCATCAAGTCTTACAAAGTATCTCCCATTCCAAAAGCTCTGTTTTTCTTTCTCTTCATTCCATTGATCGTCGGTCTGTTCCTTAAGAATAAATTCAGTTTTTCCAATTCCAAATGCATTTCCTGCTTCATAATCTATCTGAGCAGTTAAGTTAACAGTTACGGATTCTGGTAGTTTACTTTCGTCTTCCTGTTTCTTCAAAACTACAACGACATATCCAACATTGTTTATTAATGGACTTCCCAGTAATTTACTTCTTGTTCTTAATGCTGCTTGTGCAGGATGAAATCCACTTCCTACCACTCCTTCAGGATATTGCCCCTTAAATCTTATGTTCTTTATCTCATCTATATTAATCAAAGGATTAATTTTTATAGCATTAACTTGACAAAATACCGGAACATTTTGTTCGGCAAGCAAATCTGATCTTACAACTGCAGGCTGACAACCTCCAGGAGGAACGTGTAATAACATATCTTGTCTCGCATCGCAAGTATTTTTGTCTCCAAGAATCGGCCAATACGTATTAACTTCTTCAGCACTATAAACTGATCTTGAATAAGCCCTCGTTTGATAATTCACAGAACTAACAACATTATTTCCCCCCGTAATAGACGTAGCCGCTTCCACGCCCGCTACTGCCAAAATTCCAACTAGCAAAATCAATAATATTATTCTCTTCTTTTTCATCATGCTAAACTCACTTTTAGTCCTTCAAATGAAGCAAAATTATATTGTAATTGTTCTAACGAATTAGGACTAGGTAATCCATCTGCCTGCACAATAATTTTCCCTTTTTCAAGTTCACTTTCTAGTATGTATTCGCTTCCCTTTCCTCCCCCAATTAAAGCATAATCTATTCTCATCGCAGAAGTCTCAATATCAAAGCACTGCTCTTTAGTAGATCCTATTAACCCAGCTAATCCTGCACGAGGAACATCCTGACATTCCGTTTTTGTACTTGCAGGAATAGTTATACTTGAATTTCCATAAACATACGCCCTTATTTCATACTCTCCCTCTCCAAGTTTAACCTTGTTAGTTTCCGGTAATGAAACGCTTGTAGATTTCCCATTATCTTTTCTTACAAATGAAATTAATGCTGTATCTCCTCTTATCGACCTTCCTCCAACTTCTAACTGCACTTCAACTTCATACTCCTTCTCAAGAATAATATCCGCAGAATATTCTTCATTTGTCGAAAATAATTCTTTCTTCCCGGCATATCCTTCGCTTGTTACATGTAAAAATCCATTCACACATGCAGGTGCATTCGCAATCAAAACCCCATTTTTAGTCTCTCCTAAGAAACATCTTTGATCAAAACATTCGTAACTAACAAATCCATTTATTCTATTTAAATTAGTATCAAACAGTTCAATCTGTATTTCATTATTCATGAATTCGCATAAGTCAAACTCTTCCTCTTCCGTAATTGCTGTAAGGTTTGCCTGCCTCTTCAGATTATTATCTATTATGACTGCAACTGGAAACTGAAACAATTCATCATTATTATAAATTTGAACTAAAACTGGGAAACTTAAATCATAAACAAAATGATACGGAACATAACAAAATCCTAAGACTCCTAATCCTTCCTGATTTCCTAACGGTTCTGCTGTGATTAAATTCTCATTTACCCCCTCCCCATTAATCTCTATTTTTGTTGGCCACTCTCTAGAAAATAAGAAATTCACATTTTCATCAACTTTCTTATCTACAACAAAATATTCATCTTTCTTCTCGTTAAGAGTATAATAATTGCCATCTAGCTTTATCGATTGTATATTCACTTCAAGGCCATTTTTAATTTCATCAAGAACTTCATTGGTTTTCCAAGTTAATGGGTTACATTGCACTTCTACTCCATCAACAGGAGCATACAATCTTAAAACGTCAACTGCATAATCTTCTAAAAACGCTTCCTGTTTTTGTTTATCATAAATTTCTCTTGCTAAATTATAAAATTTCCCGAATTTACTGTTAAATTCCGATTTATGATCCGATTTAATTGCACTACTCTCTTCCTTAGAAACACTCAAACCAGACTTAACATCAATACTAATTTTCTCATTTTCAATATTAACTCTTACAGCTTCTATATCTCCTAGTTCAATTTCATAACCTTGATCATAAAATCTTGAAAAGTCGCAATTGACAACATTTTCAGAAATATAATCTGCGACCTCTCTTTCAATTTCATTCATACTCGGAACATTTTCTTTTATAACTCCATTTCCACTAATATAAAACCAATATGGAACTCCTATACCTAAGAAATTTAACTGATTAGAAAATGGGGCAAACTCGCTTCCTGGAACATAATCACTAATTTCAACTCTACCTCCCTGTACGCCAGCCATTTCCACTGCTGCTCTTGCTTCACTTTCAATACAAGAAGAATAATAAGAATAAATTGGGACAAACTCTCCATTTAAGCCGCTTAAATCTAGTTTTCCTTTTAATAAAACATAGCCCAAAATACTTCCCACAATCAAAATTGCAACAATCACATATATAGCAATCTGTCCTCTTTTCCCACCCCTCGTGCCCATTAATCTCTTACAGAAATATAATATATAAATCTTCAGATCACTTCACTCTTTTTCTTATTATACTGAATAACTAACATAACCAGCAATAAACCCGTTAAAACTAAACTTTCAAAGCCAAAAATGACTCCTAGAAATCTAATATTGTTTTCATTTTCATTTGAAATAAACCTTTTTAAAGAATTAATTTTTATGCTTTCTTCATTAAAAATTCCCAAAGTTTTCGATTTTTCCAGATTTCTACCTCCTAAATCAATTTCAAGCCAAACTCCAACTCCCGCATTCTTTTCTTTACTTGAAAAAATTAAAACTCCATAAAATCTCCCCTCTTTTTCCCCCTTTACACAAACTTTTACTTCCGCATCAGTATTTACAATTTTATTATACTCTATAACAATTCCAAATTCTTCAGATTCATAGCTGTAATTTCTTAGTTCCCTGCTTTTCTTTGCACTCCAGTAATCGCTTCCTTCCAAAACTGCACTCTTATCACTAAAAACTTCTACATTTTCACAAATTCTTTCGTTACTTTCTCCACTAAAAACAAGCTTCGAAGGTTTTGCCCCGAGTTCGAAAGCTTCTACTAAAACAAAACTAAAAATTAAAAAAAATAAAATACTAAGAAGCAACAGCGATAAATTCAACCTGTGTTTTATGCCCAACCAGATCATTATTCAAATCTCCTGAAAAGTCTTTCAAATCCAGTTTAATATAAAATGAACTGCTTTTGAACCCGGGAAATACTGCCGGCTTCTCAAGTTCCAAGCTCCAATTACCGATTCTTTCAAAATTATCAGAAAGAATTCTACCAAAATAAAGATGACTAAAAATTTGCTCTGAAGAATTAATTAACATTGGAGTTATGGTAGCATTTACCGTTCCAGTATTATTAACAAAAATTTTATACTCATCAGTTGCCGATTCAAATCCATAGGTTACATTTCCTAGATAAATACTATCAGGAACTTCAATGCTTACTACGTCACCCGGAACAAAAATATCTGCTTCAACAGTCATTAATTCACTTCCAGAAGCCATATATACAAATAAAACGAAAACCAAAAAGACAAACCCGATAACAAATTCTCTTTTCATGTTATTATACGATTTATAATATATAAATTACAGAACTATTTAAAGTTTTTTATTAATCAAAAATTTAATGGCCCTGACAAGAATCGAACTTGCGCATGATCCACGTCAAAGATCCGGTCTACCATTAGCCTACAGGGCCCCAAAAAAGCAGTATCAAAACCTTTTTAAGAGTTCCCATCCCAGTATATTTACGCCTCCATAGCTCAGGGGTAGAGCAATAGTTTTGTACCTGCAAAGCAAATGAACTATAGGTCGAGGGTTCAAATCCCTCTGGAGGCTTTCTAGTATGCTGAGCAAAGGCGAAGCTGCTAGCCAACAGGAGTATGAGAACGCAGTTCGAATAAACCTCTAGAAGATTATCATAATAATTCTTAAATACTGATAAAACTACGCAAGAAAATGATTGAAAGCGGGCAATCAGTTTTGCAAGTCACAAATATCCTAAAAGATTTAGAAATTATTTTGCAAAACAAGGCCGCATTCTGTGAGCGCCATAATTCTCAAGGCATGATTTATTGTAATGTTTGCAATTCCTTTGTTATTTCAAGCCATTCCTACTCAAGACATGTTGGTAGAAACATGGGTAGAAAAAAAGAAAGATATCAGTGTGTATGGTGTGATGGAATTAATTTTGTTCCCGCAAGCTACAAAGACCTTAGTGAATTAAGAGAGCTATATAGACAACAAACTCCAAATATTATTATTCAAGGTATAAAAAAAGCTTGTTCAAACACCAAATTAGCAGGACATTTATCAATATATGGATCTAATTTCACGGATTATTTTGCAAATTGGGAAAAGCTTAATCAAGAAAACAAACTAAAACAAATAATGGAACTGTTTACAAGACAAGACAAACTTACAGAAACAATAAACCATTCAAATATTATTGCACAAAGAGTAATTGATCTAGAAAAAGCACTTTTTTAATTTAAAGACCACTCTATTTTCATCATCAACATTTTGCATATTTTAAATTCACCAAGAAGATCTCATTTTTTCAAATAAAATTAGAGTATTTTTCCAAAACTAGAAGATACCCTATTCATTCCAATTGCTATGCTTTTGTTATTTGTCTGTTCCGCAGCTATCACAGTATTTTTTTGTTTTGGAAAGTCAATAATGTTATATCAAAAGCATGATGTGCCACTCCACCTTTAAAGGTGGAGTTTGAAAAGGCACTTGTGCTTTGAATGTTCAAGGAACTACTCCACACTAAAGTGTGGAGTTTTCTGTCAAGTTCCTTGACATAAAAAAGGAAAAAAGAGAGAGGCAGTTTCATTATTAGGATACACTATAGGAATATTGTTTCAATAACTCCCATATTCTTTATTTTCTTAATAGTATCCTTCAATTTATTTAACTAAAAATAATTAATCCTTAAAGCTAAACATTCTCCTCGACAAACCCTGCCTTTCCGCCAGAAACAAGAATATCTGCTACACTTTTATCTATGTTAGCAAGTTCTCCAGCAGTATATGGGCCTATTACCTTCCCACCATGATCCACAAATTCTTCTACATCTTGATTAAACATAACTAATCTAAACTTTTCTTCAGCTTCCTTTTTTCCACTAAGCAATTTATTAATCTGCTTGTCTCCTTCTTCAAAAGCCTTGACAAATTTATCAAATATTTCTCTCTCTGCAGGAAGCATATTTTCATAATCTCTTTTCATAATTCCTGTTTCGGCAGCAATAAAAACAAGATTTAAAATTTTCTTTTTCCTTCTTAACAATAATTCCCTGAAAATAGATATTGAATTCTCAAGTTGCTTTTTTGCCTTAATTATGCTGTCCTGAAATAGATCTCCATCACTACCTTCCTGATTTTTTCTATCACTAAAATAAAGGGCAACCTCCTCCACGAATCCCTTTGGAAGCAGCTGCAATGTCTCAGAAAATTTCTCTTTTCTTAATATTTCATACATGTCCGCATAATTTGTCATAAACATACGTACTAAGAGAATTTATAAAAACTAGTATAATCTAGTTTTTTTACTTTTTTAGTAAAGTCTCTTCAAGAAGTTTCCTTCCCATAATTTTTTTGCCCTTCAAGCCTTCCGTTTCAATAAATCTCTTCTTCTCATGCTTTTCTTCAGGATAAATTAAAACAGGCACTGGCTGATCAGTATGAGCCTTTCTTTTGCATGAAGTGGTATGATCTGCAGTTATTACAAGTCTTGCATCACCTATAAAATTCTTTAAAAAAGAGAAAAATCTCTCATCAATTAATTCTATCATTTTTACTTTATCCTTATAATTTCCATCATGTCCTGGAGTATCAGTTTCCTTAATATGAATATAAAAATAATCATATTTATTTTTATTCCATTTAAGCATTCTTACTGCATATTTTATCGCTCTGTATAGCCCCGCATACAAGGTAGAATAAACGTCTATTTTTTTCATTTTAGGATATCTAAACTTGTAAACATTCATTCCTGCAGCACGTGCAATCCCTATTTCTAAAGGCATATATCCCAAAGCAAGCCATTTACCTTTCATTTTTTTCAACCTTATAATCTCGCTTCCAGCATCCCTGCAAAGTATAAAATTGGCAGGATAAAGTCCTTTTCTTGATCTTTCTTCATTTATTTTACTTTTTTCTAAAACTTCAAAACTATGCCTCATGAAACTCGAGACTAAATCTGCAGATAATTTAGAATCATCTTCATCATCAAGAGGTTTAGGAAAAACTATTTTACTTCCTTGCGTGTTTAGCACAAATCCTTTGCCGTATCCTGGATCTGCATTACTTATATTATCTGAAAATCCTCCTCTAAAAACTAAAACTCCTCTGTGTTGTATTGTCGGAAGAAATTCAAATTTAAATGGTAACTTTACATTTTCATTAACCTCTCTAGCTAACTTCCTAGCTTCTTTTGTTGTCAAAGTTCTTCCTGCCCTTCTATCCAATATATTTCCATCTTTTAAATCGTCAATTGTTGCAAAATTTGTCCTAAAAACCAAATCTCCTTTTTTTAGATACATCCCTGCACCAATAGCTTCTAAAGGCCCACGAGGAACATTGTTTGGATCATATCCTAGTAAAGAAACAACTGCACTTGAAGACTCTGGAGCCACACCTTCCTTAACTGTATAACAATGATCAATCCTACTTTTCTCCGCTATTTCATCAAGATGTGGAGTTTTAGCTACTTCTAATGGAGTTTTATTTCCCAAAGCACTTATTGGCTCATCTGCAGCCCCATCAAGAATAATAAATACCCCTTTCATATATAAAAAACTACTTTTTTCTTTATAAAGTTTCTCTAACTAAAACATAAGCATAAGTTCTCCTAATACCTTTCAATAAAATCCTTTATAAACCTAAAACATCTAAAATTTTTATGTTTGATTCATTAAAGAAAAAATTTTCTTCTTGGCTAGGAATCGCTAAAGATAAAAAAGAAGATAAAAAACCAAAGCCTAGAAAAGGAAAAAAACAGAAAAACGAAGTTGTAAAAGCAAAAGATGTAAAGAAAGAAAGAAAAGTATCTGAACAAGTCCTAGAAGATATTAAACATGAAACTTCTGGCGAAATAAAAGCCATTCCTCAAATAGATTCAGAATCTCAAATAATTAAAGAAGAAATTCAAGAAGAAAAGAAAATAGAGACTCCAAAAGAGGAACTTAAAGAAGAGTTCGAAAAGGAAGAAAAACTTGGCTTCTTTGCGAGACTTAAACAAAAACTTACTTCTCGCGAATTAAAGAAAGAAGAATTTGAAGAGATATTTTATGAATTAGAAATAACCTTACTAGAAAACAATGTAGCTTTAGAAGTAGTTGACCGAATACGCGATTCTTTAGAAAAAGATCTTGTTGGAATTTCAGTAAAAAAATCAGAAGTAGATAAGACCATTATTAATGCACTAAAATCTTCAATTCTTAAAGTCTTAATAGAACCTCCAGATTTATTAAAACAGATAAAGAGTTCATTAGAGCCTTATATAATTCTTTTCTTTGGCATAAACGGCTCTGGAAAAACAACAAGTATAGCGAAACTAGCGCACTATCTTAAAAAGAATGGTATCTCTTCAGTTCTTTGTGCAGCAGATACATTTAGGGCGGCTTCAATAGAACAATTAGAAACCCATGCCTCAAAATTAAATATTCCTATAATAAAACATTCTTACGGCTCAGATCCAGCAGCCGTTGCTTTTGATGCAATAAAATACGCAAAAAAGAACAAAATAAAAGCCGTTCTCATAGATACTGCTGGGAGAATGTATACTGCTTCTAACCTTTTAAGAGAAATGGAAAAAGTTGTTAAAGTTTCAAAACCAAATCTAAAAATCTTCGTAGGAGAATCCATAACTGGAAACGATGCAGTTGATCAAGCAAAAACATTTAACGAAGAAATAGGAATAGATGGAATAATTCTAAGTAAGGCGGATGTTGATGAAAAAGCAGGAACAATTCTTTCTGTCTCAAGTGTCACAAACAAACCAATTTATTTCTTAGGAGTTGGCCAAGAACTAAATGACTTAGTAGAATTTAAGAAAGAATATATTTTAAAGAACTTAGGTTTAAACTAATTTATAAATATGTGCGAAGTTTTGTTCCCACATAGTAATTTTGAGATAGTTTTAAAAAACATCCCTACAAGAAGAAACCTAATTATCCATTTATAATATTTCTTTCAATTTTCCTATCATCTTTAATTTTAGAAAG
>JAGVWR010000054.1 GCA_018304205.1 Candidatus Pacearchaeota archaeon | reverse complement strand
CAAACATCGATAGCGTAGTAGACTTTCCCGCCCCATTTGGCCCAAGGAAAGCAAATATCTCGCCCTTTTTTACTTCAAATGAAACCTTGTCAACCGCCTTTACCTTTCCAAAGTTCTTGCTCAATTCTTTAACAGAGATTATGTTTTCTTCTTTCATTTTCACCATTAACTTATACAACTTAAATAATTCTCTACATTTAAGCCTTACGAATTTGTCCCAGTAAATAAACAAATTGTTAATGCTTTCAATAACCACCTGCCCATTAATGAATATTATCAGATTACGGATAGTTATCTTCAACTCAATTATAAAAATCAAACTCATTATAATCTTATCGTCCAATTTTTCAAATCGCAATTACTGAGCTGTAAAGTAAACGTCAGTTATTCATTCTGTAAAACTCTCTAAATGGCTCAAAAATAAATGTTAAAACTTTCTTTCCTTGATTAGCCAATCTTACTGCAACGCTTAAATTCGCTGCAGAAGAATTACCAACGCTAATCTCTCGTTTTGCTAAATATTGTTGTACTCCTTTCCAGTCTTGTTCAGAATATTGAATTATACCATCAATTCTCTGCAAAACACTAGGTTTTATTAATGGATTTCTTTCTACAAAGTGAGGCCCATTAATAAGGTGAGGCAACCCATCAATTTTTCTATAGATTTCTTCATAGGGAAGTTGTGGAAGTTTTTCTACTCTTCTAATTTTATTGGAAAATTCTTTTGCAAACAAATCCGATTTCTCATGCTCTGCAATAACAACTTCTGGAGGCTTAGTTCCTTGTTCAGTAAAATAATCATTAATAGCAAGTTGCGTACCTTCTAATGTTGAACCTGCACCAACACAGGAAACTGAAAATTCTAAATCTTTCGGTAATAATCTCGCTATTTCTTTTCCTATGGGATAAATTACTTCCCCGCCATGCTTTGCATGCCATAAACCTAAGGTATTATCAAAAGAATGTTTTTTTATAGAACTTAGTAAATAAGAATAAAATTCTCTTTCTAAACTAAGTTGCTCATCTTTTTTAGCTCGAATTATATGGAATCTGCCCGTTTCTAAACTTTGAATTATGTCATCTGGAAAATACCGAGACATTACATGTATTCCATGAAGCCCAAACTTATGAACATAATATCTTACTGATAAAGCAGTATTAACATTTCCCCCATCTATAAAAGTCTCTCTTTTTTCACTTGGTAAATTTCCCAACAATATTTGTCTAAGTATTAAACATGCAACTGTTTCTTTTTTATGATTATCAACCTCTTTTGTAAGGTCATATCTGACTGCGTATACTCTTCCTCCTTTCATAACTGGCAAACTACTTGTTAAATCATCTATGCTTGGAGTTTCAATCTCTAAAATTTCTCTTATTTCTGGATTTTGAATAGCAGAAGAAATTTTGTCACGAATGTTTGCTGGCGATATACACAAATTATCCTCTTTAACATTTGTTCTTAATCTTTCTAGTAAAGTTTTGTCTTTCATGATATTTAATTACTATTTAGTTAAGACAAAAACTGACTAAGGGTATATAGTTTTTATAGCGACAATTGCCGTATATTTTTTATAGTAGAAGTTAAATTTCTTTGTAGATAGAAGGCATTATTTTTCCCTCGGCTTTCTTTAAATGTGCTTGGAATGTGGAGTAAGAAATTTTCATTGTTCTTGCCAAATCTTCCATTTTAACACCTTTGGGATAATTATAGTATCCTTTATTTATAGCGATTTCAAGAGCCAGTTTTTGTTTTTTTGTTAATTCTGGAATAATCTTTGTAAATGATATGTTAAAGACTTTTTCTTGTTTAAAAGAAATAATTTTTCCTCCAAGTTTATTTTCTGCAAAATCTAAAATTTTAACTAACAACACTTTATCAAAACTCGCCAATTCCCAAATATGATATCCGCCTTTATGGATAATCACAGGATTGGGCCTTATTATTCTAGGATTATAAACAGGTTCTGTAAATAGTGGTTGTTTGGTAATTGAGATAACAAAATCTCCATTAACTTCCATATTTACTAGTTCTTTTTCTTTCCTTACTTCTTTTAGTAGTGCTTTCTTATTGAGTTCGTCTCCGAACAAAAATCCAGCAGTTATTAGGTATAACCAATTTTTATCTTTATAATATGAAAGTGGATAGCCCGTCATGGAAACTTTATGTTTAACGGCTAAACTTCCTAAAAATTGATTTTTTGCTTCTAATCTTAATCTTAGTACCCACATATAAATACGACAATTATCGCGTTTATATAATTTACTATTAAGATAAATAAGATGATTGATTAATCAAAACCAGCCCAACAATATAAACAGGGTCAATGATAAAAATACTATCCATGATAATTAAAGATTTATCGTCTATATCTTCATAATCCAATTTTCACAAATTACATAGATTTAAATACCATGAAAATTGTTTTTTATTATAGTAAACGGCTAAACAAAATAACGTGTACGAAATAGACATAAGTTCTATTTCTTTTATATCGAATATGTATTTAGACGGTTAGTTACAAAATGGAAAAGTTTAGAAATTTAAACCTAAGCAAGAGTATCCTCAAGGCAATAGAAGATGAAAACTTCAAAGAGCCAACAGAGATACAAGAAAAAACAATCCCCCTTGTATTAGCGGGAAAAGATGTTCTAGGCAGCTCTGCAACTGGTTCTGGAAAAACACTTGCATTCGGTGCAGGTATTATGGACAGAATAGAAAGGGGCAGAGGCATCCAAGCATTAGTACTAACTCCAACAAGAGAATTAGCTGAACAAGTAGCTAGCAAATTAAGAGACTTCTCTAAACACTTTGGATTAAATGTTAAAGAAGTCTATGGCGGAGTCTCAATTGGTCCTCAAATTGGCGCATTAAGAAAGTCAGAAATTGTTGTGGGAACTCCCGGAAGACTCTTAGACCATCTCGAAAGGAGAACCATAGATTTAAAGAGCGTAAAATTCCTTATTTTAGATGAAGCAGACAGAATGCTTGAAATGGGATTTATAGATGATGTTGAAAAGATAATCCGTTCTTGTCCAAGAGAAAGACAGACATTGCTTTTTTCAGCTACGATTTCTCAAGATATAGAAAGAATAGCCAGAAAGTATATGAAAGATCCAGTTAATGTAGAAGTAGAGAACCATGTTGACCCTTCTAAACTAAAACAAGTTTTCTATGATGTTCCTCAAGATCAAAAATTCTCTTTAATAGTTCATCTATTAAAAAAAGAAGAAAGCAAATTAGTAATGGTCTTCTGCAATACAAGAAGAAATACAGATATGGTTGTTAAAAATTTAAAAAGATATGGTCTTCAAGCAAAGGCAATTCACGGAGGACTAAATCAAAATAAAAGAACAGACATTATAAGAGAATTTCATGCTAACGCCATCTTTACATTGGTCTGCACAGATGTTGCTGCCAGGGGATTAGATATAAAGAATATTTCCCATATTTACAATTATGACATTCCAAAGAACAGCACAGAATATATTCACAGAATTGGAAGAACTGCAAGGGCAGGAAAAGAAGGAATCGCAGTAAGTTTAGTCTCTCCAAGAGATTATGAAAATTTTAGAAATGTTAATCAAGATAGCTCATTAAAAATAGAAAATTGCCCATTGCCAGTATTGGAAACATTAAATGTCAGTTTCAAATCATATAATAATGACAGAAGTTTTGGAGGAGGAAGAGGAGGCGGGTTTAGAGGAGGCAGTAGAGACAGAGGCAGGTCATTTGGCGGAAGAGAAAGATCTTATAGCGGGGGCGGAGGAAGATCCTTCGGTAGAGGCGGAAGATCATTCGATAGAGGAGAAAGAAGGTCATTCGGTGGAAGAGAAAGATCATCTGGCAGAGGCGGAAGAGGTTTCGGTGGAAGAGATAATCAAAGAAGTAGTTTTAGACGAAGATAAAAATCTTAAGAAAGATTTAAAAGATAAGTTAGAATGAATTTTCTATGGCAAAAGTAAAAGCGGATTTACACAATCACCTAAGAACTAGCTGCAGATTTAGTGATAGTGATTTTAATAGAACAATAGACATTGCAAAAAGATACGAATATTTTGTTAATTTAAAAGGATATGATCGGGTTTATGTTGGAGAGAAAGATAACGGCATTTATGTTCAAAAAAGAAATGTTTTAGTAATTAAAGGACAAGAAGTTCCAACAAAAGAAGGTCATGTTCTTGTATTTGGATTAGCTAAAGATACACATATAAAACAAAATAGAAGTTTAGCAGATACTTTAAAAGAATCTGAAGATAATAACGGAATTGTAGTTGCTGACCATCCATTTTATAGGGACGGACTTGGAAATTATTTAGAAGCCAATCCCGAGTACTTAAAAAGTATAGATGCAATTGAAGTTCACAATGGAGAAGCTGCCCTGGGGATACCTAAATCTCCTTTCCCATATAATGCAAATAGAAAGGCGCAAGAATTTTATAATAAATTAAAGGAAGATTTTACACATTTAGGCACCCTAGCTTCTTCTGATGGACATTCAATGTACGAGCTAGGGAGAAGTTGGACAGAGATTGATAGCTTAGATTTAGAGCATAAATCAGAGTTTTCTAATTCTTTAAGGAATTCAGTAAGAAATACCAACAGCGAAACACCAAAAAGAAAAAAGAGTAGCATTTTTGGTGCACTAGACCATATAATTGATTTAATTCTAATTACGCAAATTGGTTTTAGAGTAGGACTTCGTGATTTTTATTCTGGGACAGACTAGAATAGTTTTAAATAATACTTTTTATTATACTATTTTATGGTTAAATTTTTAAAGTTGTAAGTAGTTTAATAATTATAGAATACTTCAAATAAGATTGAAGTCAAAATAGCATTTAAAAAGAGGTTAAAAATATAAAGATTATGAAAAAACAGAATATAATTATTATATCAATTATTTTGTTAGTTATAATAATTGGAGCAGTTTATTTATTAAATATCAATTCTCAAAATAATTCAGGGATGATTAATTGTAATGATGATTACAATTGTTTATATCAACAAATTGAACAAGGAAATTCTGCTAAAGTGATTGTTGAAGAAAATATTGACTC
>JAGVWR010000001.1 GCA_018304205.1 Candidatus Pacearchaeota archaeon | reverse complement strand
TTCATTTCTCCTAATAATTATTTCATCAAACTTTTCAAAAACAATATACCTTGCGTACTCTAAAACTGGATTGTCTTCTTCCTTGCCTTCAGGACAATATGCTTTCTTAAACTTCCGGGCAATATCTTCTTTAGAATCCGTCATAAAAATAGCAGTTTCCGGTTTAGATTTCGACATTTTCATCGCAATTTTCCTATCTACTCCTTCCAAATTTGTTTCTGCAAATTGCAAACCTAAAAGCATGTGGTGGTGAATCGCAATTGGTGCTTTTAGTCCAATTTTAGGAAAGATTTCTCTAGCCAATACGTTAACCTTTCTCTGATCCATTCCAAGTTGTGCAATATCCACTTCTAAATGTCTGATATCTGCTACCTGCATTAAAGGATAAAATATTTGCGCACTCGAATTGCTTGCGCTTTCCTCTCTGCCCATAATCTGCCCACACCTCAAAACTCTTTGAACTGTTGCGTTCATACTTAATTTCAAAACAGTCTCCCAATATTCCGGATGTTTATTTATAAAATCGCTAGCCCAAATAAATTCAACATTTTTTAAGTCCATTCCACAAGCTTTCCAAACTTCTACAAAATACTCCCCAACAACCCTAATCTTTTCAAGGTCTCCATTATATTTATTATTTAACATAGCGAACCAATCTGCAATCCAAAATCTAAACTTTATACCTATAGAAGTCAGTTTATTTACAGTAATTGCCCTCAAAAGCCCTTGCGCAATATGAATTTTGCCTGATGGTTCAAAACCATCATAAGCAATAATTTTCTTTTTTGTACTTAATAACTCTTTAAGCTCGTTTTCAGTAATTATTTCCTCTGCAAAACTCTTAATCACTTCCAACTTATCCTCCATACTCATTTCCTTAATCATCCCATCAAAAATAAGAAACGTAATTTAAATCTTTCTAATTGGTATTCATCCAAATCTGTATTTTACATAATCTATAAGTTCGTTTCCACCAAGTTTTGTACTTGTTGGTCCATTTCTTATGTAGAACTCCTCTTCCCGTCCTTCTCTCAAAAATACTCGTTTATTACTTGATTTGCAATCTATTTTCAAAACGTGTTTATCTTTATATGGAAAAAGTTCAAAGTCTATGAAAGGTAAAAATTGACTTCCTACTTGATGTTTAATTATATTTGTAAGATAAAGTTTAAGATTATCATTATCTACAAACTTGTCCTTTTCTAAACCTAGTATTTCTCCTTTATCACTCACTCCCACAAGTAAAGACCCTCCTCTTGAGTTTAAGTAAGCTACAATTGTTTTCAAAACCGCATGTTCTATCTTCTTATCAAATTCACCGGTATGCAAATTTGTCCTTAATGTGGATTTGAATTCAAGTTTTTCACTTTCCCCCCTACGAACAACATTATCGATTAATTCAGAACTCTTTTCAAGCGAGTCTTTTGTCTTGAAAAATCTTCTATTTTTCTCCAAAAACTTAACAACAAAGGCGCTCATAATGTTCTTTCCTTTTCTTATATAAAAGAAACCAACTAAAGATACAAAAAATGCGCCAATTGCGTTAACAACAAGATCCATCATTGTATCCTGCATTCCTTTTTGTAAAGTTGTTCCCAAAAGTCCATCCAAACTATATTCAAATATTTCCCATAATCCCCCAACAGCAAAAGAAAAGCAAAAAGCCAGGAAAACTATAACAAATGGACTTGCATCCATAACTTCTTCTTTCTGTAAAACATAAGCAATAGTTATTCCAACTAATCCTAAAGCAATAGAAGCAAGCAAATTCAAAACAACATCCCACCACAAAAAGTCAAATAGCCCTCTAACTTCTGCCAAAAACAATATACCATAAATAAACAATATAACTATTAATTCAAATTCTGCAGGAATTTTTCTTCCGACTATCTTCCCCAAAACTGAAGGAATAAAAGTTATAACAAAACCTATAAGTGATATAACCAAAACAAGCGTTCTATTATAATAGAGTGCTTCTAAAAATCCAACAACTAAAAGTACTCTTATCATATTCAAAATTGCGGCCCTCTTTGAAAAACCTTCTTTTATCATTAATTTCATTATATAATCAAATATAAAAATCCTTTTCACTCTATATGTAAAGTAAAATGAGGCACATTTCTCTTATTAGTTCTATTATTGGAATATTAATACTGGGTTTGCTACTATATCTATCAGAACCTCTTTTAGTTGACTCTTCAAAAGATTTCCATAAATTAAACGATAATCAAAAAGTCCTAGTTTTCGGAAAAGTAATCAAAGAATATTATTCAGAAGATTCGAAAATTCTCATTTTAGACAACAACCTCTCTTTATTCTGTAAAAAACCCTGCGATGTCTATTTAAATAAAAAGATATCGGCCATAGGAAAAAAAGACTCTTTTTATAATTCTGTTAAAATTTCAAAGATACTAAATAAGTGATCCCTTAAACATTTAATTAATACGTCATTGTAGTCCTATAGGTACGATGAAAACAAATTGTCCGGGAATACAATGATCATCGAGCTTATTATCGCATTAATCATCGGTGTAATGGCTGGCACTTTCACAGGCCTCTTTCCGGGAATTCATATAAACCTTGTTGCAACTCTTCTTATTTCTTCATCTTTAATTTCATTGGTTTCTCCCCTAACTGCAGTTATATTTATAGTTGCAATGTCAATTACTCACACTTTCCTTGATTTTATTCCGTCTATATACCTTGGAGCCCCGCAAGAAGATTCTTTCCTATCCATTCTTCCAGGTCATCAACTTTTAAAAGAGGGAAGAGGACATGAGGCCGTCGTCCTAACTCTATACGGTTCTATTTTTGCACTTCCAGTTATACTTATTTTTACTCCAATTTTTGTTTTTATTTTGCCTATGATTTATGGTCTTGTAGCCTTAATTATGCCCTTTATCTTAATTTTTATATCCCTCTTCCTTATTTTTAGAGAAGAAAACATTTTCTCATCCTTTCTTGTTTTTGCATTATCCGGACTTCTTGGTCTTTTAACTTTTAATCTTCCTATAAAGGAACCTCTTATGCCTTTGTTAACTGGCCTTTTCGGTGTCTCTGCCCTTTTTATCTCAATAAAAAACAAATCTGGCATGGAAAAACAAAAAGAGCTTTCTCTTAAAGAAATAAAATTAACGAAAAATGAATTTGGGAAGGCCTGCTCTGCGGCAATTATTTCCTCTCCCTTTTGTTCGTTTCTCCCAGGCATCGGTTCAGGACACGCCGCAGTAATTGGATCAGAATTAATAGAACAAAACAACAAAAGTTTTCTCTTTTTGGTCGGTTCTTTAAATACGATAGTAATGGGTTTAAGCTTCGTTACAGCTTATGTAATTCAAAAAACAAGAACGGGCTCTGCGACAATTATACAAGAAATATTAACTAAAATAACTTTCCAAAATTTAATGGTAATTCTACTAATCATAATTCTTTCAAGTCTTTTTGCCTTTTTTATCGGCTTATATATTTCTAAAAAGGCTTCAACAGTATTGAATAAAATTAGTTATAGACTATTATCTATTGTCACGTTAGTTGTCTTGATTTCCCTTACTTTAATATTTTCAAACTTTCTCGGTTTGACAGTCCTAATAACCGGTGCATCCATAGGTGCTTTCTGCATTCTCTCAAATTCGAGGAGAATAAACCTCATGGGCTGTTTACTTATTCCAACCATAATCTATTATCTTTTTTAATGACTATATTGGCCCGCCGCCAAGAATCTTTATTTGGTCTTCTGGTTTTTCCTCTTCTTCCTTTTTTCCAAAAAGACTCTCAAAAAATCCTTTCTTTTTTGATTTTTGTAAAGCTCCCCTTTCTATTTTCTTCTTAACTATTTCAACAACCTTCCCTTTTCTAAAATCTATAAATGTAAGTATGCTTCCTATTAATGCAATGAAATTCACTGTAATTATTGCCAAAACAGCGTTTGTTGTCGCGGCCTTTTTCATTTTTTCTGGATTCTTTATCCATATCGAAAGATAAATTATCCATATACTTATGACTGAAAAATATAATGCCCCCCCAAGAATATATAAAAATGTTGTCCTTTCTGCTGGATCTCCTCTTACAAAACCCACCTTAGATAACTCTAAAATTATATATCCAAAAATAGCAAGACCTATAAGTAGGCCGATCACTCCGCCCACAATAGAAATTAAAAATCCTCTTTTTGACCCTTCTTTTTCAACCATCTTCGCATAACGGTACTCTGGCTTTTAATACTTTCTCAAAACCATTTCTTTAAATCTTCCTGTTTCTCTTTTTCCTTCCCAAAAATGCTTTGTATATACATTTCAGTCAATTCTAAGCTTTCCAAAAGATAGGGACTTACCTTATAATCTCTAGCAAGATCGAGCGCGGGCTGCATATATTTTAAAATACTCCCTTCCGCAATAGTAAATATTATTCTTCCACCACATTTTGTACATTTTCCGCTCAGAGGAGTCCTTCTGTATTTACTATTACATCCCACACATCTAAAACCCTGCATGGAGAACTTTCTTAAATTACCCCTCGTATCTCTTATAAAATGTCTTTCTATTACCAATCTTGCAACATCGCTCGTATCAACTGCTCTTAGTTTCTTACATAAATCCATCTGAGCGCTAACCTTTTCGCTCATTGTTGGAAGTTTCTTATAAGAAGAATTTAGCACTCCCGAATTAAAATCAGAACAGTTGTGAGTAAATTGTATATCTGTAAAGGCGTCCTTTCCTGTTTTAAGTCTTTGTTTTATATTTTCTATTTTTACTTCTGAAGAATGTTTGCCTGCTTCCGCAAGCTCGTAAATTTCCAAAGGATATTTTACGGTTACTAAATCCAAAATCTGGTCATCGACCTCTCCGGCCCTTATCCTGGTATTCAAAACAAGCGGCGCATCTTGTGTTCCTCCCCTGTGCGCAGGTAAAAACTTTCTCGAAAAATTAAGCAACAAATCCATTAGCAACATTACCGCCGCTTCGTCTCCATCGCAATCTCTTCTCATTGCGGCATGCATAAAAGGAGAAGCAAGCAACGCTTGAATTTTAGAAAAACCTATAAGTCTTGCGACACTTGCCGTACAAATGTGCGGAGCAATACAAACCAGCATTGCGCCAATTATGTCTTCCTTTTTTTCTGCCTTATAAAATCTTTCAAGCCCATAGAATTTTTCAAGTTCGTCATCTAAAAATTTGCTAACCTTAAAAAAAACGTCATCTGCTTTCTCATCCTGAGTTTCTGGACAAGCTGGAAGAATAATATCATGCGGAAATAGCGCCAAAATCTGGTCATCTCTTTCCAAATCCTTACCAAAAATATCTTCTGAATATCCTAGCTGTTTTAATTTTTGTACACTCGTACCTATTTCTTTTGGTTTAAAGTGCGTGATCGCCATTTCGGTCATATCATACCTTATCGTTCCATCCTTATTTACATGTAAATTGTATTTTGCTCTGAGAATCCCTTTAGAAAGATGTTCGCAGGTATGATCTTTATTGCTCGTCCCTCTTATTCCCTTTACTATTGGAATTTCATCAGAATTAACCCTGACTCTTTTTTTAGCTGCATCAAAATATTCTCTAACTTGAATTGCCCTATATTTAAATTCCGATACCGCTTCGTGTTTGTCACATTTACCTATGCAGTTTTTATCACACAAAGAACAATAATTTATTTTTTGACACGTTTTTGCACATTTTTCACATCGAGGATATATCTCTTCTCTATCACATGTATTACAATAATAACTTGAAAATTCGGCTCTTACCTCTCCTTTTTCAAGAGCCGCCTGAAAACTTCTTAATCTTCCTCCTTCCTCGCCTACAGGAAACAAGGCGTGCGGACTTCCTGTAAGTTTTCTTAATTTTGCTTTCTCTGGTCTTCCCATTCTTGCACCAATAAACGTCCCCGCCTTATCCTTAATTTCAAATTCACATAACTTTCTTACTCCATCAAAAGCGTTCGTCTCGTTGTTTTCTTTAAGTTTCAAAACAGCAAAATCTATTTTGTCTTCTATCTTTCCATCTTTACATTCTATTCCAAGATTAAATAACAATGCAAGTGTATCTTTTTTATTCAAAACCACATTCTCAAGACTTACAATATGCTCGCACCCTAAAAGTTCCAACGCCCTTTTTCCTTTAGAAAATCTCTCTTTATCATTCTGTGTGTATGGTAAAACCAGCTTTCCTTCCGCAATGGTTCCCCTTGACAAATAATCTAATAGTGATAAAAACAAATTATAATCTATCTGTGTCCAGTAATAAATAAAATCTGGATGTAAAGGAATTTTATACTTCTCGGAAAGTTCCTTGGCTTTACTAAAATCTATACTTCTGTCGTCAACTCCGAGTTCGGCCTTCTTCTTCTGTGAGGCTTTCTCAAGTTGGAGTGCCCACCACTCCTCAACATATCCTGGTTTTAACAACTCATAATTTCTGTTTATAACATCTCCTAACGGAAAAAGTAAATCTCCTAAATATATTATTTCATCAACTTTGGAATAAAGTCTGTGCGCTTCCTCGAAGTCTTTTAACTTCCTAACGTCCCCGCCTATCAGTTTTACTATCGGCCCGTCTATTTCGTCACAAACTGTTATTGCACATCCTTTTGTTGGCCTCTCTATTTTAAGTTGTGTGCCAGAAGATAAAAATGAATTCGAAATTGCCATGGTTGCCGGATGAACAGCGGTGGCTGAAAAGCCGCCCGTTCTGCTTCGACCATATCTAAATCTAAATCCTCCAGATTTTGAGGGATGTCCTAAAACCGGCCTTCCCGCAACAATATCCTTAATATACGTTGCTGTGGTTTCGCCTAGACCTTTCTCTCTTTTTTTATGCAAAGAAATATATTCGTCTAAAAATTCCCATCCCGTTGCCTTAAACCCTTTCTGTTGAAATCCCCGCCAAAGTCTTAATCCCTTCTGAGCTTTCTGAGCCAATCCTTCTGAAAAAATAAGGCACATTCCGCCCCTTATAAAATTGGTTTCTACTCTTGGTAAATCTTTATAATTCAAAACCTCTCTGTCTTCACTTGGCTCACCAGATATTTCAATAGGAATATTTTTTGCCAAAAAGGTGATTTCTTCTTCTGTTGGAAGATATTGTAAATTAGTAACTCGCTCGTGGTAATCATAATTTTCTGTAACATATCTCTTTACTTCTTCTTCTGTCGGATCGTACTTTGCGAAACCAAAAATTTCTCTTAGATAGTCTATTAACATTAAAACAACACAACCGGCTGTTGTTCCGGCACTTCTTATTGGACCCGAAAAATAAGCTGCCAAATAGTCTTCTCCGTTTTTTGTCTTCTTAACTTTTATGCCTGTATATCCTTCTATAGGAGAAGATACAACTCCTAAGGTGTTATAAGCAAACCCTACCCTTATTCCTGCGTCGATCGCTTCAAAAAAATCTTTAAATTTACAAAATTTCTCCCTTGCTATTTCTTCCGCAATACTAAAAGAAACTGCAATATCTAGCTGTCCGTATTGTTTCTCTAATTCTAATATCCTATCTACTATTTTCTTATCAGTTATCTGCGGATAAACTACCGAAATTAATCCTACTGCTTTCTCTGCCAGCGTTGTAGCTACAGGAACCTCAACCTTGCTAACCGGATCTAGTCCTTGTGCTCTGGCCCTTTCCGCCAACTCGTATTCTTTATCCACAGCTTTCTGAATTTCTTCAAAGTGTTGGCCCATATTCATTCTTTTTCCTCCCCACTAAAGTCGTATATTTTTAGTTCCCTTGTCTTTAAATTTAATACTGGAACCTTACACGGATCGGGTATATTTCCAACCTTTTCCTCAAATGGCGTCTGAGATTGCCAACAGCTCCCAGTTATGATTACTGTACCGTTATAATTTTCTACATCCAGTCTATGAACTTCCCCTGTACACAACACGTCTGGAGGTTCTGAAATTACCATTGGGTCTTTATCTGAATTTGGAATATACACCACTTCTGAATGTGTTGGCGCAAGATGCCTCCTTTTTAGCATGTGCCTCACGGCCTTTGCCGGACATTTATGAGCTTTCATTTCCCTTAATTCTTTTATTTCATTTATTAAACTATGAATACTTGCTCCGTGATACATTAAAACTTTAAATTCTTTATCCCCTTCTATCAACTTTATTGTGCTTGGGTTACTTACCAAAATCAAATTGTCTATTTCGTATAAAGCAGAAGCATATTTCCTACCTATTATGGGCTGGGGCTCAGCAACCCTTACCGCATCGTGCTGCCCAGGACACATAAAGATGGTGATTTCTTTTGGTATTTTTCTTAGATATGACGCAAGTAAATTATATTGTTCATTCATTGTCTTAAGTTTGAGAACATGCTCTTGCCCCGGAAAAATTCCAACCCCATCAACATTATCTCCGACAAAAAAAAGGTATTTTATTTTTTTAGCAGCTTCGCTTCCATCCCCCAGCCATTCTAAAAACTTAGTAAAGTTGCTTCCTAAATGCCTGTCGCTTCCACAGTGTATATCCGAAACAAAAGCAATAGAAATATCTTCGTTAAACCTTGTTTTTTCATGTATAAAAGAATCTGGAAAATATATTTCGTGAACAAATAATATTTCCCTGCTTCCGGAAGCCCTTATTCCCACAATATCGTCAAGTTGTAATTCGTTAGCCCTGTCAAATAATTCTTTATTGTCAAATTTCACAAGTCCGGCTATTTCTCCTGTTAGGTCCTCAAACTTAATTATTAAATTCTTATTTTTGGTAACTCTTTTTTCAGTCACGATGGCAATTATACTTAAGACGCTTCTATCGTTTGAAATTTTATTTATAGAAATAAGGTTACTTTGTAGTTCCGCTCTTTGCATAAGTATTTTTTGAATTTCCTGATACCTCGCCCTTATGTGTCCTACAAAATCTGCTACCTCCAGCTTTTTGTCTGGCTTTGTATCCGCATAAAATACCTTAAACTTGCCTTCCCTTCCCGTTAGTCTAACCTCCGCATTCTTACTTATAACTTCTTTTTCCGCTTTAATTTCTAAACTCAATCCCATCTTTACAAAAACCCTTTCAATAGATACCTTATCTTCTTCTTCTAATCTATTTACAAAACTTCTGACAAACTCAAAGTTTCTATTTAAAACGTTCTTTGTAATTAGTTTTTGTCCTGAAAACCTTTCTATACTTTCTAAAAAGTTCTTTGCCGCACCAACGTCGTGAATATTTTCAAGTAAATCGAAGATAGATTTTTCCAACAAGAGCCCCCTTTCTTTTATTAAATTTAAAATCTCCTCTTTCATTTTACAGATCGAGTGCTTTGGCCAATATTTCCTTGGCTTTTTCCTTTATGTTTGGGTTAAGCATTAATTTTATTTCTCTTGTTCTTCCTTGTCTTCCTTTACTTATTACCCTTGCATTTATTATACCTAACATATCAAATTCAGCCAAAATGTCGGACACCCTCCTTTGTGTTAAAATTTCGTTTTTCGTTTTTTCACACAAATCCTGATAAGCATTATAAACGTCTCCGGTAAATATTCCTTCTTCATCTCTTCTCTCGTCTAACTTTATTATCGATTGTAGAACTAATTGAAACTGTGCAGGTTCGCTCTCAATAATATCCAACATTTTATCTCTTTCAATTTTGTGATTTGCTGCGTCAATGTGTTCAAGTTTTATTTTTTTTGATCCTTCTCTTTCTGCAAGTTCCCCCGCCACTCTTAATAAATCAAGCGCTCTTCTTGCGTCTCCGTGTTCTCTTGCAGCAAAGGCCGCACACTTTGCTATTACTCCTTCTTCCAAAACTCCTTCTTTGAAAGCGGTGTTTGCTCTTTCTCTTAAAATATCTTGAAGTTGTAACGCATTATACGGAGGAAAAACCAATTCTTCTTCTCCTAAAGAACTTCTTACTCGAGGATCTAAATTGTCCATAAATGTTAAACTGTTGCTTATTCCCACAATACTTATTTGCGCATTTTTAAGTTCGGAATTCATTCTCGTTAATGTATAAATAAAATTGTCGCTTATTTTTTTAACTGCTTGATCTATTTCGTCAAGTACTAATATTATAAGTTGTTTTTGAGAATCAATCATACTTATAAATCTCGAATAAACTTCATCTGTAGGAAGTCCAGTTGCAGGAACCTTACCACCGAGCACGTTAATTAATTCAGCTATTATTCTGTATTCTGTATCTGCTACTTTTTTTAATTTACAATTTACATAAAGAAACTTTAAATTTTCTCTTCCCATTTGATTCATTTTTTCAGAAATCTTGTTTTGCACTCTTTGTACACTCAATGTCTTTCCTGTTCCCGTTTTTCCATACACAAATAAATTGCTTACTCTTTCTCCTCTTAATGCTGGAGCAAGAATTGCAGCAACATTTTCTATTTGTTTATCTCTGTGAGGAACACTTTCTGGAGTATAATTTGACTGTAACACCTTTTTATTTACAAACAACCCAGCTTCAACGTAAGAATCTAAAATACTATCAATTTTGTCCACTTTTTCACCTCTCAATTAATATTATCTATTTTCTTTATAAATTTATCTATAACCTAACCATCGTTTCCTTTGAATAAATTAACTTTTTCGTCGATAAACAAAAAACATAGTAAAAAAAACAGAAAAACACAGACGCCATGATTTCCGATGGAAATGAATTTAATAAATTAATTTAAACATAATTTATGAAATTAAACGAACTAATATATGTTCTAGTATATGTTTTTTAAAATATATATAATATAATATAGAAATATTTATAAATAAAAAATAAAAATAGAAAAAAAGACAAAATATCTTTTTAAATATTACTAATTTTTCCATACGAAACAGCAGGGTCAGAGAGATAAATACGAAAAGTTCGTATAATTTTAAGAGTTTATCATCGCAAAACATATTTGTTCACACTATCAAAATATTTATATACTTCTCACTTTTTAAATGAACATGTGCGCTGATAAAAGACCAGTAAAAGACGTGGTAGGAAAACTAATTGTTACAAAGGAAGGCAAAAGATTGGGTATAGTAAAAGACATTTCTTTTGAAACAAGAACAGGAGAACTACTTCATATCATTCTTAAAGAACCAACAGCTTACACAAGAAACCTTAATTTAGAGCTGTCTTCAGGAAAAGAAGTTTTAGTACCTTATAACACTATAATAGCCATAGGCGATTTCGTAGTAGTTTCTGAAGAAGACCTTTTATAATTCTTCACAAACAAAAAGTATATTTACCATAAATTTAAAAATACAATTTATTAATATAAAACATGCAAGTAATAGGATTTAATTTAACAAAAATTTCTGCATTAAGAGAAGAACAGCTAAAAAGAGCTTCAATAAACACACACATAGAATTCACCAAAGTTGAAAAAGAAAAAATAGAAATGCTAAAAGACTCTGAAGCAATCAAATTAAATTTTAGATTTACCATCACTTACGGAGATCCTAATAAAAATTCAGATAAAAAAGAAGACAAAGAACAAAACTCAGGCGAACTCGTATTTGAAGGCCTAATCGTACTTTCACTATCTAAAGACCAATCAAAAGAATTTCAAAAAGCATGGAAAAATAAACAAGTTCCACAAGATTCGGTAGTTCCGTTATACAACATGATCCTCAAAAAGTGTTCGGTAAAAGCTCTTCAACTAGAAGACGATCTAAATCTTCCCTTACATATCCCTTTTCCACAAGTCAAAAAACAAGAAAAATCATAACTACCACTATTTCAGTTTCTTCAATTTACCAAAATCAAACACTTCTAAATTTTCCCCAACAAGTTTTACATCAAAATTAGCATAATCAAACTCCCAAGCAAGCCCAAGTCCGTTTTCCCTCGGATCACTTCCTTCAACATAATCAAAAAAACTAGGAACAACAATTATTTTTTTAGACTTATATTTACCCACAAGAAAGCATTTATATTTTTCAATTTTAATACCTTCTTTAAGCTTAACCGCAGGGTGTGCATGCCCTAAAACCCATAGCTTTACGTCCCGATCAAACATTCTTTTATTGTTCTTGTTTCCATGCGTATAAGCGACACCTCCCAAAATGTAAAAATCAACCAATTCAATTTCTCCTTCGCTTTTCCTTCTAAATTTATTTACTACATTAATCAAAAAGTTATCGTGGTTTCCTCTTGTAATAACTATTTTTCCTTTTTTATTTATATTTTCAAAAAAATAATCAAATAAAGACAAAATATTGTTCCATTCTTGTTCCCCCGCCTTTCCAAAATCGTGTTTTACATCTCCTAATAAAACTATTTCATCAACTTTTCCAATTTCAATAAAAACTTTTTTAAAATATTTAATATGTTCCTTGAACATCAGTCTTCCAATAAACACACCAGACCTATTTAACATTTCTTCATATCCCAAATGCATATCCCCAACAACAAGCGTCTTCCTTCCACCATCGCCAGTGATAAACAAACATTTACCAACATATTTGATTTTCATAAAATCAGCAAAAACAAAGACTAATTAATTCTTTCTATGCTCTTGCTCAAGTCACTATTCTAGAAGATCTAGATTTGGAATCCGCGTATTTTATAGCCAAATGGTCTTCGACTCTATGCAGTACAGAAAGAGGCCTATAACCAATAATTCCAGCCCTTTCGTACATTCCTAAACATCTTTTCACACAAATCCGCAGTTTGATCACCCTTTTGGTATCGTACCCAATCAATAAAACGCAAATCTTCTTTTTTCGACATCAAATATCAAATGAATAAATCTATTTATTCTTTTCCCCAATCACCTTCAAATGCAATTCATGCATTCTCTTTAAAAATGCAGCCCGATCTTCCATTTTAACTAAATCGCTTCTCCCTTGCATTAATAAATTAAGCCCAAACGGAGAAACCAGCGGCGTTCTCTTCTTAGCAATTTTTAATTTTCCAGTTCTAATCAAGTTAAGAACCTTTTCAGCATTATCTATGTCCATTAAGTCTTCCATAACTTCTCTTCTTGCCTCCCTTAATATGGGAAACTCGTTACTTAATTTTTTTACAGCCACATATAAAAATCCAGAATGCATTTGTTGTTTGCCCACACTCTTCTCTCTTCCTTTATAGCTTCTCAGTATCATTAAGCTCCTTGCAGCACAATGTCTAAATCGTCTCTTTAATATTTCTGTTTTTTCTATTGCTTCCTTTAAAATGTCTCGTAAATCCTTTCCTTTAACCCAATTAATTATTTTTTCTTCATCCAAGCCTTCACCAGATATAAAAAATCCGTTATCGTTTATACCAATTTCAACATCCCTATTTTTTAGTCGCCCAGCGGCAAAAGCAAAAGCTCTTGCCAAAGCATCATTTACCCTTCTTCCATAAAGCGAATGAAACAACAAATACTCTTTTTCTTCTTTAAATCTCTCAATCACAAGGGTTTTATCATCGGGAATTTCAGAAAAACCGGCCTGTTCTTTAAAATAATCGTAAATATTTTCAGCTATTTTATCTTTGCAATACAAATACTCTTTGATAAAATCTATTACTTTCTCCTTGCTCTTCAATTTTTCCTTAACAAGCCCCCGAAATCTTCCTATTTCGCAGGCAAGCTCAAAATTAAGAGGAAGCATTTCACTAAACCAGCTTGGAATAGTTACCCTTTTAGCAACGTCCGCCACAACGTACGCTTTCATTCCTCGAGTATACAAAAACTGATACTTATTTCCTCCAAGCACAAAAACGTCCCCCCTCTTTAGTTTCTCTAAAAAAGATTCGTCTATCTTCCCAACTGTTTGCCCTCTCTTTTCCACCGGCCCCTGCACAACAACACTTATAAATCCCTCCTCTGGAATTGTTCCCAAATTAGTCATATAAATTACTCTTGCCATTTTTCCTTTTTTCCCTATCTGCTTTTTCTCCGCATCGTACCATATTTTTGCATAAACGTATCTATGTTCTAAGGCGTAATCCCCCGCAAGGTAACTAACAACATCAAAAAAATCATTTTTGCTCAAATTTTTATAACAATAACTTCTTCTTATAACCCCAAGCATTTCATCAACGTCCCATATTTTTGTAATTGCCATCCCATATATTTGTTGGGCCAAAACATCCAACGCATTTTTTGGAATTTCTGCAGAATCAATCTTTTTTTCAATCATAGACTTCATCATAACTCCACATTCAACAAGATCGTCCCTATCTAAAACAACAAACTCTCCCTTAGGATTGTCATGCAGTTTGTGCCCCGCTCGCCCTATTCTCTGTAAAGCCCTACTCACACTCTTAGGACTTCGTAGGAGCACAACAATATCTATGCTTCCTATATCTATTCCTAATTCTAAACTCGTGCTTGAAACAACAACCCTAAGTTCACCCTTTCTCAATTTATTTTCAATATCAAATCTTTGATCTTTGCTCATAGAACTGTGATGTGTCCCTATCGCCCCAACATACTTTCCTGGAAAGTGTAAGTCAAGATAATGAACAATTCTTTCAGTTGCAGCCCGAGTATTTGTAAATATTAACGTTGTTTTATGATTTTCAATTATTTTATCAAGCATTTTGTAAAGTTCTTTCTGACTTTCCCCAGTTTCTGTCTCTAATATTTCATTTCCCGGGAAATCAATACTAATCTCTATTTTTTTGAGTAGCTTAACTTCAGCGATTAAACAATCTCTTCCTACTCCAACCAAAAATTTAGCTATTTCTTCTAGAGGAGAAATAGTCGCACTAAGTCCTATTCTCACAGGCTCAATTAAACTAATACTATGCAATCTTTCAAGTGTTAAAGACAAATAAACTCCCCGCTTATTAGTCAATGCGTGTATTTCATCAATAATCATAAACTCCAGGGCCTTTAGCTGATCAACAGTTTTAGTAGTTGTTAAAATAATCGCTAAACTTTCAGGGGTTGTAACAAGAATATGTGGTGCTTTTTTTGCCATTTTAGCTCTTTCCGACATAGTCGTATCGCCCGTTCTTAGTCCGACCCTTATTTCCTGCATTTTCAGTTGTTTTTTTTCAGCAAGCACCCTCATCTCACTCAAAGGACCAAGCAAATTAACAGAAATATCATTACTCAACGCCTTCAATGGAGAATTATACACCGCGTATATTTTATCTTCCAGTTCATTCTTCAATGCAAGCTCAACCAAATAATTAAGTATCCCCAAAAAAGCAGTCAACGTCTTTGTTCCCCCAGTAGGCGCAGAAACAAGAATGTTCTTCCTATCATGAATGTTCTTCACCCCATAAAGCTGAGTTAAACTAAAATCCTTAAATTTAGTAAAAAACCACTCTCTAACTAACGGATTGAGTATTTCCTTTACCTCTTCACTTTTATTTGCTTCTACATATTCTATTTTAGCCATGTTCTTACTTCTAAATAAAGATTATAAAATTATGCATTAACTCAAAAATTAACAAAACAAATTAGGCTTCCAAATAATAATTAAAAGGACTAACAGAACCCACGTATAATAAATCAACCAGTTTTGAAATTCTTCCCGTTTTAATTTTATAACTTTCTAGATCCATGTTTCTTAACCATAGACTAAACTTTTAAAGTTAACCTTTCTACTATAATGATGCCAAAGATATCCGAAGAGAAGAAAAAGAAGGTTCAAGAGCACATTCTGCATTATCTTTTCAGCGTATCTCCACAAGCACTATACACTTCAGATATAGCTAAAGAAATAGCAAGAGACGAAGAGTTTACAAAATTCTTGCTTTTAAGTCTAAAGGATAAAAACTTAGTTACTGAAGTCAAAAAAAACGCTTCAGGAAAAGACTATATTAAAAGACAAAGATGGATAATTTCTTCTCAGGCCTTTGCAGCTTACTCAAAACACCAGTAATTATTTTCTTAAGACCCTATTCGTCAATTGATCAACCAAATCTTTTCTTATGTTTCTAGCAGTTACATCCAAGCCCGCCCCAGCACACTCAATAGGAATTACTGTTTCAGGAATGTATAACGAAGTTCTGCAAATAGCCCCCTTCAAAATCCCAAATTCACCGTCTTTATCCACTTCTCTAGGCCCCACGCCAATAGATAATTTCTTCGGATCAAAACTTGCAATGTACCTTAACACCTTTCCTTTCCTGGCTGCATTTCTATTTCTTTTAAAAAAGTACTCATTTACGTAATTCATATTTTTATGAAGCACACCAATACTTCCAAGATATTTTTTATCCACGAAGGGGTTGTGTAAAATAGACTTTTTAAGTAAGTTGTATCCCGCCGTTCTAGACAAGATAATTATTTTGTTTAAAGCATCCTTGCCTCTCAAGTCAATCAGGTAATCTGTTTCTGTATACCCTAAATTTATAGCTTCTTCCAATGCTTTAGAAAAAAGAAGGCCATTTTGAATACTGTAACATATAAAACCCAGGGTTCCAGACAAGCAACCTTCAACCTTTAAAATTTCATCATTTAAGTCTCGGCTATATTTAATCTCATTAACAATTCCTGCCCCTGCCATTACAGAACACCCGTATCCGAATCTAGGAGGTTTGGCAATCAATTCTTGAAATGTTTTGAAATCACAAGAAACAAGCGGATTTTTATTAGAAGTTACAATATTAAAGTTAGTTTCTCTCAAAACTTTCTTATAAAACCCCAACATTTCCTTCCCTAAAGAAGTGCAATCAATAAAAGTTAAGTTTCTATTTTTTAAACCAGAATAATGAAGTTGCATATTATATAATATTTCATCAAATTTCTCAAAGCTCTGGCTTCTAATCTCTCCCCCTTTAAATCCTTCAAGCCCATCAGATCTAAACCCTCTTTCAGAATAGGCCCAACTTCCTTTCCTAGAGAGCCCAACGACTCTAGTCGGGTTTTCATGATAATTTGAATCATTATCTTTTCTTTCAAATAGGTGCTTGAAAAGTCTACTTCCTACCTTTCCAGTTGCTCCTAGAATAACCAAATCTTGATACATTTAATTCCTTTTCATTCATCTTTATATCGTTTTCTATACAACAAACTATATAATACAGATAAGCGACAAAAAAATATGTCAGATGATAAAATAAAAGAAGCTTTCATAAAAGCAAAAGAGGACATTTTTGATTTACAATCTCAAATTTATTACCTTCATCAAGAGATAGAAGAAATTAAACGAACCTTAAACCACATATCAGAACAGACACAAAGTCAATCAAATCCAACAGACAGACAAATAACTCCCACAGATAACTTAGACGATAAAGCCTTAAAACCCCACTATTTCAATACTTCCACTGGAAATGAAGGGGTTCCAACAGACAGACAGACAGACCAACAGACAGACAGACACATTCAAAAGTTCGCACAAGTGAACAATAATCCTTTACCCAAAGTTGTACAATCTTCCAGCACCACACAAATAGAACCTCATACAACTCAAAATCCGACAATTATTAACACTATAGACGATAAATCATCGACAAAAACACTAAACCAAATAGATCGTTTAGAGAAAGTATCTCAAATTCTCGAATCCTTGGATGATATTAAGAAAGATTTGCGTTCAAAATTCAAAAAACTAACTAATCAAGAAATGATCGTTTTCTCGACGATATATCAGCTAGAAGAAGAAGGAAATAAGGTAGATTATCCTCTGTTAGCAACAAAACTTTCTCTTTCCGAGTCTTCAGCAAGAGACTATGTTCTTAAGATAACAAAAAAAGGGGTTCCAATAGAAAAATTCAAGGAAAACAACAAGAAGATACTCCTTTCAATCTCCAAAGAGTTCAAAAAACTCGCTTCCCTACAGACAATACTAAAATTAAGAGAACTTTAGAATTTTGGCTCCTTCGTTATACCGATTAACTTCACAAACTATCCATTTAATTGAGAAGAAATCCCCACAGCTCTGCTGTGACTGGGTAAAAACTATATAGTTATCTTATTCTAAAATTTATGTATGAATTACATCATGCTT
>JAGVWR010000053.1 GCA_018304205.1 Candidatus Pacearchaeota archaeon | reverse complement strand
AAAAATGGCTTTTTGTTCTTCTTTACTTCTTTCCCAATTTTCTGTGGAAAATCCCCAAATACTCATATATTTGACTCCAAGTCTTTGTGCTTCTTTGAATAAAGATTCTAAATTTTCATAACTTCCTGCTTTATAGTGTCCAAAGCTCCCTTCATAACCCTTCTTTTTAGCCCATCTTCTATTTCCGTCAGGAATTATGGCTATGTGTATTGGTATAGGGTTCTTTTTTAATTTAAGAAGGGATTTTCCTAAATTCATGAAGCTTTTTGTTTGATCTAAAAGAAAGTTTCCTTGTTTTATAACTTTAAAGTCAGGATAGTTTTTCGAGATATTTTTCCAGTTATAACTTAGTTTCTCTATTTTTGCTAAACCAGGACTATTTTGTATCAAACTAAGAAAATTAGAGAGGTTTGTTCTTTCTCCTTGAAGCAATATCTGTACACTCCCGTCTTCTTTGTTTTCAACAAAGCCTTTAAGGTTCAGTTTATCTGCATACTTTTTAACAGTATTCCTGAAATTTACTCCTTGTACTCTGCCATTTGCAAATATTTCTATTTCTTTTTCATTCATGTAATTTCTTCCTCCAGCTCTTTCTTAAACCTTTCTAAATCACTAGTTTTTATTCTTGCACCGACTGCATCATCATGACCGCCGCCAGTACTATCTTCAAAGTTTTTCTTAATTTTGTCAAGTATCTTTTTTATGTTTTTCCCCCTTAAGGAGATATTAGAGATAGCTGCTTTTTTGTAAGCAACTGCAATGTATTTGTTCGGATAAAGGTATGATAACTCATTGGCTAAGTCACCACTCATACTTAGGTCTCCGGCATAATCAAAAAAAATTAGTTTGTCAGAGACTTTTGTTTTTGCTTTTTCTATTAAGTTATAATATTTTTTTCTTATATCTTCATAATGTTTTCTAAACGTGTGGTTTAAGGTTGATTCTGAGAATACATCGCTTGGCGATTTGCAGCCGAGAAGAAAATTCTGAAGTTGGACTACATGACTAATTGAATCTTTAAGACCAAAACCCAATGAACGGGCAATTCTACCTATTTCAGTTTTGTAATAGGCGTCAAATGGGGCCTTAATGTCCTTTGCCCAGAAATCTGGATAATTTGAAGAAAATTCTTGCGTAAAATCTGGAAGAAAATGATCCGCAATGCAGCCCATAATTGCAATCCACATGTCTTCCTTTCTATTGGCGATATTATAGGAAAGGAAAGTTACTGGCTCTTCACTTTTATCCTTGCCTTTATTTTTTGTGGGGTTAAATACATAGAAATTTTCCAATTTAATCTCTTCATATGGAATATCGTGATGATCGATCCACACTAAAGGTAAACCCATTTTGTTTATTTCTTCCGCGAATTCTTTAGAAATTATTGGTTTATCTAAAACGAAGACATAATCTGCATTTAGTTCTTGCGCTTTTTTTGCATATTTTACATTTAAGTCTGGAAAACTCTTTACTGCAACGCCCTTTCCTCTGTTTATGAATCTTCTTAATAGAAGGAAGGAGCACAAACCATCTGCATCATTATCAAAGTAAAAAATAGGATTTTGCGCTTTTTCCAAATGTTCTCTTATATTAGCTATTTGTAATTCTGTAAAAAATTTATGATTTAATATAAAAAGCATGATGTGATACTCATGCTTTGGATGCTAGAGAAATCTTTTATGGTTTTCTGTCAAGTTTCTTGACATAATTATTCAAACAATTAAAATTACTGCTAAAAATCTTGTTTTGTTGAGGAAGAAGTACGAACTTCCAATACCTGACTTATTAATTGCTTCAGACAATAGAAACAAATGGTCTATTAATAACAAGAGATAAAAACTTTGAAAGGATTAGTGAGATTGATAAGGTTATTATTTAAGGGTGTTCAAAATCTCAAGCAATGCACCAATTACAAAGATAGCAATTATTATCCCTGCTAAAATAGAAGAATAAGGAATGCTGTATTCTGGAACTCTATCTCCTTTCTTCTTAGCTTCTTTTATCATAAATAAGATTAATATTCCAGTAAGTCCTCCAGACATAACTCCTCCAACACCTATTACTTTAGTAAATGAAGTTAAATTAAATATTTCTAGAAAAGTAAATAAAAATATTGGGGGAATTATTGTATAAATCCAAGACCTAACTTTAGAAATACCAAAATCAAATTTTAGAGTATCAATTAAAGATATTGATAAACCTAAATATGAAGTAAGCATCGTTATCATCCCTAAAATAATAAATATTTTTCCTAAAACAAGTGTCGCTAGTTCAGGAGTGTTTTCTCCCTGAGAACCTAAAACAATATAGGCAAACAAAATATAAACTACCAAAACAATCAAATTAGCAATTATGATTGCTCTCTTCATTCCTCTTTTATCATCTCCAAATATTCTTTTCACCTCTGGAATTACATTAAAACCAAGAAAAGCGAATAAAACTACTCCAAAAGGAACAAACATATTTTTCCAATTTACATAATTTAAATTATTTACCTCTATTTTATTCCAAAATATAACTGAAATTAATACTATTAGAACTGCAATTAGTATAACTCCAAGTTCTTCTCCCTCTTCAAGAGCTTTTAATCCAAAATAGCATATTATACTCATTAAAACCCAAAATCCAAGCCCAAAATAAAGTGTATGGTTTATGTTTTCAAAAAACAAATACGAAAGAGATTCTCCCTCTCCAATCAAATAAGCTAAAATCGCGCCATAAACTCCAACGATTAAAGAAATAAACATTAATAATTTTCCTTTCTTCCCAAGATATTTTTCAGCATATCCTGCTAAATGATGATTACTGTTTGTCCTTAAAGTAACCTCTCCCAAATAAAGCATAGTTATTATCATAACTACAGCAATTAAAAGAATATTAATTAATCCTAAAAAAAATCCAGACTTCATTACAACGTAAGGTATTCCCAAAATGCCTGCACCAATAATAGTTCCTATTAAAGTAGATATAGCAATAAAAGTCTTTGACATCTTAACCTCTCTAGTAAACAAAGTAAAAACCACTTTATTAAAGTGTCGCTGGAACTTCGTGGAAGCGTGCAACTGACAAAGATTACCACTTAAAATAAACAACATTTTTTGAGGTATATTTTTAAATATCGTAATAATAATACAGATAAGAAAATGCAAACTCTAACTACTGGACAACCAATAAAATTTAGATATTCTGGGCATACAGAAAATGGGGCTCGGGAAAATAAGGCTATTTTTGAAATGATTACGGCAAGTAAAGCGCTTTCAGAATTCTTGAGAGACAATCCTACTGAGTTTTTGAGAACTTATAGATGTTCTTCTGAACAAGTAAACAAATTTTTGAGAGCAACTATTGGAAATTGGTCGCAGAATAGTCATAAAAGAGAGTTTGATAAATGGTATATACAATCTTCTTCAGAAGTAAAAGTATTTTTGAAAGATCTGGGTTTGAAAGTGCAACAGATAAAAGAAATGGATGGACAACACTATGTAACCGAAACGCATTCGTTAGGAGAGTTGCCAAAGGATTTAATTTTACCAGTAGAAATAAGAAGACAAATTGATGAGAATTCTCGAAGAATAGATACTGATGAAGGAGTTCAAGATTTTACTTACGGTGTAATGAGTGTAGCTAATAATGGTTATAAAGAAGCAAAAAACTTTAAGTTGAAGGATCGACATTTTTGGGCTAATTTTGGTGGCTTAGTTCTTACTGATCCAAATTATGCTTATGAAGTAATACCAATAACTTCTATAGAGTTATTAGAAGGATTACAAGCAGAAATAGAAGCCTATGAACCTTTAATTTCTAAAGGAGGATTACAAGGAGCAGTTGAAGCAAGAAAACAATTTTTGTTACAAAGAGTTCATGATAGAATAAAAATAAATTCCTCTCCTGAAGAAATTCTTAAAGTCATCGGTGCTGATAATAGATTTCCAGCTCCTGAAACAGGAGTTTATGTTTTGTTACCAAATGGTATTGGAGTAAGAAATACGGGAGACCCATTTGCAGTAAAAGCCGATCCAAGATATGATGAAGATAAGATTGCTGGAATTATGGGTGTTTTAACTAATCAAGAAAGAAGATTCGAAACTTTAAGATTTCAAGCATTAGAAGTTCCTGAAAGAGCATTGCAATATATTACAAATCCAAAAAACCTCAAATTAAGATTATCTTAATTTGTTATGGGTCGATACTTGTTCTGGGGGGATAATCCTAATAATTTTTGCAGAGTTTAACCCTAAATGACAGAAAGATTTAAATAGACTAATCCTATTTATGAGATTAAATAAACCTAAAAATAGGATTAATACCATGTTAAATAAAAAGCATCAAATACTTGAAGAATTTGTTAAGAAACCTTGGAAGAAGTTTACCTTTCAGGAAATTAAAAAGTTATCGGGAAAGAAGTCAGAGAGCTATGTTTATACTTCTTTAAAGAAATTTGTTAAATCAAACATTCTTAAAGAAGAAAGAGCAGGCAATGTTGTTTTATATTCTTTAAATCTTTCTTCACATAAAACTATTGCTTATACTAGCTTTGTGTTAGAGTATCTAAGCTGGAATAAAGAACATATTCCCTACAAAGATTTAGAAAAAATAGCATCAAAGATGCCCACTAAGTTATTTACATTTATAATTACTGGAAGTTATGCAAATAATACTCAAAAGAAAACATCAGATGTTGATGTTGTTATTCTTTGTGATGATACTTTTGAGACAAAAAAGATTTATGCAGAACTTAAACAAGATTGCGAGTTGAACATACCGCCGATACATTTATATGTGTTTAAAAATTCAGAGTTTCTAGAGATGCTACTAAATAAAGAGGCAAACTACGGAAAAGAGATAGCTAATAAAAACCTCATTTTATTTGGTGCAGAAAATTACTATAAAATAGTTTCGGAGGCAATAAAAAATGGATTCACAGGTTGAGATATTTGTCAAAAGAGCGAATAATGAACTTCTTGCTGCTGAAGCTCTAAGAAAATTAAGCGAAGAAATAAAATATAAAGGCGAGTTTAGTATTCCTCAAAATGAAACCTTCTATAGCTCGGTTATCTCTCATTCCTATTATGCAATATTCTATGCTGCAAAAGCAATTCTCTTAACAAAGAACATTAGAACAACATCTCCAAATATACACAGGACAACTTATGACCTATTTGATAAGACTTTTGTTAAAACAGGAGTTCTGGATAAGAAGCTATTGCAGATTTATACTGATATTGTGGTTAAAGCGGGTGACTTGCTTGAAATCTTTAAAGATGAAAAGTGGAAGCGAGGAAACTTCACTTATCAAGTAATTGCTCAGGCAAATAAAACACCTGCTGATGATTCCTTGAAAAATGCTAAATTGTTTGTTGCAAATATCTCTAAAGTTATTGGAGATTAATTTCAAGTTTTATAAAATCAGCTCCGGGGAGCACTTAACCACTCATTTTTGCAGAGTTTAACCTCATTCAATGCTAACTGCCAACTTTTTTAGTGCTTTTTAGCCAGAGTCGATAAAAATCTTAAATTTAGCGGGAGAACATTAACCTAAGGTTAATCATCTCGTGGGGGCATAAGACATTTAGTTCTGATTTTCATTTTCCATAGTGTGATAAGCATCAATCATAGTCTTTTCAAATGATTCAACTATACTTATTGGTAATACTAAACTCCTCACATAAACAGGATGAGTTTTCTCATTCTCCTTCTTTTCAAGCTTTACAAAACCAGCATCTGCAAGTTTCTTAACATTGTTCCATGTAACTTTATTGCTAGATTTTAATATCCTCTTTAGTTCTGAAATTGTCTTTGCTTCATTTATGCAAAGTCTTAAAATCTCTCTCCTATTTTTATTATCCAATGCTGTGATGTTTTTTATTATCCTTGGGAGCTTCTTTTTAACAACAACTTCATCTGTAACCACCTTAATTTTTTCTTTTTTCATAATAATACATAGTTTAATCAGTTTATAAATAATTCGGTTTATCACCATAGGGGTTAAAAATAAAAACATTTATAAACTTAAGATTATTCTAATCTTTAACCATAAAGGTGATAAATAAGATGATTGGAATGGAAACACAACAGGTAATGAATGGGAAGGGAGTAAGTAAGGAACTCCTATTAGCTGAA
>JAGVWR010000052.1 GCA_018304205.1 Candidatus Pacearchaeota archaeon | reverse complement strand
GTGATTTTACAAATTTAAGAACAACCGGATTCACAGTTGGAGCATGGGTAAAATTTGATGCTGATAGTTCGCCTGATCCAAATGGAGATGCGATAGTTCATCTTGGAACAACTGATGCGGAAGATGGTGGTGTCGGTAATTATAGAAATTTCTTTGATCTCGAAAGAAGCTCTGGAAACATAGTATCATTTGCCAATAGCCATCCTGGCGGAGAAACTAATTTAGTGTCTACCTCTTCAGTTGCAAATAATCAGTGGAAATATATTGTGGCTAGTTGGAATCCAAGCACACAAACTAAGAAAATATACCTTGACTGTTTACCAAATGCTGTTGCTGGCGGTGCAAATTTTGCCTCTCAAGTTGAAGGTCCTTTACTCATAGGAGCAGATAGAGATCTTTAAGTGATTCTGAAGTCTCACAATTGTGTAATATTCCTCCTGGACCTGTGACCGTAGATGATCAATGTATAGATAGTCAAACAATCTTGAGATTGTCTGCAGCTGATAATGCTCATGGAGAAATTTATAACGGAACTGGAAATTATCCTATTGAAATATGTTATGATGAAATATTTGGGGTTGCATATACTGGAGTAAATCCACATACTTGTGTTGCTGGAAATACTGTATTAAAACTTACTGGAACAACTAATTCTCATGCTGAAGGACCAACTGGAACAAATTACAATACAAATGTTTGTTATGGTAATTTAATTTGCAGAAACACAACTGGTGCATGCGACAGTGCAAACGGGGAGAGATTTGTTGTTTCTTTATCTAATGGAGGTAATGCTCACTTAGCCAGTGATACTTCTTATTCAAATAGAATTTGTTGTATATCTCCAAGTACAACTGCAATCTCTTCTCAATCTTGTGATTTGACAAGTGCAACTTGGACTCCTTCTGGAAGCGTCTCAAATAATACCCTTGTTACGTTGTCTGTAAATGGAAACAATTGTAATGGACAACAAATTAAATTTGATATTCATGAAGACGACCCTTTAACTGATGATTTAGTTCTTACAAAAAATGATGTTTATCCTTCTACTACGTGGACTGCAATATGGACTTATATTGGAGATGATGATTTTGGAAATGATCCTAGGGATTATTATTTCAATGCTTCGTTGGTTTCAAATGCTAGTGAGAGTGTAAAAAGCGGTAATCTTGCGGTTTCTAAGCAGGGAGGTACTGTAATTCCTGGAGTTCAAATTGTTATACCTGAACATAGACAAATTTATTTCACTGAAGTATTGGTAGAATTTAAAGCAAATTTAACTGTTGGAACAGTTTCAAGTTACTTATGGACCGTAGAAGACGAAGATGGAAATGTCGAATTCACAAGAACTGAAGCAACGTTTAACCATACATTTAGTAGCGGAGGACAGAGAACAATTACATTGAGAGTTACAAACAGCGCCGGAAGCGATGAAGATCAGGTTGCTATATTGGTTACTGCAAGTCCTGGAATTCTTGCTTTCATCAACGCACCTATGCATAAGCAATTTGTTGTTAACAATTTATGGCAAGTTAGTGCGAGTGCTACAGATAGTTATGTGATAAATAGAATAAATGGTGTGGGAGGATGTGTCATTGCCATAGAATGCCTTGCGGGAAATTGTCCCGATGAAACAAAGAGTCCCCCAACTGGATGTTCTGCAAACATTCAACTAATAGGCGAACTAAACAAAGGTTACGGTAATCTTCATTTTGATTGGTTGTTTGATGATGGAGATAGTACTGCAAACCTTAACATTCCTAATGTTATTAAACAATACGCAATTCCTTCTGGAGTTAATAATGATAAATTAATCAAACTAAATGTCAGCTTTGATAACGAAACAAATAATATTCATTTAACACAGCCAACAAAAAGAATATTTACCTTAGTTGGAGAGGATAAATGTGTATCTGGAAATGGAAATGCAAAATTGGTTTATGTTGATCCAAATGGTAACTTTGAAAAAGAAGAAAATGTATTAACTGTAAATGGGGCGTGTAGGGGTTTTGACGGAACAATTGGGACTGGTGATGACTGTTGTCCTGTTGTAAGTGGACAACAGCAAGTTTGCAGGGATACTGGAAGTAGTACAACGGATGGTTTAGAAGTTAGATGTGTATTTCCAACGGTTAATGAAGTAATTGATGCATGTGGAGATTATAATGCTCAAACGACATGCGAAGTTGACGAATTCAAAGTTGGAAAAGAAGGAACGACTGGAACTAAAGATCCTGCTTGGAAAGTTGGAGATGATTGCGACCAGGCAAACATTGTATGCAATTGTGCTTGGAAGACCGGAACAACAAATGAATGCATTCTGAATAAAGTAAAATTGAATACAACTATCCCTCAAACCCTGGCGGAGGAATATGTGTAGAAGCATCATGCGGGGTGAAGACAATTTCAAGTACAGAGTGCGATGCGGAGGGATATAAGACGTTTACTGTAAGAGCTGAGACAAGTAATATACTCCCTGCAGGAAGAAGCTGGTGTCCTGGAGCTGGAGCTTCAGCATGTTCTTGTGATAATTCTGGAAATGCGGAGTGTATTATAGAACAACGATGTGGAAGATCGACTATAGAACTTCCATTTTTTGGGGTGGTTCAATTTGTGCTAGGTTTAGTTGCTATCTTCTTACTTTATGTGATAATGTTTAGAAGAGATTTACTTAAAAAATTAAAAATTTAACAGTTATGTTTTTAAATTTAAAAATACTATAGAGATAATGAAAAAGGGAGGATTTTTAGCGCTTTGTTTTTTGATGTTTGTTTTGATGTTTGTACAAATCATAAGTGCTGACTTCAATTATAAGAACAACTCAATCAGGACAGAGTATTTGGCTGGAGAAAAAATATCGGGAAAGTTTAATATAAGTTTTTCTAGTCAAAACGCGGTTTCAATGCTTACGAGTAACTTTGAAGGAAATGTAACTCTTAAGGAATTTTTGAACAGAAATAATCTTACAAAAGGAGGGCATTATAATTGTTCTACTACAAATTGTCTTGAAGGTTACGCTGCAGGAAATTCTATTTCAAGTTTTAGCTTGAATGGAGATAAAATGATTGGAATAAAGTTAACCGGTGATGTTTCTGAGATAATATCTGCGAAATTTGGAGTGCAAAGTAACAACGAACCTTCTTGTTCTGCACAATTAAAGATAGATATTCTAGCAAATAATGAAAATTTGATAGTTAATGATCAATACAATAATGTTGTTTGCTCTCCGAAAGATTATGGGTGCTTTAACTCAAGTGCAAATTTAGGAGAGGTCTTCATAACAAGCAATGCATTATGCGAAAATATTAGTTTGCAAGCTGGACCTGCTTATAGTCTTGGGGCCAAGGTTAAAAAAAGCACAAATGGAAAAAGTGGGGAATTAAGAATGGAGCTGCACGATGTAGAAGACGGATTTCTGGATGACTGTACTCTTCCAACACCGTCACAAAGCGGATTTAACGATTTGGAGTGTACTATCAATTATAGTTCTCCTATTCAAAAAAATTATTATGCTTGTATTGTTGGTGATGCAAGTGAGAGTGAGGTTGCAGATGGAAGTGGTCCAGATTATAAGATCCGGACTGAACAGAATGGAAAAATATGCGGGTCCGATGAGTTTGGAGTTAAGTCAAACAGAGATTATGAAATTTCTGCTGCAAATATGCAATCTATGATCTTTAACAGAATAATTGATGATGCTTATTTTGACTCTAAATTTAATGTTTATTTAAGGGATTATATCTACACTTACTTGGAAGATAGTTATGAAATAGGAAGCAACGGTATAAAATGTAATGCCGGGTGTATTATTCCTATAAAAATTTCTGGAGGAAATCAGAATATAGGACTTAATAATATTCAAATAAGATATAAAGATGGAATAAATTTGATTGAAGAAAATTTGATATATGAACTTAATACTCAGATTCCGACTATAAACACTAAAAATATTTTGCTTGAATTAAGTCTTGCCGATTTTAGAATACCTGTTGGAAGTATCAAGGAAGACTTCAGATTGTACATTGATGGAAACCTTATATTCCGAAAAGACATAAAAATAGAAAAGAGTTTTGATTTTGATATTACTCCGAAAAGTGTGCTTGTTGGAAGAAAAACTGACTTTCAAATATTATACTCTAAAAATATATCGAAATCTACTTGGACTTTTGGAAATGGAAGTAGTGTGGAATCAAATGGGAAATTTGTTTCATATACGTTTAACAATGATGGAATATTTGATGTAGAAGTTACCATAAAAGGAACTGACAATTCTACTTCTAGAAAGGTTTTTGAGGTTATTGTTGGTGATGCGAAAAAGTCTGCAAATTTGAGTATAAGCGAATCAAGAGTGAAGTTAGTTAATATAACTAAAGAAATTAATTCTTATCCTCCTTACATAAAAAAAGAAATTGAAAAACAAGTAAATCCTGTAGAAATTAATGCAAGTCTTAATGTCTTAGAAAAAAAATTTAATGAAGCGAGAAACGATAGCGAGTATGTGTCTATAATTAATTCTATATCTGGACTTGGAATTCCGAATAAAATAAGCAAAAGTGTGACAGGAACACTTCCTATTGGTATTGGTTTTGAAAATATCGATGTTAGTTATATAGAAGAAATTACTGGAAGAGAAGCAAATAACACTGAAGAACTTGAAGCACTGATTATAGGATGGAACGACAAAAATTATGAAACGAATGTTGATTTCGAAGTTATTTCTGCTTCTACAGATAACGGAAGAAAAGCCTTGCTTTCTAAATTTACATTCAGAATAACTAAAGTTGGCGATTCTACTAGTGAGGATTATTTCTTAATAAATTACCCTTATGATAAAATAAAACTTGCAGAAGATTATAAGGCAAGAGGCGTAGGAAATGGTGCGGGAAGTGCTGTTCCTTTGGAAGGCAGTAAAAATATTGAATTTATAATCCCTGAAGAGTTGACCGTTTCTGATCTAGGAGCCTACATCTCTCCTGAAATTACAAAGTTTTCAATAGATGACCGAGAAATATGTGCTGAAGGAGAGTGTCCTGGACAAGAATTTCCTTTAATATGGTTTATAATACTTTTAATAATACTATTGATAGTTACATTGGTTGTTTACATAGTACTTCAGGAATGGTATAAGAAAAACTATGAAAGACATTTGTTCAGAAATCCAGATGAGCTTTACAATCTAATAAACTTTATATATAATGGGCGAAGTGGTGATTTAGATAATGGGGAAATAAAAGCCAAGCTAACAAATAATGGATGGAAAGGAGAAAAAATAAGTTATGCTTTCAGAAAGATTGATGGAAAGAGAACTGGAATGTGGGAAATTCCTTTGTTTAAAGGAAAAGAGAACAGAAAAGTTATGGAAGAACTTGAAAAAAGAAATACTGGAGGAATTGACAGAAGATTTATTAAACAGTCAGAATTTTAGAAGAATATGTTAAAGGTGATAAAAAGTTTCTCAAGAAAAATATTGCAGGCTCTTTTTGGTAGAAAGGACAATATCAGACTTGGTTTTTATGGACCTCCAAATGCGGGGAAAACCTCTCTCGCAAATAGAATATGCAAAGACTGGACTGGAGAAGAGATAGGTGCTGTAAGCAAGATTCCTCATGAGACGAGACACGTTCAATTTAAAGAAAAAGTTGAAATTAAATATAAAGGTAAAAAACTGACTTTCAAATTGGTTGATACTCCGGGAATAGCTACTAAAATAGACTATGAGGATTTCTTAAGATATGGTTTAAGAAAAAATGTTGCTAAAAAAAGAGCTAAAGAAGCAACTCAGGGAATTATAGATTCTATAAAATGGTTGGATGATATGGACGCAGTCATAGTGGTCTTAGATTCGGCTGAAAACCCTTACTCACAAGTAAATATAACTATTATGGGCAACATGGCTGCGAGAAAAATACCTGTATTAATAGTCGGAAACAAAATTGATTTAAGAAAGGCAGATGTTAAAAAGATAGAGTCTACTTTTCCAGAATATGAAGTTATAGGAATCTCGGCTAGGGATGGAACTAATATGGATGAATTTTATGAGGCGCTATTCAGACTAACTAAAAAAATTTAAAAATAAAAATAACTTAAGAGGAATAAATGAAAAAAGCGGTAAACAGGAAATTGAGGGGGCTGAGTCTTCAAGTCTTAACTTACTCAGAAATAAAAGAACTTAGTATAGTTGAAAGAGTAAAGAAGATCTTAAGTCTTGTTTTGGGAAATAAAATAGTCCTTTTGCATGGAAGACTTCGGCCCGAGGAAGAAGCAAGATTAATTGAAGATACTATGGCTATGGTAGATCATATAAAGGATTTCAAAGGAATTGAACTTGCAGTTATAGAACCAGATCTAAGAAAAGAGGGAATGTTAACAAAGGTAAAATATGGTATTGCTAGGAGACTTGTTGGAGATTCTAGTGCTTTAACTGTAATTGGCCCTGCATCTATCATAAAAGAAATAAAGAGAGATCCAAAGAAGATTGAGTTGTTACTGGGTTAATTTGGCTCAATCTAAATATTTATTAATGTTTGATTTTATATTGCTCTATGCCATATAAATGTGTCCACTGCTCAAAAGTACATGCTGATGGAAGTAAAGAAATTCTTACTGGTTGTTCCGCATGCCAAAGTAAGTTCTTTTTCTACATTAAAGAAGAGAAACTGAAGGAAATTCTTGAACACAAAGATTCGATTCCAGTTTTGACTTCTAGCGAAAAAAAGCAAATTGAAGAAGACGTGAGAGATATAGCCGGAATAGAAGATGAGGAAACGCCTGTTTTTTTGGATTTTGAAAGCATTAAAATAATAAAACCAGGGAAATACTTACTTGATCTTGGAAAATTGTTTGAGACTGACAAACCTAAGATATAC
>JAGVWR010000047.1:851-5477 GCA_018304205.1 Candidatus Pacearchaeota archaeon | reverse complement strand
CAAGCATGATGTAATTCATACATAAATTTTAGAATAAGATAACTATATAGTTTTTACCCAGTCACAGCAGAGCTGTGGGGATTTCTTCTCAATTAAAAAGTACCATCTTGATCAAATATAACAATTTTTATCATTTTATGGTTTAAATATAATTTTAATTGCACCAGTTTCTTCTCTATTTTTTACTAATAAAAGAGCTTTTCTTTTTACCAGATCTACATATCCCGAGTATCTTTTCTTCTTCATTTTATTAATTTGCATTATAAAATTTATCTAACATTTCCCGAGGTGCTAATACTTTTTCTGTATATAATTGTTTCAAAACTTTATCTCCTGAAAAAATTGGACAATTTAACTTTAAAGATAAAGCTACATATGGCACATCTTTAATATGACCTTTTAATATTTCCTTAGCCCCTTCTGTGAATTTCTCAAACTCAGATTGAGGGATTATATTAATCTGAGTCATTATAAATTCTACCACACCAACAATTTCATCTTTAGATAATTTTGATCTCTTTTGAATATCTTCAGTATGTTTATTAAGTTCTATTAAGAAGAATTCTGGAATAACAAAATCAAATTTATTAAAAATAGAATTCAAGATAAAAACATTTAAGGAATCTCCCATACTAAGTAAAGATGAAATTATAACATTAACATCAACTACTATGAAATTCATGAATATTTTTTAGAAGCTTCTGTATTAACCTTCTCAGCGATCTCTTCTGCATCGGCTTCAGAAAGTTTTGATCTTGCAACAATCTTTTTAATATCTTGTATTTCCCTTAATTTTTCTTTTAGAATTTTATTTATTAAAATAGACCAGTTTACACTTGGAACTTGTCTTATAAACTCCAAATCTTTCGAAATATCAATTTCCACCTTAGTCATAGAGAAATTAAATTTATTATCTATTTATAACTTTCCATTTCATTGTATAAATCTTCCTATCTTACTAGTTTCCTTATTTCTCTCTGTGATCTCAATTTTCTTCTGTAAGCTCTCCATGCCCCTATTATACTTGCTCTCTCAATCTTCTTTGTAACCTGAATTTTTGCCCCCCCTTGGGTCTTTTCAAGAGCTTTTTTTAATCCGTTTTCAAATAATTCGCAGTCTTTCTTATTTGAAAAGTGTCCAATTATAGCGAAAGGAGAATCAATTCTTATTTCAACAAAACCTCTAGCTCCAAGTAATCTTAAAACTTCATAGTTTGCATTGGCAATTGTCATCTTTCCATAAGTCTCTTCTAAAGTGTTAATAAATTTCTCAAGTATCCCATGATTAAGTCTCTCTCCTTCAAATATATTCAATTTATTACTGAAATCTATTACCGAAACAGAATAATGTCTCAATTTTATCAAGAAGAACGGCACAATTGATCCTATTACCAATAATACTATCCACCATATGATGCCTCCGATTACTCCAACGCTAACAACTCCCGCTCCAGCATCAATAACAATATCTGGAATATTTCCATGTGGAATCCAGTCACTTGGAGTACTATAGTTTCCCCAATGTCCTAATCCAGAAAATATATTTTTTGCATTCTTTCCCTTTAGAACACATTGTGCATTACTACATATTTCATCATCTTCACAAACAACAGAACTAACAAAATCCAAGCATCCCTCTGAATTAAGTTCACACGTAACAACTTCATTTCCAGAACAAAATACGCCCTCTTGCGAACATCTAGTATCATGTTCACACGTCAAAGAACATGATTGTGTTTCCGTTCTCTTTGTATTACAATTGCTAGTACATTCTCTTGTTTGCTTTCCATCAAAACAAATTCCCCATGCTCCACAAGTCCATGTTGTGGCGCTGCAAGTCGTTCCTCCTCCGCCGCCTCCGCCAGGAGTTTCTCCTCCCCCTCCAGAAGAAACACTAACACTAAAGCTCACATTTGTTGTGTAGTTTCTATTTCCAATACTATCATTACAATACGCAGCAAGAGTATAATCTGCATTTGCCACACTAATTTCAGTAGAATTAAAATCAATATTTCCGTTATTAGTGAGTGTTTCATTTGTCGATCCACCATCAAGAGAATACTCACAATAACCTGATTCACTTAAAGTTAAATTAATCAAATAATTATTTACTGTCTTTGTAGTCGATGTTGGCAAATTAATAGTCACTCCAGGACTTGTTCTATCAACACTAAACACAATACCTTCTGTATAATTTCTATTATTTGATGTATCATTCGCATAAACCGAAAATGTGTAACTTCCATCAGCAAGGCTTCCATTTGTCGCATTAAACCTTGTTCCAAACAATCCCCCAGCACTTAGACTTTCATTTCCAGTCATGCTCACATTATGCAACCCCCCGTCAAGAGTGTACATTACGCTCGCGTTCTCGTTTACACTAACATTAAAGTTCAGTGGAAAATTGCTGTTCTTGTACGTCACGTTTGTTGGATTTATTATCGTGACGAATGGTTTTGTTGTATCGGCAACCATTAAATGAACAGTCAATATTCCAGTAGTAGCCTCTAAATTAAATGTTGTATTCTGAGCAAAATATTCTCCATACGTGGCATTAACAGTATAAACGAAATCACTTCCAACAACGTTTGTTCCAGGACTAAATATTTTATCCGTAACATTAAACCAAACTGTTCCTTTAACTCCCGTCGTTAAATTTCTCCTGCTCGCCCAAGGATTACTATTATAAATCCAAACATCCGCTCCCTGAATAATTTGGCCCTTTGTATTATTTACTGTTACATTAACATAATATTGTACGGATAAATTACTATTTGCCCCCACAGTAACCTTAGCAGCGTTGAATGTTACATTCAAAATGGTTGCGTTTTTGGCAGCTGCTAGAACTAAATGATTTGTGGCAGTATCAGCTAGTACGGAATCAACAACAAAAACATTATTAGACTGCAAATCCAGATCCGTAGTAAATGCGGAAATTTGAGTACATCTTGTTATATTAATATTGTCTGCAGTCGCCCTAATGCCATAGATCCCAGTGCCGTCACCAATTAGTGTAAAAGTTGCACAATCTAAAAAAATCCCCACTGTATCTAAAATGCCACCATTTTCGCTTGGTGCTCCAGACCCAAGAGGATCGCACTCTTGATTTGCAGTAAAAACTGAGTTATCTGAAACTGTGGTATCCCCGCAAAAAGCATCGTTTGAACCATAACTTGTAGAAGTAACAAAAGCAGCAAACAATACAATAATAAACATAAACAAAATACACAAATAAAACTCCCCAATATTCACTCTCTTCATAATTTATATAACAATTATCGATATAAAAGCATTTTGTATTCTAAACTAAGGGCTAACGATTATCGCATTGTCATCTATTTGATACCAAGTTCCAGTCACTGTTGGACCACCAAAACTCGAAAACGAGTTCCTCCAAACATCTGGGACACTTAGCAATGAGATGGACGAATCTGAAAATAAAGTGTTTATCTTATTTTTATGATTAATAAAAATAGCACCATTGTAAATATGTAAATCATTTAAATTCGAGATTCTACTATCACCAGTCACAGTAACATTTAAGTTCTTTTGTGCTCCCTGCGGTACTCCTCTCTGATAATAAGAACTTCTTGCATTCAGGGCAGGTTGTCCAAAGTTTTGTGCACCATTATTAACATCATCAACCTTGTATTGATGTCCAGCACTCGGACAATAAAATGTTTTAACATCTCCATTCAAGTGAGAACTAACCATGCTCCCATACAACGTATAGCCTATCCCGCCACCGCTCCAGATAACATTTCCAGAATTATCTGTATCTCTTACTCCAACAGGCGTCAACCCCTTATAATCAGTTGAATAAGTCTGAGAGGCAGTCCCAATGCTCTTCAAATTAGCTCCACAAACAGCCTTCCTTGCAGCTTCCTTTCCAGCACCCAAAGCAGGCAATAAAATCCCAGCCAAAACTCCAATTATAGAAACAACAACGAGCAATTCTATTAATGTAAATCCCTTTGCTCTTCCAGCCTTCATTATACTTGCCTTATCAGTAATTCCAGCAGAAGCCATCTCATTAGCAAACCCCTGCATTTTAGAATCCTGTCTAAATCCCGGAGCCTGAACATCAGCCTCCAAACCATTTACATTTCCTATATCTCGCTTGGAACCAATAGAATCATACAAATCAATTACTCCATTCTGATTAACATAATTACTTGATACTCCAGTATTAACATCATGCATTGCAGGAAGAACATATTCCTCAGAGAAATTATCAACATCGACTCCAGAAATGACTCCATTTATATTGCTACTTACAATATGAGGATTATAATTATTGGGAGAATTTTTAGTTTCCTCTCTTATTCTACTCTCTACCTTGTCTCCAAATCTTTTTCCTTTATATCTATCAAGAAAGCTCTCGCCAGAAGCATCTAATTCCAATTCCAAACCGCTTATTTGTGCTACCATTTTCCTTTAATTAATAGTCAAAATTCATATTTATAAACTTTGTTATTCTGTTACTATTGGAGAGTTAATAATTATTACTATATCTTTTTATTAATTGTAAGAAGTTTTATAAGGTTTTAAGACTAAAAATAGAAATGGAAGAGTACAAAAAATGGATAGAACAAGCTGAAGAAGATTTTGATACTGCAATCTATAA
>JAGVWR010000047.1:0-841 GCA_018304205.1 Candidatus Pacearchaeota archaeon | reverse complement strand
AAGCCGGAGCTTTTTTTCTTCAGCAGTCTGCAGAAAAAGCTCTAAAGGCTTTGCTTATAAAAAGAATGAAGGAGTTAATGAAAACACACGACCTAGTAGTTCTGGCAAGAAAATTAAATGCTCCGGAAGAAACGATAGAACATTGTAAAAAGCTTACTGTTGTTTACTTAGAAACAAGATATCCTGATACAAATATCGCAAAAGAAATAAAAGAAGAAATAGAAAACTTAAAAGATTCGGCAAAAGAAATACTAAAATGGACAAAAAAAAATCTATAAAGATAATAAAAGAATTTGCAAAAAAGCTAGGCAAAGAATATGATATAGAAAGAATCATATTTTTCGGAAGTAGAGCAACTGGCAATTATAGTCGAGATAGCGACATAGATTTAATTATAGTATCGGAGGATTTTAAAGGAATGAATCGTCTTCAAAGAGGCGTTAACATGTATAATTATTGGCCATGGATTATTCCAGTTGACTTTATCTGCCTTACAAAGAACGAATTTAATCAATTAAAAAACAAGATAACCATTGTTCAACAAGCAATAAAAGAAGGAATTCTATTTAATTAATCTCTCATTCATTATACTATTTATTTGTTCCTTTAATTTGGGCAATTCATTTTCAACAACATCCCAAACAATATCCATATCAACCTTAAAATATGCGTGAATTAATTTATCTCTTGTTCCAATAATGTCTTTCCATTCAACATCTGGATATTGAGCTTTCAATTCAGAAGATATATTTTTAACAGCTTCTCCAATCACTTCTATTCTTCTTAATGTTGAATCAAGAAGATCAACATCATTTTCTAAGTCGTCTTTGGATTTTCCACT
>JAGVWR010000039.1 GCA_018304205.1 Candidatus Pacearchaeota archaeon | reverse complement strand
TTTTTAGAATGAGATATAATCATTTTAGGAGTCATAAGAGTCTTGATAACAAGACTCCTGCACAAGTTTACTTTGATTTTGCTAGACTATTCTAGGGTAGGACATATGTCTCCTGCGTGCACATTAGTTGACTAAACCCAAACGTTTTTTAAGCCCAATTTCAGTTTCATAACATGAAAAACAAAAGATTCGATAAAAATCATAAGAGCTCTTTTAAGAAAAATGACCGAGATAACGCCAGGTCAGTTGAAGCAAGAATAAAAGACATAATGCATACAAGCACAGGACAAAAGTTCGTTCTAAAGGGCATAGTTGATAGAATAGTCCAAACTGGAGGGCCAACTGTTTTTCATGTTACAGATGGAACAGGAATGCTCGCACTCAAAGCGTTTGAAGGCGCAGGAATAAGGTCATTTTCCAATATAAAAGAGAAAGACGTAGTTAAAGCAGAAGTAAGAATAGAAGAATATAGAGATGAGTTAGAAGGAAACATAATCAATTTCACCAAATTGGCAGATCAAGAAAAAAAAGACTTTTTAGATCAATTAAAAAACACCGAAAGGGAAAGGGCAGCAATCACTCCGCCAGAATTTTTGATAAAAAGTACAATTCTTGATAAATTGAGAAATGATTTTATAAAGGCAGCAACAGAAATAAGGTTGGCCATAATTCAAAACAGGCCAATAATAATTAGACACCATAATGATACAGACGGTTATAGCTCAGGGTTTGCTTTAGAAAGAGCGATTGTTCCCTTAGTTGAAGAGCAACACGGCGGAGGAAAATCTGCCTGGGAATTTTTCACAAGAGCCCCTTGCGCAGCACCCTTCTATGAAATAGAAGATTCTATAAAAGATACAGCCAAATCACTATCCAATGAAGCAAAGTTTTCCAACAAAATGCCACTTGTAATAATTTCAGATAACGGTTCATCTCAAGAAGACTTGTTAGGCATTCAACAGGGAAAAGTTCATGGCGTAGATTTTATAGTTGTTGATCACCACTTCTTCGAAAAAGACGTGGTTTCCAAAGAAGTTTTAGTTCATATAAATCCCTTTCTTGTTGGCGAAGATGGAGCAAAGTTTTCTGCAGGAATGTTATGTACCGAACTTGCAAGATTTATTAACCCAGATGTCAAAAATGTAGAACAAATTGCAGCAATGGCGGGAATGGCAGACAGAATTACTTTGGCAAATTTAGATGCAGTGGAACAATATGTCAAGATCGCAGAAAAACACGAATATTCAAGATATCTACTGGGAGATATTTCAACTGTAATTGATTTTGTTTCTTCAAAATTAAGATTTATGGAAGCGAGAGAGTACATTGAAGTTCTTTTCGGCGAACCAAAAGATAAACAAAAAGCTCTTGTTGGGTTAATGGCTCCATACATAAGAAATCTCGAGTTCAAAGGATTAGAAATTGCTAAATCTGCAGCAGTGCTAGAAAAAATAGGAGCTACTAGTTTACAATTACTTCCCATTGAAGAAACATTTTCCAGAGGATTCTATCCTAAACCGGGAAAGTGTACTGGTTTATTACACGATTATTTGAAAGAAGAAAAAAAGGTTACAAATTTAGTAACTGCAGGAGTTTTGTCAGACGCAATTACAATGAGAGCGACAGATGGAGCCAATTTTTCAGTCCATAAATTGATAGAGTTTCTTAATAAAAAAGTGCCTAGCGCATTTGTACAGGGCGGGGGACACAAGAATGCGGGGGCAATTTCTTTTGTTCCAAGAAAGAAAGAAGAAGTATTGAAATACTTAAGAGAATTTATTAAAAACGGAAGCAAATAAATTAATTTATTTCCAAGATTTTTATTTTGAATATTAATTTTTTTCCAGCAAGCGGATGGTTCAAGTCTATTGTGACTTTATCTTTATCAACATTTATTATTTTAGCAGGAAATTGCATTCCATCTGGAGCGCTTAACATCAATACCATGCCTACTTTAGGTTCTTGATCTTGAGGCAAGGCATTTCTAGGTATATCTCTTTTTAGTTCCTTTTTATGTTCCCCATAAGCCTCATTTGCTTCAATTGTAAACTCTTTTTCTTCACCTACATTCATACCAATAACTGCCTCATCAAAACCCTTTATTACCTGTCCAGATCCTGCTTCAAATTCGAGTGAGTGAGAATGATCTCCATGGCTAGAAGAGTCGAAAACTTCTCCATCTTCAAATCTTCCTTCATAATCTACTTTTATTTTAGATCCTTTCTGTATCATGTTTAATATGGGAATAAGCAAGCTCATTCGAACATAGAAAAATATGTTTTTTCGGTTTTTAAGTATTTGTATTTTATGTCAAGAAAATTGACAGAAAACCATAAAATATTTCTCTAGCATTCAAAACACAATATTCCTAAATCGGCTATGGATTCTTCAGCAAGTCAATGCAGAAACAATTTTAATATACAAAACAAAGAGCATCCTTTTGGTGTTTGCATGAAATATTCATTAACCCTTCTTCAAACGACTATAAAAAATCATAACCCATAAATTATTTATTTTTCAATTTTTTAATGTAAATAACAACAATTGCTACTAAAATTATTAAAACAATTAATATTGCAAAAATTATTCCATTTTTATCAGTATCATTTCTAATATTATTAATATTGTTTTCAACAGTCTCATTTGTAGAGGCATTTGTCTCGATTTCTGGCATTTTCTCCTGAATCGGGCTGATAGTTAGATTTGCTTTATTATTTAATATTCCATTAAGTAAAATCAGGATATCATAAATCCTATCATTAGTTACGTCAAACTTTATAGATTGACCTATATTAATGATTGCTTGTTGAGGTGTGCTTGAAACGTTAACAGTTGCACTCTTATTGCTTAAATCTACAACACCAACATAATGATTTTCAGAATCAATTTTTATTTTCGTCCTATCTCCTTTTGCATATTCCTTTGTTAACGGTTCTCTTTCGTTGAATTCCTGTGCATCATATGCAAAAGTATTTTTCCAGAATGAGGATGTTCCTCCTCCTCCTCCGCTCCCACTACTTGAAGTTGACGAACTTTCCGAGGCAGGAATAACAGTTCCAGTTAAAGCAGGCCCAGTTCCAGAGAAATGAGGAATTCTTATCCAAGCGATATTCGCAGTAGTATTAAGGAAACAAGGATTTGTTGAATTAAATCGCGTTATATTCGTAACACAAGTAGTTTGGTTTAATAGAAATGCCCATTCGCTTTGTCTTGCACTGTAGTGCGAATTATTTCCAGCCAATTCAGCAGAATTTGTCCCATTTGCACTCGAGTTCCATATTACATTCCAATTATCATCATAGAATAAAGGTATAGATATATTTACTCCAGAACTATCATCAAGTCCAGATCCGGCAGTCTCAGAATATGGAATAGATACTAACGCATAATCGTAAATTGTAGGACCAGTAGATCCAAATCTTACTGCATTATCAAATGTAGAAGAGGTACTCCTATCATCAGCAGAACTATCAAATAAGGCATCTGGAGGACCAGAAGCAATCATATCAACATTAACATAATGGACTAATATATTTCCAGTTCCCATCCTGAAACTTAGATCTCCTCCTCCAAGAATCGCCGACATAGGATTGAACTCTTCCATAGTGGAAGAAGATCCTCCAATTAAACAACCTGAAGGTGGACTTGGAACATCACATGTAGAATTCGAAATGTACAAAGCCATACTAATTTGACTTGAACTCAGAGATGAATCAATTGCCTGAGGATTAAATGAACTTATAGAAATATTGGTATAGTTGTGGTTTTGGACATTATTTGAGATTATATTTGAAGAAGAATAGGAAACTTTTTTTGGTGCATAGTTGCCACCATTCACAAATACATTCAACTCTTTTATTCCAGTTATATTTAACAGAGGTAAGCTGAAATTAGCATCTACGTCCTGAGAGGTCTCTTCCGTCCAAGTAAATTCTGTGCTTCCGTAATTAGAGTAGTCTACGGTCGCTTCCACATGAAGCGAGCTTTGTTGTATAGTATTGTTTGTGCTGTTAACCGCCCTGAAACTTTGTTTTTTTGTTTGTATTTGTTTTAATCCCCAATTTTCATGTGCCTTGTGTACCATTAAATTAGAAGGTGAACCGTGTAGTCCATATAAAGTAATATTTATTTGTTTTCCGCTGTTTCCATATGTCAGACTCAGATTGGCAAAACCCCCATAATATCCAGTTCCATTCCTCACTGTTGCAAACAATAGAAATGAAGCCGACTCTGCCGGAGCGGGCAAGGTTATATTATAGTACCCAGTATTTAAATTATGAAAATCTGTGGAACTCTCCATGAAACTCAAATTATAAGGCAGACTTCCATATGTTGCGTGTACTATATTTCCAGGTTCTAGCATGAACGGAACAACAGTAAAGTTATCCCAACCACTAACAGAAGAAACGTTAGTCCAATTTACGAAACCAAAAACTCTTGGAAGATTCATAGTCAAATTAAATTGTTTATGAAGTGTTTTTGTTGTTACATTATACCTAGATATATTTCCAGCCACGTTGTTGATAATATTATATGAATTAACGGAACTGAAATTATTCCACTTAAAACTAACCGGCATACTCTGATTTGGGAAGATCATTATAGAATAATTTCTATCTTTAGAAACAGAAACAACTGCTTCTTCAACAGTTCCACCAGAGCCCATACTACTTGCTACTATAAATCCTGTTTTCATATCTTTAATTTGATAGTTAAAAGCTTTCCTATCCGCAGTCGAATTAATTGCCGTAATATTTATTGTTCCAGCATTTTTTAAATAAAATAAGGTGTTAGATAACTGTGATAACATGAATCCAGGAAAAGCCGGAAGATTTTGCCCAATTAACTGAGTGAAGTTAAAGGTAGTATTTTTTAAAATAATTTTAGGCTCAAACATCCAAACAGTTTGATCACTCAACGTTAAATTGAACCATCCAGACTCATTAGTTGAGGTGAAGTTATACCCAACAACAGAAAAATCAGTTATAGATCGAATAGTTATATTGATTGTAGCATTTGCAATCAAAGCACCATTAGTGCTATAAACCGTACCGTTAAATTGAAAGGCGGTCACCAAGCTTAAAGAAAGGATTAAGATTGTAGCACACCAGATCCAAAGTTTTATTTTATCACCCATTTTTTACTAATAAACCAAACAAAAAGATCTTTATAAACCTTATTTTTATTAGAATTAGAAGTATGCCTCTATAGCTCAGCTGGTTAGAGTACGAGTTTCGTAAACTCGGGGTCCCGGGTTCAATTCCCGGTAGAGGCTTTTCTTAATAGAAGCCGTTAAGAATACAATTTAAATACTAAATATTATTAATTTTATTATGAAATCGCTTAAGTATGCAATACTTATTTTCTTAATTTGGATAATTTCCCCCCTAATTATTTCTGCGTTTGTCTTGTTATATAATAATTTGCTCATAAATCCAGACTTTTTGATTAGACTTATCCTGCCAGGAATTGTTTTTTCAATATTTTCAATGGGAATATCTTCCATAAAAGATAATACTTTGCGAGTGGCCCTATTTTATTCACTAATAGGAATATTGATATGGAGCTCTCCGGCAATATACTTTCTTCCATCAAGTACGCTTTATAATTCTCTTTCAGGAGTTTGGAGATTTGCAATAATCTTTGTTCCAACCCTTTTCTTTTCATTCACCTTTTTTATAATAGGAAAAAATAAAGAAGATTACAAGAAAGATATTACAGATTTATATATAAAAAAGAACATTTATTCTAAATGAATAGTTTTATTAATTATATTATATTTTTTTAGATATGAAAGAAATTGTTGCAAAAGAGTTATCAAAAGTTTTGGATCTCAAAGAGGCCGATATATTGTCTTTGATAGAAACTCCACCATCAAAAGAATTTGGAGATTTTGCCTTTCCATGTTTCTCTTTTTCAAAAGTTTATAAAAAGAATCCGATAGAAATAGCTAAAGAATTATCAGAAAAAATAACTTCGAGACTATTTGAAAAAGTAGAAGCAAATGGACCCTACCTCAATTTTTTTATAAATCGAAAAAAACTGGCAGAGAAGACTTTAAAAAAAATTCTAAAGGAAAAAGAAAAATTTGGCTCTTCACAAATTGGAAAGGGGAAAAAAATAGTAATTGACTTGTCCGCCCCAAATATAGCCAAACCATTTGGCATAGGACATTTAAGATCAACAATAATAGGTAATTCTCTTTCCGAGATATTCAAATTTTTAGGCTATAAAACTGTTAAAATAAATTATTTAGGAGATTGGGGGACGCAATTCGGTAAATTAATAGTAGGTTATAAAAAATTTGGAAACGAAAAATCTCTTAAGAAAGATTCCATAAAACACCTTTTAGATGTTTACGTTAAGGTCAATCAAGACCCAAATTTAGAAGAGGAAGCCAGACAATGGTTTAAAAAAATGGAAGAGGGGAATACAGAAGCACTATTTCTCTGGAAAAAATTTAAAGATCTCAGTTTAGAAGAATTTGATAAAATATATTCTTTACTGAATATAAAATTTGATGCAATTTCGGGAGAATCGTTCTACAACAAAAAAATGAACTCCGTAATAGAATTAATGTATAAGAAAGGCCTAATAAAAGAAAGTGAGGGCGCAGAAATAATAGATTTAGAAAAATACGGTCTCGGTGTTTGCTTAATTAAAAAGAAAGACGGAGCCACACTATACGCGACGAGAGATATAACTGCGGCAATAGACCGCCATGACAAATATAAATTCGATGAAATGATTTATGAAGTTGGATCAGAACAAACGCTTCACTTTAAGCAAGTTTTTAAGGTACTCGAGCTTTTAGGTTTTTCTTGGGCAAAAAACTGCATACATATTAATCACGGTCTTTATTTAGCCGAAGATGGAAAGAAATTTGCAACAAGAAAAGGGAAAACAGTTTTCATGGAGGATATTTTAGATGAAACTATTCAGTTGGCAAAAAAAGAAATTTTAAAAAGAGATAAAATAAAGGAAAAAGAATTGGAAGAAAGAGCAAGATTTATTGCTATTGCAGCAATTTTTTATGGAGACCTTAAAAATTACAGATCTAACGATCTAGTCTTCAATATTGAAAAATTTATCTCCTTCGAAGGAGACACTGGTCCGTATTTGTTATATTCTTATGCAAGAGCAAAGAGTATTCTGTCAAAAGCAAAGTACAAAAATACTAAACTTACAATAGAGAATTTAGAAGAAATTGAAAAAAACCTAATTTTAGAATTAAATAATTTTTCAGAGATCATAATTCATGCGCAAAAAAACTTTTCTCCCAACATAATTGCAAATTATTCTTTTAAAACTGCGCAATTATTCAATGAATTTTATCATTCTTCTCAAGTAATAGGTTCAGAAAATGAAGGATTTAGGCTTGCACTCGTAGCTTCTTTTGCTCAAGTTCTAAAAAACGCCTTAACTCTCCTGGGAATATCTGTGATAGAAAAAATGTAAGGGAATATAATAATTCTTAAATACCTTCTTTAGTAGGAATATTTATGAGTTTAGAAGGGGTGGTTATTGTGAGCGGGTTCTTAATAGTATTAATTCAGATAGCCATTTTAATTGCGCTCTTATTTAGACTAAGCGACCCCCCAAGATCAGAGAAGAAAGTAAAGCAAGATATTAAGAAAATTAAGGATCAGATAACAGGCTGATTAAGAATTAGATAGACTTATAAATCTTCTAGAATTTGATTTTTCGGTGTGGGAGAGCCAGCTCGTTAGCCCCGAGCTATTCACAAACGGGCTTCATGGTGAGCTCAAAGGAAAGCGTAAGGCGGAGGTTTGTCGGCCTCTTGCGTACTGTTGACGCTTTGTCCTGCTCGACTATGCTCTCATGAAATGGGTCAGGCCTTGATCGGAGCAGCCCTAAATAGGAAACGTAGTGCTTGTAGGAGTGCAAAGCTGAGGAAAACAAGAATCACCGATTAATCAAAACCAAGCAAATTCCCCGCCCGCACCACTTTAGTTTTCTTAGCAACATATAAAAAGTCTATTTAACATTTATAAAAATGAGTAAAAAGGGGCAATTTTTCTTAGTAGCTGCACTGGTCATAGTCATAGTAATTGTAGGCTTAGGGACAATTTACGTTTCAACTCAATTTCCAGAGGAAGATGCCCATGTTTATGATCTATCAGAAGAAATAAATTTTGAAGCCTCTCAAGTTATAGATAACGGAATACTTACGGCAAATCAGGACGAAATTCAGGCCAAAATAGAAAACTTAACAGATACATATTCTAAATTAAACCCCAATAGCGACCTTTTCATAGTTTACGGAAATCAAAGCGAGGTGACAGTATTATATTACAACAGGACAAAAATAGGAAATATAGGCATTACAACCGGAGGCCCAGATTTAGAGTTAAAAAATGAGGTTTTAGGCAAGTTCAAAGGGCAGAAAAATTCAAATAGCGCAAATGTTGAAATAGAATTAGCTGAAAATATAAAACAAGATTTCAAAGTAGTTGAAGGTCAAAATTTTTACATAATTGTAAAAAAAGAGTATCAAGATGAAAGGACAATTGCGACAAATTAATAAGAAAGGCGTTAGCATAATGGTGGGATATGTGCTATTAGTCGTAATAGCAGTTTCAATTAGCGTATTGGTTTATAATTTTTTAAAGGTTTATGTTCCTAAAGAAAAACCGGAATGTTCTAAAGAGGTAAGTCTGATTATTCAGGAAGCAGAATGTATTATTTCATCTGGAAAAAGTTACTTTTCTTTAACAGTTCTTAACAAAGGTTTGTTCAATATAGACGCAATGTATATAAGATTAGGAAATGAAACTAGGAAAGTCAGGCAGCTCGTAAATGACGAAACAAAAAATTCAAGTTATAGCGTATACTTGCCTAAAGGATATTTGCTTCCAGGACAAGAATTTAGATCTCCTCTTTATTATGATGTAACATGGATTACCAATAACAAAGAAGGAGAATATATCTTAGAAGTACAACCAGGAATATTTTCAGAGGGAGAGTTAGCTATTTGTGAGCAATATGTAACAATCAAGAAAGTCACCTGTTTAGCCTCATAAAATTAGAGTCTCTGTATCAAAAGCACAATGTACACCACGGCTTAAAAGCAGTGGTTTGAAAAGGCACTTGTGCTTTGAATGTTCAAGGAACTACTCCACACTAAAGCGTGAAGTTTTCTGTCAAGTTTCTTGACATAACAATATATAAATAATTCTCCCTGTTTGCAAATTTATGAAATTTGCGCATTTAGGCGATTGTCACCTCGGAAGTTGGAGACAACCAGAGCTAAAAGAACTAAACTTTAAAAGTTTTCAATTAGCTTTAGAAACATGTATAAAAGAAAAAGTAGACTTCATTCTTATCGCTGGTGATTTATTTGATTCGGCTTATCCTTCTATAGACACGTTAAAGCAGGCATTTGATGAATTTAGAAAGGTGAAAGAGGCTAAAATACCTGTCTTTTTAATAGCAGGAAGTCATGATTATTCTGTTTCAGGAAAGACTTTTTTAGACGTTTTAGCCAGAGCAGGTTTTTGCACAAATGTCTTTAATTATGAGGAAAAAAATGGCCAAGTTTACTTATTTCCAACAATTTATAAAAATGTAGCCATTTACGGTTATCCTGGAAAAAAATCAGCCTTAGAAGTTGACGAAATAGAAAAAATAAAATTTCACGATTCTCCGGGACTTTTTAAAATATTAATGCTTCACACTGCAATTAGAGATGCAGTACCAAACATGAGTATTAAAGCAGTAGATGATAAAAAATTGCCCAAAGTAAACTATTTGGCACTAGCACATTTACATATAAATTATAACAAGGACGGGAAAGTTTATTCTGGACCAACATTTCCCAATTCCCTTTTAGAATTAGAAGAACTTGGCGCAGGATCTTTTTATATTTTTGATAACGGAAAAATAAAAAGGCAAGAAATAAGGTTGAAAGAAGTTCTATTTCTCAACCTAGAAATCAAAGATTCCTTGAAGGCAACAGAATTAATTTTAGAGGAAATAAAAAAAAGCAATTTAAAAGATAAGATTGTAATAATCAAATTATACGGCGTTTTAGAAGTAGGAAAAATTTCTGATATAGATTTTGCAAAAATAGAACGCCACGTAAAAGAATCAGGAGCATACGTCTTTGTAAAAAGCACTTCAAAACTACACATGCCTCAACCAGAGATAAAACTTGATTTGCTTGACACAGAAAACCTGGAGAGTCAAATAATAAAGCGTTTTGAAGAAGGAAATCCGTCCAAATTTAACGATTATATATATCAATTTATGAGAATTTTGCAAGCAGAAAAATCAGAAGACGAAAAATCAGCAGTTTTTGAAGAGAGAATAATTTCAGAGTTCCAAAAGGCGTTAAAAAATGAAATTTAAAAAACTAAAACTTAAAAATATAAGATCTTATGAAGATCAGGAAATAAATTTTACGGAAGGAGCCCTTCTTTTATCAGGAGATGTAGGATCAGGAAAAACTTCTGTTCTTTTAGCAATTGAATATGCTTTATTTGGATTACAGCCAGGTCAAAAAGGGGCAAGCTTATTGAGAAATAATGCAAAAACGGGAGAAGTTTCTTTAGAATGTGAAATAGATGGAAAGATAATTCTAATAGAAAGGCGTTTAAAAAGATCAAATAAATCAATAGGAAACGAATACGCCTCTATAATTATAGATGGCGAAAAAACAGAATCTTCAGTTACAGAGATAAAAACAAAAATTTTGCAGTTATTAGGATATCCTCAGGAATTCATAAAGAAAAATAATCTACTTTACAGATATACGGTCTATACTCCTCAAGAGCAGATGAAACAAATTATTTTAGAAGACCCAGAAACAAGATTAAATATCCTAAGACACGTTTTTGGTATAGATAAGTATAAGAGAATAAGAGAAAATCTCACAATATTTATTAATTTTTTAAAAGAAAAAATCAAGATTCTTCAAAATGATATAAAAGATTTAGAGAGAGATAACACGAAGCTAACACTACTCAAGGATTCAATTCCCCCAATGGAACACAAAATATCTATTAATCTTTCTTTATTGGAAGATAAGAAAAAATCAAGAAGAAATATAGAATTTGAAGTAGAAGAATTGTCTACAAAAATAAAAGAGAAATTTACCCTCGATAAAGAAATAGAAAAAACAAAAGTAGTAGTAGAATCAAAAAAAGAAAACATTTTTAATATTTTTAGAGAAATTGAAGAGATAGAAAAAATTCTTTTAGAACAACAGAAAGAAACCTTCAATGAGACAAATTATGAGTTTATAAGAAAAAGAATAGCTGATAAAAAGGTGAACATAGAAAAACTTGGCCAGATTCAAATTGATATAGCTGGCCAAATAAATTCTTTAAAGAAAGACTTGGAAGAAAAAGCAACAAAGAGAGAGCGCCTTTTTAAAATAGATATTTGCCCAACCTGTCTTCAAGATGTTCCAGAGTTTCATAAACATAACATCCTCAATGAAACCGAACTTTCAAGCTCAAGAATTAAGACAGCTCTAGAAGCACTCGATAGAAATAGAGTGTCTCTTTCAAACATCAAAGAAAAAGAAATAAATGAAATGTATGAGCTAGAAAAGGAAAAATCAAAACTCGAAATAATAAAGTCTAAAATAGAATATGTAGAAATGTCAAAAGCGAAGTTTTTGCAGCTTATAAAAAAGAAAGAAGAGCTGGAAAAAGATATAACCTTTTTAGAAAAGCACATAGTTTTTCTGAAGGAAGAGATGTTAAAATTTACTAAATTCGATACACAATTTAGAATAAAAAACGATTTACTCAAAGTTGCTTTTCAGGAAGAAAAGTATATAGAAATATCTACTGCAGAATACAAAAAAGAAATTGAAATGACTAGTAAAGAAATAGGTATTTTAGAGGAGATAATAAAATCGAAGGAGCAATTGAGAAAAGAACTTTCAGATTTTTTAGAGTTAAACGATTGGTTGTCGACGCAATTTCTTAATTTAATAGAATTTACAGAGAGAAACGTTTTGATAAATTTAAGAAGAGAATTCTTAAATCTCTTTAACAAATGGTTTCAAATGTTAGTTTCATCAGAGTCTTTCCAGGTAAATATTGATGAGTCCTTCACACCAATCATAATTCAAAATGAAACAGAGATGGATTATTCATTTTTATCCGGCGGAGAAAGAACAGCAGTAGCCCTCGCATATAGGCTCGCCCTAAATCAGACATTAAACTCGTTATTAAGTCAAATCAAAACAAAAGATATTATTATCCTAGATGAGCCAACAGACGGATTCTCAGACATTCAACTTGATAAGATGAGAGAAGTTCTTCAGGAGCTTAACGCTTCCCAAATAATTATCGTCAGCCATGAACAAAAAATAGAAAGTTTTGTGAACAATATCTTAAAGATAAGAAAAAATCAAGATGTATCTCAAATAGAAAGCCCCATAAGTCTACCAGAATTCATCGAACCAAATCAGCCAAACGAATAATTAGCCGCCAAATAGCCGAAATGTTTAAATATCATTGAAATGTTAAATTCTTAACTGGTGATTCAGTTGAATTCTAAAATGAACATAGACATGGAAGAAATTTCTAAGAGCATACCAAAAACGGGTACAAGCATAGTTGGAATAACATGCAAAGACGGAGTAGTTATAGCTTCAGATAGAAGGGTCTCTATAGGCAACGGACAGATGGTTGCTCAGAAAGATTTTAAGAAGGTAATCAAGATAAACGACTATATGCTTATGGCTGTTGCAGGAACAGCATCTGACGCAGTCTTACTTTCAAAAGTCATTGCGGCAGAACTCAAGTTAAAAGAACTTAAAACAAGGTCGCGTCCAACAGTTAAAGAGGCCGCTCACCTAATATCTATTTCGATATACCGAAATATAAGGACCCCAAGCATGATCCCCAATATTGTTGCAACAATATGCGGTGGATTTAACGAAGACGGATCAGCCGAAGTATATTCAGTTTCACCAGCAGGAGATATTAGATTAATAAACGATTACGATGCAAGCGGAAGTGGCATGGTATTCATGCTCGGATTATTAGAAAGGCAATATAAGAGTGGAATAACAGTTAAAGAAGGGGTAAATTTAGCACAGGAATGTATTAAATCTTCAACGCAAAGAGACACTGCATCTGGGAACGGAATAGACGTTTTCTCAATCACCAAAGAAGGCATTAAACATGAAGTTTCTGAGGAAATATTACCCCAATATAAGTAATTAATTATTTTAAATTTAGAAAATGGCAGACATTTTAAAAAGTATTAAAGAAGATCTTCCCAAAGTAATAAGTGAAGCGATTTTTGAAGGAGCAAACATAGTTCTTTACACTAACGATAAAGAATTTTTCAAGAATGGAGAGGGAAAAATAAAAGAAGCAGTAGATAAAATAAAGAAAAGAATAGAACTAAGGGCGGACAAATCAATACTTGCTTCAGAAGACGAAACTGACAAAACCATAAGAGCCCTAGTCCCATTAGAAGCAGGAATTGAGAATATAATTTTTGATGTTCAAAGATCTATAGTAGTAATAGAAGCTAAGAAACCCGGACTTGTCATAGGCAAGCAAGGCTCAATTTTAAATGATGTAAAAAGATCAACAATGTGGTCTCCAGTAGTTCAAAGATCTCCAAGCATTCCTAGTAAAATAACAGAAAAGATTCGCTCAGTTCTTTATGCAAACAATAATTATAGAAGAAAATTTCTTAACGATATTGGAAAGAAGATATACCGAGAATGGAATCCTGAAAAAATGGATATGTGGGTTAGACTTACATATCTTGGAGGAGGCAGACAAGTTGGAAGAAGTTGCCTTCTATTGCACACGCCAAATTCAAAAGTTTTGTTAGATTGCGGAATAAATCCAGCAATTCAAGAAGGTACAGATAAATTCCCCTATTTAGATGTTGCAGAAATAGGAGATCTCAACTCCATAGATGCAATAATACTTTCTCACGCGCACATAGATCACTGTGGTTTAATTCCCTATTTGTACAAAATGGGATATAGAGGACCAATCTATATGACTGCTCCAACAAGGGATATAGCTGCCCTGCTTCAGCTAGACATAATAGGAATTGCATACAAGAAAGCAGAGTTTCCTCTCTATAGGGCAGAAGACATAAAAGAAATGGTAAGACACTCTATATGTCTAGACTATGGTGAAGTTACAGATGTTACTTCAGATATAAGAATAACTCTTTATAACGCAGGGCATATTTTAGGTTCCGCGCAAGTTCATATAAATATAGGAAACGGGTTGCATAATTTTGTATATTCAGGAGATACAAAGTACGAAAAAACAAGATTATTAGATCCAGCGCATAATAGATTTCCAAGAATTGAAACACTTCAGATGGAATCTACCTATGGTGCCAAGGAAGATATATTGCCTCCAAGAAAAGAAACTGAAACAAAATTCATTGAACTCGCAAAAACAGTTATTGCCCGCGGAGGAAAGATATTACTTCCAGAATTAGGTTTAGGTCACTCTCAAGAAACAATTCTCAGAGTGGAAGAAGCAATTAGATCGGGAGAAATACCAAGAATTCCAGTGTATATTGATGGAATGATGTGGGATATTAATGCGATTCATACAGCTTACCCTGATTTTCTAAGTTCAAGTATTAGAAACCAAATATTTCAAGATAATAATCCATTTTTATCAGATATATTTAACAGAGTAGGTAGTCCTGCAGAAAGAAAAAAAGTTGTGGAAGGAGGGCCCTGCATAGTCATTGCAACATCCGGTATGTTGACAGGCGGGGCATCTGTAGAATATTTCAAAAGTTTTGCAGACAGCGAAAAGAATTTAATAGTCTTTGGATGTTATCAAGCGATTGGTTCCCCCGGAAGACAAGTAAAGGAAGGGTTCAAAGATGTTACAATAGATGGAGATAGAATTCATGTAAAAATGCAAGTCGAAACAATGTATGGATTATCAGCACATTCAGGAAGAAACGGACTTATGCAATATGTAAGTAGAATGAGCCCAAAGCCAAAAAGAATAATAATAAATCATGGAGAAGTTTCAAAATGTTTAGATCTGGCTTCATCAATTTATAGGCAGAATAGGATAGAAACGACCGTTCCAAGAAATTTGGAAACCGTCAGGCTAAAATAAGATGAAACATTCAGCAAAAATAATTGCCCTTCTTTTAGGAATGTTCTTTATAACACAGTTAATCGGTATAGCAGTTGTCGGATTTTATTCTCCTAAAATAGTTCAATTTACAACAGAATCAGGTGAACTAATAAATAAAACAACTTACGATATTCCATTTGGTCTGGAACCCCCGCAAGATCAAAAACCCAAGGCAAATTTTATATCAATTTTAATTGCTTTTGCCATAGCGGTAATGTTAATGTTCGTTTTAATGAAATATAAGTCTGAATTTTTTCTCAGACTTTGGTTTTTCTTGGTAGTAATACTTGCACTAGCAGTCACTTTAAACGTTTTAGCTTTTAAGTTGGAATTTTCTCCATATGTTGCACTAATCATAGCAATTCCTTTATCATTTATCAAAATATTCAAAAGAAATTTTGTAGTTCATAATTTAACCGAACTAGCAATTTACCCGGGTATAGCTGCGATATTTGTCCCCCTTCTTAATTTGTGGACTATAATATTATTATTAATTTTAATTTCTATATACGATATGTACGCAGTTTGGCATGCAGGATTCATGCAAAAAATGGCAAAGTACCAGATACAAAAATTGAAAATATTTTCAGGATTCTTCATTCCATATATGGGCCAAAAAGAAAGAGCCCTTGTCGGGAAGTATAGAAATTCAAAATCAAAAATTAAAGGAAGAAAAATAAAGATGAGTATTGCTTTACTTGGGGGCGGAGACGTTGTTTTTCCAATAATTTTAGCAGGGGTTGTTTTAAATTCGATGGGATTAATACAGGCCCTAATAGTATCCGTTTTCGCAACTCTTGCTTTGGGTTTATTATTTCTTTACTCACAAAAAGGCAAATTTTATCCTGCAATGCCTTTCATAACTGCAGGCTGTTTTATCGGTTTAGTTATTACGTTTTTGGTTTAAATTGAGTAATCTAGTTCTGGATCAGACATTTTAGCCAATAAACTTTCTAAATATTTTCTTCTCGTAGGAACCACAACAAAATTACGTGAATCAAGTAAAAGAGGTCTTTTAATTTCAAATACACATTGATCTCGAGGTTTATCTCTATCGACCAAATTACTATGTTCATAGCGTAATCACGAAGAAAGTACTAACATTCCTTCTTTTGTCATACCTATATAAATACCTGAAAAATGCATATTTCCCATTACCAATTCAACTGCATCGTTAAGATTGAGGCAGTAAGGGTCGTCCTCTCTCTTTACAAAATCAAGATTAAATATATCTCTGTCTTCAAGTCTTTCAACTGCAGGTTTAAATCCAAATGCCATAATCTTAAATTAAAAAGGTCATTTTTAAATCTTTGTAAAAGTAGACTAAATTGTCATTAGCCAGTTACAACAATAGAAAGATTTAAATACCCTTTTTTTGTTGTCCCTGCATGATAATAAAGCCAGATTTAGTAAGAAGAATAAAGGAATATTTTAATTTGAATATTTACGAAACCAAAGTTTGGTTGGCCTTACTTTCTAAAGGTATCGCTTCTGCAGGAGAAATAGCCGAGATTTCAGGCGTTCCTAGATCGAGAACTTACGATGTCCTTGAATCATTAGAAAAAGCGGGTTTCGCTATAATCAAGATAGGAAAGCCAGTAAAATATATCTCTGTAAAACCTACTGAGATTATAGAAAAGATGAAATCTAAAACACTCAACGAAGCTCAAGAAAAAGTTAAATCATTATCTAATTTAAAGGAGACCCAAGAGTATGTAGAACTAGAACAACTTCACAATTCAGGTATTTCGCCTATAAAATCTGTAGATATAACTGGTTCATTGAGAGGAAGAGCCAATATCATATCAAGAATAAGAGAATTAGTAGAAAATGCAGAGAAAGAAGTTTTTATATGCACTTCAGTAACAGATTTTGAAGATAAAAGCAGAGTTTTAGTTCCAGCATTAGATAAAGTTACAAAGAAGGATATAAGAGTAAGATTGGCTTTATCGGGAGATACTGAAAAGATAAAGAAATTTAACACAAGATTTAATCTTAAAGCCAGGCCTATAGATTCAAAAGCAAGATTTTTTATGACTGATAAGAAAGAAATTCTTTTTATGGTAACACACGAAAATTCAGATGAAGAAATGGGAGTATGGTTACAATCTTCATTTTTTACAGAATCACTTTCAAACTTACTTGAAAGTAATCTTAAGAACTCAAACGGGAATATTTTAAAGTAATCATTTTATTTCAAAATTAATAATGCCCATATCTTTCATTTTACTTTTGTAATTATTCCTCCAAGTTTTTAAGAAAGTTTTTGCAGTAAAGTTTATCTTTATCTTTACATGAAACACGCCATTTTTAATGAAAAAAACCTTATTTTTCTTTTTGAATTGTTCAGCATGATCTTTCATATTACTAGGAGGGCCAATTTTATCTATTTCTTTCCTAGATTTAACTGCTAAGAAGAAGTCGGCTTTCTTACCTTCTTTATAACTGAACTCTTTACCAATAATTTCAAAATATTTTTCAATTTGGTTTGATAGAAAACTTGAAAATTTTTTCATTTTTGTTCCAGCAATATCTCCTTCTTGTCTATCCGTTTCAATTATAAGGTGCAAGAATTCAGCACGGTTTTTATTAGAAATATTTTTTATTTCATCACCATTTATCTCTTTTATTTTGAAAAATTCCGCACTTGGTCTTTTAATAAAATTTTTCAAAGATTCTTGAAATTTGTCGAAGGCTTCACGAGATAGTGCCGCAAGCACATTTCTCTCTTTCCAAGTAGGATCTATAAGAATGATTGGATTATTCAGTTTGCTTTCATTAAGTTCAATCAAAGCATCTTCTTTTTTCTTAAATTTTTTTTCAGGGTCTATTATGATTCTGTCTTTTACTTTTATAATTTCATTTGCCATTTTTTGAAAACCCTTATAATAAATTATCAAGCATTCTGAAGCATATCCAGAAAAACCCCGAATATAACTTTCAGCACCATAAACTCCTTGCGCCTCACAAAACTGTTTCATAATTAATACCTCTTTAGCCAAATCACTTTTAAGCTTTCTTTTTACATAATTTACATGGAAATAACTTAAATCTGTAACATTTTTAGCTTCTTTTGGAGTCTTTATCTTTATTACAGGAATTAATTCAAAATTTATATTATTTTTATTAAATCTAAAATAATCTCTGCTTCCATGTATTCTCTCAATTTTAAATTCCTTGGGAAATTTCCTTACAATTCTTTCAAGTAACGAAGAAAGATCTTTATATTTCCAGTCAAATCTGACAAAAATATCTATATCATAATTTTCCCGATTTACTAAAGTATTCTTTGCAAAACTACCACCGACGAAAACATCAGCCTTAATTTTATTTTGTCTTATTTTTTCATTTATTATTCTTATTATTTCTTTTGTATTTGCTTTCAAATATTTTAGTTTTTCCTTACTAGGAGCAAGGTCAATAGATTTGAGAATTTTAGTTATATTCATACAAAAAAAAGGAGAAATAACCTTTTAAACTTTCTTTATTGCCTTAATTTTAGGAGTAAACAAGTCTATTATATATTTGCCTTCCTCAATTTCGTATATCTTAGGTTTGTCAGTCTCAAACAATTTTCCAAGATCAAGTAAGTATTTCCCTGGTTTTATTATTTTAATGCTTTCAAAATCCAAAAAAACAGG
>JAGVWR010000046.1 GCA_018304205.1 Candidatus Pacearchaeota archaeon | reverse complement strand
TGCAATTTCAATCCCAGTAGGCAAAATAAATAACATTCCGGTAGGAATGCAGATAATGTGCGCTAAGGGCGAAGATTCCAAAATGCTCTCTATAGCAAAAGAAGTTGAGAAAATAACACAACATGAATAACAAAAACAATTTTTTATGTCAAGGAACTTGACAGAAAACTTCACACTTTAGTGTGGAGTAGTGCCTTGAGCACAAGAAAATCTTATGGATTTTCTGTGCCGAGAAATCCATAAAAGATTTCTCTAGCATCCAAAGCATGAGTGCCGCATCATGCTTTTGATTATGTGTTGACTACACAACAAGTAAGAGATATCTAGTAATTGATCCAGAAAACCTAGATTTTCCATTAGATGAAAAATCTAAAGAAAGACTGCGTGATCCACACAAAGGAATTGGAGCCGATGAAATAATTCTATTAACTAAAGAAAACGAAGAAAATTTTATTCCTGCTGGAACTTATAACATAATTAAAGGATCAATATCTCCAGGAATAATGAAAGATGATCTCACAACACATGAAGAGAGAATGAAAATAATAAAAAATCTAAGATAAATACAACAATTAACTTTATAATAAATGTGTCCCTAAACAACTAATGGAAATAAACGGGGTAAAAATAGAGTTTCTTGGTCATTCAGGATTCTTAATTACTTGTAAAGAAGGTAAAAGAATAGCGATTGATCCTTACAACTTATCAAACAATGTAGACAAAGCCGATTTAATTCTTATAACGCATAGTCATTATGATCACTGTTCAATTAAAGACATAAAACCAGGAACCATAATTATAATCCCTCCAGATGCCCAAAGTAAAATAACCAAGATTAAAGATATTCACATGGAAATAGTAGAAATTGATGATGAATTCGAATTTTCAAAGATTAAGATAAAGGCTGTTCCAGCATACACTATTTCTAAAGACGCACACCCAAAATCAGAAGGATGGTTAGGATTCTTAATTAAAATAGATGGAAATAATATAATCTACCATGCAGGCGATACCGACAATATTCCCGAAATGAAAAATCTTACCGGACACGGAAAACAAGGAAACCATTTTACAGTAATTCTCCCAGTTTCAGGAACTTATGTTATGGACGCCGAAGAAGCCGTAGAAGTAGCCTCCTTCCTCTCCCCAGACTTATGTATTCCAATGCATTATGGCACTGGAGTCGTAGGAACAATAGAAGAAGCCCAAAAGTTTGTTAAATTATGTAAGAGATTAGGATTAAATGCCGTTATTTTAGAAAAAATATGAACATTTTAGTTGAAAAACCAGATTTTAGAGCAGGTTCAATAGGCAAATTTCTAGAATTTTTCTCAAAAATAAAAAAAGAAGACTCCCTTGCATTAATCAGCCATATTGATTTAGATGGAATTGTTTCTACAAAAATTACTAATGAAATATTTCATACAGATTTAATAAAATTTGTAGATTATCCTGTATTCAACTTAAATTTATTAGAAGACCTAAAACTCCAAGGAGTTAAAAATTTAGTAATTACAGACCTTTATGTAAAAGATGAAGAACTCATAAACAAACTAAATGAATTTGAAAATGTACTGATAATTGACCATCATCAGTTCATAAGAGATTTTAACTCTTCAAAAATATCTTTTATAAATGCTCAAGACTATTGTGCTGCTTATCTCTGTTTCTATTTAATATCCAGTATTAAAGAAATAGAACATTACGACTGGCTTGTTGCATGCGCATCAATTTCAGATTTTCTCTTTATTAAAAACGAAATCTGGCTAAAAGAAATATTTGAAAAATATGGAGATAAATTTTCCATTAAAGAGGGACTTATAGATCAAAATGGAAAATTCTGGGAATTGCAATGGTATCTAAGCCTAGCAATTATTTATTCCAAAGAGTCCAATCTAAAAGATGTATATTATAGCATAGGAAAAGATTTTGGGAATATGGGAGACCTAACAAAAAGCGCAAAAGTTGTAGAGGATTACATAGAAGAATCTCTAATAAAATTTGAAGAAGAAAAGATAAACCTACGTAATGGATTTTTCTGGGAATTTATTCCAGAATTTAAAGTAGGTTCTTTTATTTCTAATATGATAAGTACAAAATATACAGATAAAACAATATTAATTGCTAGGCCAAGTGATAAACACTATATTTTTTCAGCAAGAAGGCAAGATGGAAAAGAAAATATGGATTTACTTCTCAAAAGTCTAACTAAAAATTTTAAAGATGCAGATGGTGGAGGGCATATAAAAGCAGCTGGAGGCCATGTATCTATAAAAGACAAAGAAGAATTCAAAAAATTATTAGGAATCGAAATTGACAAGCTTTAAAATAACCTTATTCCTTTCTAAAAAATGAATTACGAATTAGTTGCTGTGCATGATGGAAATTTTCATTCAGATGACGTCTTTGCTATTGCCGTTTTAAAACTAATACATCCTAAATTAAAATATATTAGATCTCGTGATCAGGAAAAACTAAGTAAAGTTGATGCAAGAATCGATGTAGGTTTTTCTTACGATCCAAGAAAAGGAAATTTTGATCATCATCAAAAAGAAGGGGCAGGAAAAAGAGAAAATAACATACCTTACGCAGCCATTGGATTAATTTGGAAACAATTTGGAAAAGAACTAGTTAGTCAAGATTGGATTTTTGAATGTATTGATAAAAAATTAATTCAACATTTAGACGCTCATGACAATGGGCTAAAAACATTCAGTGTAAAAGATATTGAACCATACAAAATTGATGACGCTATAAATGCCCTTAATCCACAATGGCCAGACGAATCTAATTCTAATAAATCTTTTAAAGAGGCAGTTAAGTTTGCTATGTTGATTCTTAAAGGAGAAATAAACAAAGCAGAAGGAATGAATAAAGCAAGAAATACAGTTCTAAAAACAATCAAAGAAAGCAAAAGCAAAGATTACATTATTCTAAACGAGTTTGTTCCTTTCAAAGAAGTAGCTACTTTAGAAACCAAATTAAAATTTGTAGTATATTATGACAAAGAAAAAGAGAATTGGAGACTGAGAACTGTAGAAAAGGATATTAATGGTTTTGCTCCAAGAAAACCCCTACCAAAAGAATGGGCTGGCCTAGAAAACGAAGAATTAGCAAAAGTAACGTGTATAAAAGATGTTATATTCTCCCACAAAAACAGAATAACTATTGTAGCAAAATCAAAAGAAAGCATCCTAAAACTCCTTGATCTTGCACTAAAATATAAAGAATAAACTTAAAAACACCCTTTTTTTCTTTTCTACATGGTTAACAATAAAGATATAGTAGATAAAGAAAAAACAGCAAAAGCTAACTTACTTAGAAAAAGTGAAGAAGTTTCAGGAACTAAAATACAAGGCTATAACTTTGACAATGGAATAAAATACGAAGATATAATCGAGTCGTTTAAATCAAGTGGCTTTCAGGCTTCTCATTTAGCAAAGGCGGTTGAAATCACAAATGAAATGATTACTAACAATGCAACAATTTTTCTAGGATACACTTCAAACATGGTAAGTTCTGGAAATAGAGATATAATACGCTATTTGGTACAAAATAAAAAAATATCCTACTTAGTCACAACAACTGGAGGAATAGAAGAAGACGTAATTAAATGCCTTGGAGATTTCTTTTTAGGAGATTTTAATGCGCCAGGAAAAGAATTAAGAGAAAAAGGAATAAACAGAATAGGCAATATCTTCGTTTCAAACAACCGTTACGTCGAATTTGAAAAATTTGTTCAGCCAATTTTAGAAGATCTCTATAACGAACAAAAAAAAGGGAAAGTAATAAAACCCTTGGATATAATTTGGAAACTTGGAGAAAAAATAAACAATGAAGAAAGCATTTATTATTGGGCTTATAAAAATAAAATACCTGTCTATTGTCCAGTTATAACCGATGGTGCTTTAGGAGACAACATTTATTTCTTCTCATTCAAACATTCTGACTTCGTAATAGATATTGTTTCGGATATAAAATGGTTTAATGATTCTACTCTAGGAATTAAAAAATCTGGTTTGATTATTTTAGGTTCGGGAACAATAAAACATGCCATTTTAAATGCAAATATGCTGAGAAATGGTGCGGATTATGCGGTTTACATAAATACTTCCAACGAATTTGATGGTTCAGATTCAGGAGCACTACCAGAAGAAGCAATTTCATGGGGTAAACTACTCCCAAAAAGCAAAAACATTAAAGTTTTCGCTGATGCTACAATCATTCTCCCAATTTTAGTGGCCCAAACCTTTGCAAAACACTAAACAAAATGTTATTCTGCAGAATAGTCAAATATTTAAAGTAATTACTACCTATTTTCGATAAGAGGCAATTAAATTTAAATCAAAATGAAAGGAGGTAATTAAAAAAGAGAATATGGTACTTGATCTTGCAAAAGAAGCATTACAGAATGTTGAGACTCATTCTATTAATTTTGACGAATTAAGAGCTGGAAAAGCAAACATCAAAGTTTTTGGTGTTGGAGGTATGGGTAGCAATGCTGTAACATGGCTTTTTAATAAAGGAATCAACGGCGCCACAGTTTACGCAGTTAATACAGACGCTCTTCATCTTAGCATAACAAAGGCAGATGAAAAAGTTCTTATTGGAAAGGAATTGACAAGAGGACTTGGAGCAGGAGGCCGTCCAAACGTAGGTAGAGAAGCAGCAAAGGAATCTTTATCTGAGTTAAAAAAATCAGCTTCAAACGCTGATATGGTCTTCGTGTTAGCTGGTATGGGCGGAGGAAGCGGAACAGGAGCAGCCCCAGTAATAGCACAATTAGCAAAGGAATCTGGAGCTATTGTTATTGCGGTAGTTACAATGCCTTTTGAATGTGAAAAGGCTAGACATGATAAGGCAGAATTTGGCCTTCAGGAACTTACAGAAGTTGTAGATACAGCAATTATAATTGATAACAATAGACTTGTAGATATTGCAGGAAATCTCCCTATGGAACAAGCTTTTGCTGTTGCAAACGAATTAGTAAGTACAATGATTAAAGGTATAGTGGAAACTATTACTTTGCCATCATTGATCAACTTAGACTACGCGGACGTTTCAGCAATTATGAAAAATGGAGAAATGGCAGTTATTGGAGTTGGAGAATCTGATACCACTGATAGAGTTAGTGAAGCAGTTAGACAAGCTCTTACTCATCCCTTACTTGATGTAGACTATAAAGGAGCTACAGGAGCGCTAATCCACGTTACTTGTGGTCAAGACTTCAAACTTGAAGAATTCTCCGGAATTGGAGAACTTGTTACTGAAAGTATAAGTCCAGACGCGCAGGTAATCATTGGAGCGAGAATTAACAAGGAGTTTGCAAATAAAGTCAGAGTTATTACAATTATGACTGGAGTTGCATCGCCTTACGTTCTTGGTCGTGGTTCTATGAGAGAAGAAAAGAAACAATCTCATCAATCAGAAATGTCTGATTTAGGTATTGAAGTCTTCAAATAAGCCAAAGTTTTTATTTTTTTATTTTCCTTTTTTTATTTTTCAGACCATGCCAAAGGTATGCTCTCTAGTTTTAGATACTCTTTAATATTAAGGATCTCCACATCTCTAACATCGAACCTTTTTTTATTGTTTTAATAAGATCTAATAGTTCCCCTCTGCCTTTAACTTCTACACTTTATACTAACTGTTTTAAATATATTTAAAAAAGATAATTATTTTTTATTTCTTTTAATCCAAAAAAAACTTCCAACAATTCCAAAAATAATTAATATGATTCCTACCCAACTTGATGAATATTGATTTATACTTATAACGTTACCTGTTATATTTGCTGAAAGAAAAAATAACCCTCCGACAAGCCCAATTATTGCAACAGTTATTGCCGCCCTATCCTCTAGTCTTATCCCTCTCTTTCCAATAGTTCTTCTTACTATAGTTACCTTTCTTTCCATTTTTTTTGCTTCAGAGTAAGCATAATTAATTCTGTGGCGATTAGAAGTCGCATCAATATCTAATAGATTTGCTGCATATTGCTCATATGCTGTTGCTGCTTTTTCATAAGAGATTATAGCTTTTCGTGGTTCTTTAGCCCTCAACCAGCTTTCGGCTGCAAGAGCATAATCTTGCCCTTTTAGTCCTAATCTTTTTTGCTTTTCAGCAATTTTATCAAACTCTTTTGCTGATACCGCACTCGTCTTTCTATCTCTTGGAGGACTAATTCCATAAGGCATATTACTAGTATATTTTTATAGTTTATATATTTATGTTAACTTTTATAAATAGTTTTGTTATTTTTTATTTATGCTGAATAGGCGGCTCTTTGAATAATGTCGGCCTTTTTGTTTTATCCCATTCTTCCCAATAAAGAACATTTTCTAAGTCTTTCTTTTTTAC
>JAGVWR010000045.1 GCA_018304205.1 Candidatus Pacearchaeota archaeon | reverse complement strand
TTCTTTTCTTATTTCTTCTTTCTTCATCAAAGAAAGTGAAAAGCCAGAGCAGAACTAATTTTCGGTCACCCCATGACATATGTCTCTGGCTTATACAGTCATTCACGACTCAGTTTAAAGAAAATTGATTATCCTAAGATTTCAGATCATTACGTGTATAATTCCTGTCGCCGAAAGCCATTCCGGGATTTCCATCTTCTCTTTTTGTTAGATAGGCCAATTTATAAGTCCAATCTCTTAGTAAATTGGTTTTATCATCAAATAAAGGGTTTATCTTAATGAGCCTATATCCAACTTCTTCCCTTTTTACATCCATCATTTCCATATCATCCAAATCTGGTTTGCCATATAATAAAATTAATCTATCAATATCTTGTTTGGACTCACTTAAAAGCCCAACAAGAGAATCGCATTGTTCTCTAGTCATAAACAATTCATTAAATATATCTTTTTTAAAACTAGAAAATTTAAATCCTCTAAAATCGATCTCAATAAGATCTATGAGTCCATCAGGCATATTTCATAATATTCTAAATAGGTTATAAATATTATTGTGATAATTACACGCCCCGACCAGGAATCGAACCTGGAGATCCTTGAAGAACGCCGGTGCTAGGATTTGAACCTAGGCGCCCTTTCGGGCAACGGTTTTCGAGACCGCCCCATTTACCTTTCTGGCACACCGGCAAATATAATCCAACTTTTTCTTCTTTCTTAAATGATTAAATCCGATCATTTCACTAAATCTAGAAATGTTTTCAAATCTAGAAACAAAGAGTAAGTAATTTAAATTGAAATTTAAATTTTTTCTTTTATAAATATAATATTTGGATTTAATTCCTAGTTCATCTAAAAGTTTTTGGATAGAATTTATACCTTTTTTACTAACTGTTTGAAAGACAATTCTTTTCTTCTTAACATCAACATAAGCCTCACAATCAAACAAAGATCTCAACCATTCTATTTTTTCTTCCTTTGATAAAAATGACCTGGGAATTGTCCAATTCAATGAATCATATTCCCCAAATTTATTTAAATCCTGCCAAGCAGGCTTAGAACTAATATGTAATCTGAAATACCTTCCAAGATTCTTAATTGATGGTTTCTTAAGATATAACTTTTCAAACGCCTCAATAAATAAATTAGCCATTGTTAGATCGTCCGGATAAAATCTTATATCATGATGGCTACCCTTTAATGAGTTATCAGTAGAATTAAGGCTACCATCGCCCATTAAAAATCCAATAAGTCTTGCTTTTTCTTTTAATAGGAGAGAATGATTATTCTCTATATGTTTTAAAATAGGAAAATGCTGCTTCTCCCATCTTTTTTTAAGCCAAGTTTGCTCAATTTATAAAAATTCATATGGTAAAAAGTAAGGTTTATTTATATATTTTCGTATTTAACGCACTACCATTATGCGATCGAGGCGCACTAATAAATTAGAAAAACAGGATATATTAAACTTATGAATATTTTGATTTATCTGTTTTTTTTCAGACAACAAAAAATGTCATTTAAGAAAGTAGAAACACTCTTTTATTGTATAAAGCATATATTGGATGATAATCTCCTTTATATATTATAACTTGGCAGTAATACATTATGAATGCTTATCACTCTAAAAAGTCGTGGATAATAGGGATAACTTTTGTTTTATCATTATTTGTATTAGTTTTATCTATTTCATTAGTTTCAGCAGGAACTTTGTTCTGTTTGGAAGAAGGGCAAACAATAAGATTTTCAGAATGTAACCCGGCAATAGATGATAAGACTTGTACAACGAGCATATGTCAGTTATGCGTTACACAGCTTTCAAACGGAGCATATTGTCCCGCAAGTCTAAACAGTTGCAACTCTTCCTGTATTGCCTTTGAAGATACACAAGATGTTAGCACTTTAGCAGAAGTAAGTCTGTTAAGCCCATCAAATTTATTTATAGCCGCTAACACCACAACAGTGAGTTTCTTATATGAAATAACAAAACCCTCTACAATAGAGAAATGTGAATTAATGTTAAATAACGTGAACGTAACTAAAAATGTAGCAAGAATTCAGAGCGGAACAAATTCCTTGTCTTATAAAGTTCCAATAGGATCACATGAATGGAAAATAAGGTGTAAGTTAAGAAGTTCAGCTACATTTGTCAATTCAGAAACAAGATCAATGTCCATTGGGCAGACATCAGAAAACAATCAGTCAAATAACAGCAGCAATAATAACTCATCAAATAATAATCCAGCTCTAGAAGTGCAGAATGAAATATTTTTATTGACACCAGATAACAATTATGCTACTTTGTCACAAGACATTTTCTTCAGTTACAACTTTTCGCAAAGTATAGTGTTATCAAATCTATCTTCCTGTAACCTAAATGTAGAAAACGTGTTAAATCCTATAAATTTAAGTGAAATCAGCAATAGAAAACACAATATGTCAATTTCATTTTCTTCAGGATTATATTCCTGGAAAGTTGTTTGTTCTTACTTAAATGGGCAAAATGTATCTTCAATCACAAGATCTTTAACAATCAATAATCCTGATCCAGTAAATAACAATAACGGCGGAGGTGGAGGCGGAGGTGGCGGAGGAAGTACATCAGGAAGAACAACAGCAATAAATTCAACAAATTCATCTGCTACAAGTTCAGTAAGTGCAAGTAATGAAAGTGAAAATAATCAAACCGAGACAAATACAGAAGAGACAATAGAACAATCAGGATTTGGTATTACCGGAGCAGCAATAGGAAATGCACTCAAGAACAATAAAGTACCAGTTATAGTCTTCCTAGTAGTGCTTATTGTAGTAGCAGTATTAATTTACTATAAGAAATCCGGTCTTCAAGTTAAGAAGTAATTTTTTTACTTTAAATATTTTTTGGATTCAATTGAAAGCTAATTGATAAAATAATAAAATATTACCGCAAGCAATAGAATAATTAAATGGAATAAAAACGAAATTACTAAACTCTTTTTGTGGAAATAATTAATTTTTCTATAAATTATAGGAACTAATTGATCTATAAATAAACTTATTCCAATGGCCAGGAAGATCGCGCCAATATTTCCCAAACCCTTTAGTAATATGATTGGGATAACAATTAACAAAATAATAATTCCAAGATGAAAGTGATGCCAATCGTAATTTGTTTTTTCTCTTAATATTCCTGTAATTGTATTTGATCTCTCTTTTTTAGTTCCATAATTTTTCATGTCGTGAAATTTATGTGCAAAAGTTCTTGTTACAACAAAGGTTACAAACAATGCAAGAATAAAAAACAAAATAATCATACACAAATAAGTTATTCAAGGTTTATAAAATTTAGTGTACAAATCTTTTTAAATGGTTAATATCTCAATTTCAAATGACTAATGAATCAATGTTTAAAGATCGATACGGAAAAGAAATAACAAAAGGAATATATAAGAAAAAAAGAGACGAAAGATCAATCTATTCTTTTGAAGGACAAACCAGCGGGCAAGTTGGCCTAAGTCCAGATGCTCCTTATTGGCAAGTAAAACAACTTTCAGCACACCCATTTGAATTCGAAGAATTGCAGGTTCTTAGGAGTGATTCTAAGAATTATTATCCAATACCTGAAGAAGAAGTTGAAGGCAGATTATTTACTATGTTACTATCTGCTTTCTATGAAATCCAGTCTAATAAAAGTAAGTTAAGTAAGGCGAGAAGAAAACTAGAAGAGCTCTCTGATTGCATTGATTAATTAGAAATCTATCTGGCTCTCAAGCTTTCAAGTACAAATCTTTAAAAGTTCTCTTTTCTAGTCCTTTTCATGCCCGGATGGCCCAGCGGTTACGGCGCAAGGTTGCTAACCTTGTTTCACGCAAGTGATTCCCAAGTTCAAATCTTGGTCCGGGCGTAAAACTTTTTGTCCAATTTTATGGGTGTTGGCTGTGTAGACATTAAGTACACAAAGATTTATATATGTAGTCACCCATTATAGTGTTATGCATATAGAGAAAAGAAAAGTTGGAAAAAGAATAAAATACTATCTTGGGCATTCATTCAGAGAAGGGTCTAAAGTGCACAAAATAAGGAAGTTTTTGGGAGTAAATCTTGAGAAAACGACCTTAGATGACAGGGTTGAAAAAGCAAAAGTTCTTATTTTTGAAGAAATTGAAAAATATAATTTAATTAAAGATCCATTGCAATTTGAGCTTTCTGAAAAAGACCTTGAATTTGTTAAGAAAATTGAAAAGGAAATTCCAGTATTAATAAGCCATTTGTCAGAACAGCAATGGTTGCAATTTTCTGAATTATTTACATTTAATACTAATGCGATTGAAGGAAGCGAGCTTAACAGCAAGGAAGTAAAGCAAGTTCTTGAAGAAGATAAATGGCCAGAAGAGAAGTCTAAATATGATATTGCGGAAACATACGGGGTGAGTGAAGCTGTAAAATATATAAGAGAAACAAAGGAAGAATTATCAATTGAATTGATAAAGAAAATACACCAAATAGTTTTTAAGAATTCTAAGAAATTTGCAGGCCAGTTCAGAAAAGCTGGGGAAGAGGTTGTGATAAAGAATAGGTTGGGAGAGGTAGTTCATGAGGGAGCCCCACAATCAAGAGTGTTATTTCTTTTGAATGAGCTTATAGAATGGTATGGTAAAAACAAAAAGAAATATCCTGGACTGGTTTTAGCTGCTGTTGTTCATAACCAGTTCGAGAACATTCACCCATTCGCTGATGGAAATGGGAGAGTAGGAAGAGTTTTATTAAATAACATCCTTCTCAAGAATGGGCTGCCTCCAATTAATATTGACCTTAAGAACAGAGCAGAATACTACGCTTCGCTTCAAGCGTACCAAAAGAAGCACGATCTAAGACCAACTCTCGAGCTATTCATAAAAGAGTATAGGGCTCTTAAAAAGATTATTGGGTGACTACATTTTATAAGTATTGAAAATATATTCGTAATCAAGGTCGGTCTACCGACCAGTTAAAGTTGAGTGACTTTTAGAAGCCCCGCAGCTCTGCTGCGATTGGGAGCTTCACTAATATGCAAAAATATAGCTTTAGAAATGATTACAGCGAAGGGACTCACCTGTCAATTTTGAAATCTCTTTCCGAGAGTAATCTTATTCAAGAAGAAGTTATGGAAAAGACAGGCTGTCAAATTGGAGCCGTTCCTCCATTTGGTCATAAAGACTCTATTCCTATTTTGGTGGATAAAGGAGTTTATAATAACAAAGAAAGTGCCTTTAATATTGGACTAAGAACAAATTCTGTAAAAATCCCTACGCAAGAAATGTCCGTTGTATTTAAAGATATTAATGCTATTGAAGGAGATTTTGTAAAAATATAATCTCTGTAGTGTCCGCTATTAGTGTCCTCTCTATGATTTAAGTTGCTCATTGTTTTTATGTCTTTTGTTTATTTTCTCTTCTTGTCTAGAAAAGCTTGATAGGGAGTTCTAAGCTTTCCATT
>JAGVWR010000044.1 GCA_018304205.1 Candidatus Pacearchaeota archaeon | reverse complement strand
ACTGTAATCTTCTCTGAAGAATAGGCTTTGCTACCTTCTTCCTTGTTTTTAGTAACCATATTGAATTTAAAATTCTCTTTTTACGATCCCAAAACTCAACTTTAGTTTAAAAACCTTTCTACACTAAAATAGTCATTTATCGACGATAAAATTAATCCTTTCCATAATTTAATATACTAACCAAATAAATTCCTAAACCAATTAAATATCTTATCAATTAAACTTTGACTTACACAATTATTTGAGATACAAACATTACTCGAACATTCAAAATTATTTTCGCAAGTTACTTCGGATTCAAACTGGCTTACAAATAACCCTTCATCAGAACAAAATTTTTTTACCTTTCTATATCCAAAAGGATAACATTTATCATCCAATGGACAGCTATTCTCACAAACTAAGGGTATTTCCTTATCATCTGTTTCATTATTGTCTATCTCATTAAAATCAGAATCATCATTATCTTCTTTATCTTTCCCATTCTCCTTATCTTCATCATTAAAACCTGCATTACATTCTTTGGATATGCTGAAAGAATTCACTCCGCATTTACCATCTAAACAATTATCCTCGCAATATTCTCTTGCATAGCTTTTCCAAGTTTCATAAGTCTTACAGCTTGAATTATCCTCAGAAGTTTGATTATCCCCATCATAGCAAGTCCAATACGCATGTCTAAAACCCTTAACTGGTTTAGGAAGACAATAACCGTTTAAACATCCATGCTCGCATTCATAACTTATATTACTAAACTTTCTATCCTCACAATATCCCTCAATTAATGTTTTATTATCTATGCAAAAGTCTTCATGTGTTTTTCTTTGCCCTTCAAAACTATAACTTGTCTTTCCGCTTAACTCATAATCTTTTCCGTTATCACTATCTTTGCATGTGACTATCCTAGGATCGCTTCCTCCTTCGACCTTTCTTAATGCTTCTTCAATTGCTTCCTCAAAAGTGCTATAAGGTTGTGAACCCGCAATTTCTTGTCCGCCAACATAAAAAGTTGGAACTCCATTAAATCCTCTTTCCATGGCTTCATTTGAATCCTTACTAATCCTATTTTCTGTATTAGAAGAATAAAAACAGATTTCAAAAACAGGTATATTCATATCATTCTCTTTTGCTAGTTCTACAAAATCTTCATAATCATAATTAAAACTTAACCTTTCATAAAATTCATCAGCAAACTTAAAAAAATCACCTTGTTCTGCAGCACACTCTGCCGCTCTTGCTCTATCAAACGCATTTGAATGAGAAGATAAAGGAAAATATTTGAAAACAATATTAATTTTATCCGTAGACACATATTTTTCTTCTATCAAAGGCAACGTATTATTCCACCACTTTGCATCAAACGGACCTTGAAAATCGGTAAAAACTTCCATAGTAACCGCAGAATCCTCATCTCCAAGAGTTCTATCAGAATCCGTTGCTGCAGAGGCAAGCGAAGAAATAAATATCAAACTAATAATAAACAAAAATGTCAGAAATATTGAATACAGTTTCATTAATATTTAATGTAAATATAATTTATAAATATATCACCCTGTTTGTAGCACTATATTAAGGTTTAGCTATTTTCCAAAGTATTTTAAAATATATTTTATATGATTCGTACACTTCTTTTGATTCTATAAAAATGCCTACAGGCTCCTCGCTAAATATTACTATAACAATATGATTTTTATAAATTAAATAAAAACTAGGTGATTCAAATTCCTCAGGTAAAAATCTTATTTCAGACAAAGGAAGATTTTTCTTCTCCATTCCTTCCTTTGTTTCATTATAAATTCCTCTAAACTTTACACCTGCTTTGACTCTTCTCTCGATAAAATGCGGAAGAGCCCATTTCAATACTTGTTCTAGTTTTCCAGCTGATCCAAATCCCTCTAATATTTTTATTTCTTTATTTTGTTCATAGAATCTAATTATATTATTAAAAAGAGACTTTATCCCTTCCTTGCCTTCAAATGTTTCTGTTTTTGGTTTTAAGACAGACTTCTCTTTTTTTAATAAATTAAGATGGGGTAATGCTTTTTTTAAAAGATTTTCTTTTTCTTCTATTTTTTTTAAAAGATTTTCTGGATTAACTGCATCAAAGAATTTTATCCCATTTTTAATAGAGTGATTAATCAATCCTTTTTTTTCAAGTCTATTTAGTATGGTATAAGTTAATTCTCTTTGCAAACCGGATTTTCTTGATATTTCATTTGCCGTATTACTTCCTATTTTTAAATTAGAAAGATATATATTAACTTCCTTTTCAGCCAATCCGAATTCCTTTAATGCCTCTTGTACTATCTCCATTTTGGTGTAAATAATTTATTACAATACTTTATATATAGTTATGTAACTACTTTATAATGGTTAATAAAATAGTTGTTCCAAGAGAAAATTTGTCAGATTATCTAACTGAAGGTATGCGACATGAGAGATATCATTTATATCTTTTAGATAGTGAAGATGAAAAAATTATAACTGAAGCAAAATTTTTTAAGACTCATAAAGATGCAGAAGGGTACTCAAATCCTTTTGGCGCCCACTTATCCCATATTTCTGCTTTAAACGTGATCTCTCAATCAATTATAGCTTATTATTGTAAAAAATTAGGTAAAACGAAGTACGAATTGGGAGAATTTCTAGGAAGAGAATCATTTGTTAAAATGTTACGACCCGTTTCTTTAGAAAGTTCTGTGAGGTGTATTATAACGCCTCGGAGAACCATAAATCTCAAATCAGGGTTTTTTGGGAATTTCGATTATTCCATTAATGAAGGATGTTTTCAAGGTAGGATTAGCGGAATTATTCCTCTCAAGATTTAGTTAGTATAGTGCTATTTTTAGAGCAACATATTATAAATAAGGACTTCAAAAGAAAGACCTTATTACTTTTTCTATTTCACTTAACGTTTGTCCAGGAGTTTTATTTTCAGTATCAATAACTATACCATAATCGAAAGAGGTAGATTTCTTATGAACAACTCTTGCAGCCATCTCTCCATGTGTTTTTCCTCTTTCTTCATCACGAGAAATGCAAGTGTCAACAGACGCCCTTAGAGTAAAAACTTGATGATTATAATCAAGTCTAGAAATTAAATCTTCTATCGCACTCTTCCAGTAAAAATTACCATCAAAAATAACTGCTTTTCCTTTTCTTAGAAATTTATCTGCTCTCTCAGCAATTATTTCGTTAGCTTTGAAAAAACTCTTTTGAGAGATATATCCTTCTTCTTTATCTTTTGTTAAATCAAATTCATCAAGAACCCTGTCTACTGCAAAATATTCAGCACCAATATCTTTAGCTAGTTTTTGAGATATTGTTGATTTCCCACTACCTAAGGGACCTCTGATTATAATATAAAATGCTTTGTTCATGTTAAAGTTTAGAAGTTCTAGATTATAAAACTTATCAAGTCCTTAATAAGGTCTTCAAAAAGAATACCTTATCATAAATATAGTTCCCATTTTGTCTAATATATTAAACAGAATAACATGATTGTATAAATTATTACTTAATCTTCTGTACAGAAACTTTCTTTATAGGTTTAACTTCACTTTTCACTTCTTTTTTTGTCTCTTTAGCTGCTTCTTTAACAGCATTTGCTTTATCATCGGCAATTTTCTTCTGTTTTTGAATGGACTCTTTAACCTTAGTTCTTGTAATTCTATAAGCTTCAGTCCATCTTACTTTTCTAGAATCTCTTCCAAGTTTTATAGAATTATGTCTGCATTTTGAAGAACAATAATAAGAAATACTTCCATCATTCTTAATTAAATGAAGACCTCTATGAGGACTTTCTTCTTTTCCACAAAAAATGCATTTTACCATTATCCGCTTCTCCCATAGCTTCCTTTTATTCTTCTTGCTTCAATTTCTGTTTCTCTTAATGTAAGCAAATCTCCAATTCTTACTGGACCCTTAACATTTCTTCTCATACTTCTTCCCTTATTTCTTCCGTCAAGAACTTTAGCTATTACTTGAGTAACTTCTCCTCTTGCTCCAGTTCTTCCAACAAACTGTTCTACTAGTGCATTAACAGGACTATCGCTACTGAGTGCACTCATCGTGCTCCCTTTATTCGTCGCTTCTGAAGATTTATCCTTAACTTTCTGTTGTTTTGCCATTTTCTAAGTATTATAATGATTTACTTTTTGATATTTGCAATATCTTTATCCGCATCGCCTGGCTTGATAACAGCAATAGCAGCTGCATTTACAGGAATACCTGCAGCAATTCCTAATTTCTGTTTTGAATCCACTTCAACACAAGGAATTCCTTTTTCTTTACATAAAACACTAAGATGTAAAACAATTTCCTTTGGTTCAACATCTTTTGCAAAAACAACAAGCTTAGCTACGCCTAATTCTATGGCTTTGGTAACTTCGTTAGCACCCTTATCTATTTTCCCAGTCTTTCTTGCTTTTTCAACAATTGTATAGAAGTCCATTTAGACCTCCGTGTGTTTAATTACAACCTCATCGGTTTATCTATCATCATTCGGATCGTTTATAAATCTTTGCCCATAATTTCTTCCGCAAAAAACAAAGAAAATTTCACATAAATTCTTAATATTCATTTCAATTAAAAGATTAAAATCAAAAGCACAATGAGGTACTTGTGCTTTGGATGCTAGAGAAATCTTTTATGGATTTCTCGGCACAGAGAATCTTATAGATTCTCTTGTGCTCAAGAAACTATTCCACACTAAAGTGTGGAGTTTTCTGTAAAGTTCCTTAACATAATCTAATTTTTCAACAAAAATTCTGATGTTAGAGAAGCTGCGAGTTGTTGATCCTGGAAAACATCCCAATGACCTCCCCTCTCATGAAGAACACTAATTTCCAAATTATTAATATGGCCTCTAAGTTTATCAAAGTCTCTTTCTTTTAATGGAAAAGTTTTGTCGGCGTCTCCATATAAAAGTAAACTTGGACAGCCAATTTTAGCGCCATTTAAACTAAACCCTGAAATATCTTTTAATGCAAGAAGAAATTTAATTGCGTGGCGAATAGGAAGTATTCTGTCTTCCCAAAATCCTTCATAATTTCCTGTTATCTCTGCTTTCTCAAAAAAATAATTGGCTTTTACTATTTTTTGTATATCTATTCCAGTCTTCAGAAAAGA
>JAGVWR010000027.1 GCA_018304205.1 Candidatus Pacearchaeota archaeon | reverse complement strand
GATCAAAAATCTTCAAGTCTGATAAGAGGGCACAAAATAAAAACTTATATCATAAATAGCGATTTATCAAACTTTACAAATTTACTCAAGCAGAAGAAATTCAAAGGGACAACAATATATGGATGAATTAATTAATACCTTTCAAATAGAAGAAGCGAAAAAACTCATAAAAAAAGCGAAAAAACCAGTCATAGTGCGGGCACAGGATTACGAGTTTAATCGTAAGATTATGGAGTATGGTAACTTTGATGTTTTATTGTTTCCCTCTTTTCAAAAATTTAGACGTTCGCTAAGATTTATAGATTCTGGTTTAGATCTAACTTCCCTAAATTCTGCGTTTAAAAATAAGATTTCTATAGGAATCAATCTAAAAGAACTAAGAAGGCTTAGTCTGGAAAAAAGAGCTCTTATGATCGAGGGATTAATTAAAAACATAATACTCTGTAGAAAAGCTAAAGTGAATATTATCCCTCTTGCATACAAAGATGAAAAGGACGCTTTCTCATTACTTTTGAGTCTCGGTATTTCAACAATTAATCTAAATAAATCAATTGGAAATCTTTTTAATACGGCAAATTAATATAATTCAATGAAAATACAAACAGAAGAAGTAATTAAGAAACTATCTCCTATGGAAAGAAAGATTCTTCCTTTTCTTAAAACTGGTTTTGAAAGTATTATATCAAAAAGTGGACTTGATGAAATTTCAATTTTGAGAGCTCTTAAATTCCTAGAAAACAAAGATTTAATAAAATTAAAAGTAGAAAAATCAAAAATAGTCTATCTTGGAATAAATGGAATATATTACAAAAAGAATCACCTTCCAGAAAGAAATTTACTAATCTTACTAGAAAAAAATAACTTCCTACTTCTTGAAGAAGCGAAAAAACTATCAAGTTTATCTGATAATGAATTCAAAGTATCTCTTGGAGTTCTAAAATCAAAGGCCCTTATTGAATTAAAAAATGGGAAAATCATATTAAATGCAAATAAAACCGAACTTTCAAAGAAAACCCTTGAAGAGCAATTAATTGATTCTCTCCCATTAAAAGAAAAAGAACTTAGCCTAGAACTTAAATTCGCTTTTGAAAATCTAAAGAAAAGGAAAGATATAATCGAAATAAAAGAAGAAACAGGCATATCATTTGAATTAACAGAATTAGGAAAGAATGTGGCTGAAGCAAAAATAGATACTAATTTAGTTGAAGAGTTAACACCTGATCTAATTAAAAATTGGACAAAGGAAAAGAAATTTAGACACTATGATATACACGCGCCAGTACCCTCTATTTACGGCGGTAAAAAGCACTTTGTAAACCAGTCTATAGAATATGCAAAAGATATATGGCTTGAATTAGGATTCAAAGAAATGACTGGAGATTTGACCGTATCCGGATTCTGGAACTTTGACGCATTATTCACAGCGCAAGATCATCCAGTCAGAGAAATGCAAGATACATTTTTTATTAAAGATCTAGAAGCAAATTTGCCTTCAAAAGATATTGTTGAAGATATAAAAAATGCGCACGAAGTTGGAATTTCTGGAAGCAAAGGTTGGGGATATAAATGGAGTGAAAATGAAGCAAAAAAAGTATTACTAAGAACACACACAACAATACTTTCAGCACAAGTCCTTGCAAAACTAAGAAACTTAAAAGGCAAAACAGGAAAATATTTTGCAGTTGGAAAATGTTTTAGAAATGAAACCCTTGACTGGAGCCATGGATTTGAATTTAATCAAACTGAAGGCATAGTAATCGATAAGGATGCAAATTTTAGAAACTTACTAGGCTACCTAAAAGAATTCTTCACAAAAATGGGCTTTAGTGATGTAAAATTTGTTCCGTCATATTTTCCTTACACTGAACCAAGTGTAGAAATTTATGCATTTCACAAGGAAAGAAAAATTTGGCTTGAAATTGGCGGTGCAGGAATATTTAGGCCAGAAGTTGTAATACCTTTACTTGGAGAATATGTGCCTGTTTTAGCTTGGGGCCCAGGATTTGACAGAATTATAATGGATTATTATAAAATTAAAGATTTAAGAGAATTATACGAAAATGATATTAAAAAATTGAGGGAGAAGAAAATTTGGATAAAATGATGTACTTAAAAGATAGCTATTTGAAAGAATTTCAAACAATAGTAAAAGAAGTTAATGATAAAAATATTATCTTAGAAGACACAATATTTTACCCAGAATCTGGTGGTCAAGCATGTGACTTAGGCTCAATTTTCAATGAAAAAGAAGAATTCAAAGTTCTATCAGTAAAAAAAGATCAAGGAAAGATAATTCATGTTGTTGATAAGGAAGGTTTAAAGATAAATGAAAAAGTTAAGTGTGTTATAAATTGGGAAAGAAGATACAAACTTATGAGAAGTCATACGGCTGCACACATCTTAAGTGCGATTTTTCAAAAAGAAACAGGAGCACTTGTTACGGGAAATCAATTAACGCCTGAAAAAATAAGGATTGATTTTGACTTAGAAAATCCAGATAGAGAAAAACTCAAGAAATATATTGAAATAATAAATGAAGTAATAAAAAGAGATCTTGATGTTAGTGTTTATGAACTAAATAGAGATGAAGTTGAAAAATCTAACATGTCAAAACTTGCCAAAGGTTTGCCTTCCTCTATAAAAGTTTTAAGAATAGTTAAGATTGGAGACGTTGACGAGCAGCCTGATGCGGGAACACAAGTAAAAAATACAAGCGAGATTGGAGAACTGGAATTTTTAGACTATGAAACGAGAGGAAAAAACAACAAAAGAGTATATATTAAGTTAAAGGAGAAAAAATAATGGCAAAAATTATATTTTCAAGAAAAGAATTTGAAAAGAGAATAAAATTATCTAAGGATGTAGAAGAAAAGATAAGTTTATTTGGAACACATTTAGAATCGATAAATGAAAACGAAATTGAACTTGAAATATTGCCAAATCGTCCAGATTTATTTTCATTTGAAGGATTTATGAGAAGTTTCTCTGCCTTCTTAGGAAAAAACACCGGCTTGAGAAAATACAAAGTAAATTCTCCAGATAAAAATTTCAAGGTTAAGATTGAACCTTCTGTAAAAAACGTAAGGCCGTTTACAGTTTGCGCCATAGTAAAAAATCTGCATTTTGATGATACGAAAATAAAAGAAATGATAGATTTACAGGAAAAACTACATACTACCATAGGAAGAAACAGAAAAAAGATAGCAATAGGAATATATCCTCTTGAGAAAATAAAATTGCCCATAAGATATCTAGCTGAAAATCCTGAAAAGATAAAATTTATTCCGTTAGAAGCGGATAGAGAAATGAGCGGTATTCAAATTTTGCAGAAACATCCTACTGGAAAGGAATATGCTTATTTATTAGAAAAATATGATAAATTCCCTGTTTTCATCGATGCTAATGACAAAATTCTTTCAATGCCGCCTATAATAAATAGTCATGAAACTGGAAAAGTAACAAATCAAACAAAAGAAGTTTTTGTAGAATGTTCTGGGTGGCATTTTGACACTCTGAAAAAAGTTCTCAACATAATAGTAACAACTCTTGCGGATATGGGTGGCAAAATTTATTCAATGGAATTAAATTATGATAAAGAAAAATTAGTTAGTCCTGATTTATCGCCTATCAAGATGAAGATTTCTGTTGAAAATATAAATAAACTTCTTGGTCTAGAATTAAAAGATCAAGATCTTAAAAAGCTCCTTCCTAGAATGAGTTTTGACTATACAAAAAACAAAGTTAGTATTCCTGCTTGGAGAACAGACATTTTACACGAAGTAGATATAGCTGAAGATGTTGCAATAGCATATGGCTACGATAAACTAATTCCAGTATTGCCAAATATTTTTACTGTTGGAGAAGAATCAAAAAAAGAAAAATTCAAAAGAAAAATTGCAGAAATTATTATTGGACTGGGTCTTTTGGAACTATCGTCATATCATTTAATTAAAAAAGAAGAAGCTAAATTAATGAAAGTTGCTTGCCTTGAAGTTTTAGATTCCAAAAGTGAATATAAAATGCTTAGACCAAATCTTCTTGTTCCAACACTAAGAATACTTTCAGAAAATAAAGATAATGAATACCCTCAAAGAACTTTTGAACTTGGTAAAGTCTTTTCCTTAGACAAAGAGGGAAAATCTGAAACTAAAGTTAAAGAATCTGAAAAATTAATAATTGCTTCCTGTCCAGACAACTTTACTGGAATAAAACAAATACTAAATTATCTTATGAACTCTTTGGAAATCTCTTATAAATTAAAAGAAGTAATTCATCCAAATCTTATAGAGGGAAGAGCTGGGGAGATCACAATAAATGATAAAGTTATAGGATATATCGGTGAAGTAAACCCTGAAACTTTGAAAAACTGGGGAATAAAAATGCCTTTTGGAGTATTAGAAATTTCCTTAGAAGAAATTTTTAAGTTTGACTAGAAACCCTTAAATAAACTTTCTTTAGCATGTTTTTATGAGCTGGAAAAGAAAACTAGTAATAATCCCTGAATACTATTTTAGATTGTCTTCAATTCCAGCTGGAATTGGCGCAGCAGCTTCAAAATGGGGGCTTGGAATAATGATTTTGGGCGGATATATTGGAGGAATAAAATCTCCTTACGTTATACCTAAATTCTTATTAAACTCAAAAACCTTGCTCAATGATTATAATAATCTTAGATTAAGTCAAGTCAAGCACGCAAAATTAGAAGAGAGAATGTTAGACTATTCGCAGAACATACTAAATTTTGCTGGCCAAATTGGAGAAAATTTAACACAAAGACCTCTTGAGACAATAGCTGGCGTACTTATATGCGGAACAACATTTTACGGATCAGGAATGCTCATAAAATATTTAAGGAATAGATAAAAACCAATTATTAACCAAAATAACTCTTCTCTTTCTTTTCTTCGGAAATATTTGGTTTCTGCATATTAATCATCATCTTCCTAAATTTTGGTTTAATTTCATTCCAAGTTTTATAAACCTGATTTATAAAATCAGCCTCTCCTTTTTCTGTATAATCTATTTCCATACTTAGTGAAATCATGCTCAAATTTCCCAAAGCAGAATAAAGTTCAGATATAATATTTCTATCTTCAGCACTTATATTTTTAAGATAAGGATAATATATCTTTGGTGCATTAATTGGATTAGTTAGCATTTCTAAAAATCCTAAGGAGTTCACAATTTTTTCCATCATCACTTTTCTTATAGTCCTTAAAAAACAATCCTGTTTTTTATCTATTTTCTCAATTTCAAAATCTTCATTAAGTTTCTCAAAACTAGGTAATTTATACTTTTTTTGATATTCTTTATAAGTTTCTTTCAACTCTTTCAATTCAAATCCCATTGATTTATGAAAGAAAAAAGGCTTTTATATATTTAACTAAAAAAATACCAAAAAAGGATAGATTTTTAATTGGCAAAAATAAGATATTTATCATACTAGAGTCTGAATTAAGTAAGATTCCAGAAATTGTGGATCCGTAGTTTAGTGGTAGAATTTCTGCCTCCAGAGCGTTACATGTGGAGTTAGCAGAAGATGTGGGTTCGATTCCCTCCGGGTCCATAACCTTTTTAACTGTTAATTAATTAGTGTAATGATGAAAAAAAGAGGTTTAAGTGATGTTGTTACAACTGTCTTGCTGATATTACTTGTTCTTGCTGCAGTTATTATTGTTTGGGCGTTTGC
>JAGVWR010000023.1 GCA_018304205.1 Candidatus Pacearchaeota archaeon | reverse complement strand
ATCTTATTCCTCGAAGTATAACTTTGACAAAGAAAAGGTTGAAGAACTAAGACTCAAAACAATTGATTTTATTAACAAGGCAAGAGGAATATTGGATAGTCAAATAAAGCAATAATTCTTATCATAAACCCCTATCACGAGGAAAATGGGAGAGATTTAATCCTTAGGACTTCAAGAATTTACTAATTCTTGAGAGCACTCAAGAACCAGAGTTCTTGATGTTAAGTAATCGTGGGGGCGTGTTACCCTAATAATAGCGAGGTATGTATACTAAAGTATATATACTATAGTTATTCTATAGAAACATGGTAACAACAATTCAGCTTAATGAAGATGTAAAAAAAACATTAGATAGAATGAAATCTAACAAGGAAACTTACGAAGATATAATTGTTAATTTAATAAAATCCGTTGAAAAACAGAAAAAAAATCAAGAAGATTTGTTAATTGAGGGGTGTAAAGAGATGTATGCAGATATGTTAAAAATCTCTAAGGAATGGGAAGGAACTTTAATGGATGGTCTCGATAAGAATGAAAAATGGAACAAATTATAAGAGGAGAGATTGTAGTAGCAAATTTGGAACCTGTCAAGGGTTCAGAACAAGGAGGAATCAGGCCGGTTTTGGTTATTCAAAACGATACTCTTAACAAATATTCTCCAACAACAATAATTGTACCAATAACTTCTAAGATTTATACGAAAGAATATCCGACAAATGTAATAATAAAAAAAGAGAATTCTAAATTGAAGTTAGATTCAACAATCCTGTTAAATCAAATAAAGACTATTGATAAAAGGAGAATTATCAAAAAGATAGGATCTCTTGATAACTTCACAATGAATAAAGTCGATAGAGCAATTAAAGTTAGTCTTGCTCTCGATTAACTTTGTAAAATAATTCCCACAAACATTTATTTCTTTATATCGTGAAGAAAAAGTTGGGGAGTTAATCCTTAGGACGTCAAGAATTTACTAATTCTTGAGAGCACTCAAGAACCCGATGTTCTTGATGTTAAGTTAGCTACATAAAACGAATATATAAGCATTATAAATCATAATAAAAAATAGAATCGGATCACCTGCCAAATATCTGTTCCGTTCGAAAATTTAACCGAAGAAAACTATTCTTCTTCGTCTCTAACACCTTTTTCAGTAACCCAAAACTGAGCTTCATTCTCTGGCAAATTTGGACTATCAATAAGTTTTGCAACTCTTGATCCTTGTTTTCCTCTTCTCAAATATATTCTATAAGTGCTAGCGTGTCCAACTATATTTCCCCCTATGGCCGTTGTTGGATCCCCAAACATCATTGCAGGATTTGCCATAACCTGATTAGTAACATATATCGCTAAATTCCTCTGCTCTGCAAGTTTCATCAAATCGTGTAAATACCTGTTTAATTTCTGTTGTCTATCAGCAAGTTGTCCTCTTCCACTAAATTCTGCTCTAAAATGAGCAGTCAACGAATCTATTATTACAAGTTTAATTGGTTCTCCATCTTTCATTAGTTCGTTTATCTTATCAAGTAAAAGAATCTGGTGATCAGAATTAAAGGCTCTTGCAACTAAAATATTTTTTAAAACCTTGTCTGCATTTGCGCCCATTCCTTCAGCAATCTGCCTTATTCTTGCAGGTCTAAAAGTTCCCTCAGTATCTATGTAAACGGCCTTTCCGTTTATTCCTCCCTGTTCTTTAGGTAACTGTACATTTACTGCTAATGTTAAAGCAAGCTGGGTTTTCCCGCTTCCAAACGCACCGTAAGCTTCTGTCATAGATCTAGTTTCAACACCTTTACCTCCAAGCAAATTGTTTAAAGCAACACTTCCGCATGTTATGTATCCAACATCCTCTCTTCTTTTAGCAAACTCCATTCCATCCATAAAACCTAATTTCATCATTCCTCTTGCTGCCTGAATAGCTTTCCTTGCAACCGCCTCTCCAACTCCAGCCATATCACTTAAAGCACTTGGACTCATCACCGCAAGCCCCATTAAATCGTATATTCCTGCAGCTTCTAACTTGGCTGCAATTCCGGGTCCAATACCTGGAACATCTGTTATTTTATTTTCACTTGCTTCAGAACCCTTTTTCTCTTCTTTTTCTTCTTTATCCTCTTTCACCATTGTCCCTGATGTAACTCTGCCTTTATAAATTTTATAACACTATAAGATACATAATTATATTTTGTTAATTAGAAAAAGACCCTACTTCCTATTTATCAATTAATAATTGCTCGACTCTTAATATTTTTTTATGCTCTTTAATTTGACTTCGCTTCAAGTTCCTTTATCAATATATCTGTATTAATCTCCTCTATTTTTTCAATATTGAATTCTGCAACATTGTAAAGTTCATTATTCCTTATATTCCCATAAAATATTTTCTCACTTCCAAGTATCCCTGCCTTTTTCTCATTAAATTTCTCCAAAGAAAATATCTCTTCATCTGTTAATCCTAAATTTCTCAACTCGTCTCCAAATATAACTGCCCTTATGGTTTCACTTCCATCGTCTAAAACTAAATTTATCAGCGCCCTTTTCTTTATCTCCGTTTCTCCGTGCGTAAGACACTTTCCTTCAACTATTTTCTTTCCGCACTTGGAGCAAACCTCAAAATATCTTGGTTCAAATGACTGCACAATTAGTGCCCTATTTTTTATTACTTCCCCAGCTTTAGAATTTTTAAGATTTTTCTCTAGATAAATCTTCTCAGTAACAACATTATCAAACTTTTCTTTGCTTTTCTTTATGTCCGCGAAGGAAGACAAATGTAATTCTCTATTTCTTACACCCGCATTAGTTATTTCAACAACATCCCCTTTTTTTAGTTTCCCTGTTTCTATTAAACTGATATGGTTCGTATCCCATAAAACAACTCTCGCATTAGAACTCTCATCTGCCAAACTAAAATTAACGACTTTTCCCTCTCTTCCATTTTTGTTGAATTCTCTTACAGGAAAAATATCTATTATCTTTCCAACAACGTTTGCTCGCTTCATTCCATCAACAAGCTGGTTTATCTTCATTTTTTCCTGATCAAAATTTATTCCTAATTCTGCAGCAACTATCTGCGCGGCTCCCTCTTTGGATACAAGTCCTGAAAGTTTTGCTCTCTTCGCTTCAATCCTTCTTTCTATCTCACTCACCTCTAATTTAGAAGAAATTGATATCCTCTCTATCAATTGTACATAATTATCCATCAATTCTCCAACCCCCCTTTCTTTAAAAGTATTTTGATACTATCCAGCTTAAGCATTATTTATCGGGTTATTTAGCAAACAAGATATAAAAAATAGATTTATATACTCTATTTATCTTTACATATAAAAGGGAAGTTTCATATTTATTATAATGAAAGGAGGTAGAAAAATGGGAAAAAGCACACTTGATTGGATCGCATTAGTGCTCATAATTATTGGAGGCCTTAATTGGGGTCTTATAGCTATAAACTCCTCATGGGATGTCGTGGCCGCTATCGGTGGTGGAATGACTGGAACTGTAGCGAGAATAATTTACGGACTAGTAGGTCTAGCAGCACTATACACTATCTATTACTTATTTAAGGATTAGATAGACTAAATTTATTTTTTTTATTTATTAATTATAAATAGTTTTTTAATTTAATGTTTGAGGATTATCTATCACTAAATTCTGGGTAAAGGTTATATTCAAAACCAGAATTTTTATATAAAACTTTATAAACCTTGATTCTTAAAATCCATTTATGACAATCGTTTTACTTACAATAAAGTTAATGCCAGAGTCTCCTAGTTCGGACTTGAAAGCAATAGAAGCTAAAGCAAGAGAAATTCTCGAAAAAGAAGGGGCTAAAAACCTTTCTCTTGAAGAAAAACCAATTGCATTTGGACTCAAAGCAATTATAATCAAATTCGCGATGCCTGAAGAGAAAGGTACAGACACTGTAGAATCAATGTTGTCCGAGATCAAAGATGTTTCTTCAGTCACAATAGAAGACTACCGGAGAGCCTTTGGTTAAAATCAAAAGAGCGATGCGCCATTCCACCTTTAAAAATGGAGTTTTCTATCAAGTATTTTATCATAACTAAAACTATAAATAATCCTTTTTCTTTTCAAAATTTATGGCTTTAACACAGCAAGAAATCGATGATTACAAAGATCAACTAAGACAGCAAATAGAACATCTTCCACCTGACAAAAAAGCAGAGGCAGAAAAGCAAATTGATGCTATGCCTCCAGAACAACTTGAAATTCTTCTTAAACAGCAACAAGAAATGCCTCCAGTTTATAGAAAAATAATAGCAAAAGAAATACCCGCCGTAATTATTGGAGAAAACGCTGAAGCCTTGGCAGTTTTAGACAATAAACCCATTTCAAGAGGACATGTAGTTATAATTCCCAAAGTCGCTGTAAAAATTCCACAGGAAATTCCAAAAACTGCTTTTGTTCTTGCAGAAGAATTAACTAAAAAAATAGTTTCTAGTTTGGGAGCAAAGTCTGCGAAAGCACATACCGAAACAAAATTTGGAGAAGTAGTTCTAAACCTCATTCCAATCTATGACAAAGACCTAGATATTTCTTCACCCAGACAAGAATCAAATGCAGAAGAATTAAACAAAGTTAAATCTTCTTTCGATGTAATAAAAATAGATAAAAAACCTGCAGAAATTATAAAAATCGAAAAGAGAAAAGAGAAAGTTATCAAACTAAAAAGAAGAATACCATAACTATTAAGGCAATTAGAAATGCCGGGGTGAAAGGCACGCCCTGCTTTATCAACACATTTTTATTATATTTCTTTAATAATCTTATTTCTTCATTACTTAATCCATGAACGCTCTTACTTATTACTCTTCCATTTACTTTGACGTCTCTTTCAAGCCAGTCTCCTTCCGCTAGTTCGTCTGCTTTCTTCAATTTAATCATTGATTTATCTAAAGATCTTAAATAAATAAAGAGAAAACTTAATGCAAAAACAATACTAAACAATAAACCCTTTGTTTCTACAGAATAAATATTCAGTAATATATCAATTACCCCAGCGGTTATTATTGCTATAACAATTACCACTCTTGCTTTTCTAAAATATTTTTTAAACTCTTCATAAAATACCTTATTTTTATAAGTTAAAAATATACTATAAATTAAAGTGTATATTGCCCCGCAAAAAAACAATAAAAACACAAATCCTATTCCCACAAAAAACAAATCGGGATAATTAGAGTAAGGTAAAATCACTCCATATCCCATTAATAATTTTGCATCTCCACCAGCAAAAGCTTTTGAATAATAAAATACCTGTGCTAACACAAAAAATATCGCAAATCCATAAAGACCTAATAAAAAATAATCTGCATTTCCTTTAATTACCGAATAAAATGCTCTAAACGTAAGAGCAAAAACTATCAAAGAGAAACTAAGCCAATTAGGTACCTCTTCCTTTCTAAAATCTTGTATTATTGCAGCGATAGTCCATACAAAAACTAAAGCCAAAATAAAATACTCTTGCATGGCTCTAATAAAAAAGCAATCTTTATTAACTTTCTTCTCTAAAATAAAATATGCCCAATCATTATAAAGTAGATTTGCCTAAAAAATACATCTTCTGGGGAGTTGTTATTGCCCTTATCATATTCTCTTTCATCATAATTCGACCATATGCAATCGCAATAGTTTCAGCATTTGTTTTAGCTTACCTGATAAGGCCGGTTTACACTAAACTTGTACCTGCATT
>JAGVWR010000032.1 GCA_018304205.1 Candidatus Pacearchaeota archaeon | reverse complement strand
CACATTATTGAAGAAGCCATTAGTTCACTTTAATGCTTAAAATATTATTATGAAAATCAAAAAAGAACTAATCAAGAACCCAAAGTAATTCTTCTAGCTCTTCCATCTTTATTTCTTCCAGGTCTTAAACCGTATGCTGCATCATACATAACTTAATTTATCTTCTCAAACACTTTTCTAAGAGAATCAAAATTTTTCCCTTCAACTGGAATCGCCTTATAATTTGAATCACGTCCATTAGCTATTTCTTCTAATACCAAATAAGCAGCATAAAGTACATCTCTTCCATTTGGTCTTCCAATGTCAACTAAAAATCTATATTTACAGTCTTTAATTTCACGATCTTGTAAATGCCAGCTTCTAACTTCTTCACTCCTAATATATATTGGCATACCCATATCAATTATTCTTTTTGCTAAATTACCAAAACTTCTTTCTCTTACTTTGTTTACCTTTTCTTTAGCATATTGATGAATCATGTATGTCTAAAAAATTATTAGGTTTATAAAATTAATTATCACTCACTTAATTCTTTCCCGATGAACATACAACTGTCTATTTGCTTGGAAGCTTAAAGAATCCAAGTCCCTAGGATCAACACTTTGATAAGGAGGAATATAAATTTTAAGCATTTCTTCTCCATCTTTAACTATCTCCCATCTCTTTTCTCTAATAAAATGTTTGTAACCATGATTAACATCATGACCTATGTGTGCCTCTGCCTCCCAATCTTCCATGGTGGCTAATTCTTTCAGAGCTTCTCCAAATCTCCTGGCATGTTCTATTGTTTCAGGAGAAGGTACAACAAAACTAAGATCATGTTTCTCACAATAATCTTCCTTGCTTCGAAGTTTAATCGGAGGCCACACTCCTTGAATAAATTTGCCCATAAAAAACTTTATTCTTAGAGATATTTAATGATTTATATATTCAAAAGATAAGATAATAAAGCAATAAATTTAAAAAGATTGTGTTTTAATATTCTTAATGACTAATGAGCCCGAAGTTGTTGAACCTTTTCATTTTGAAGATCATGTTTTAAATTTAGAAGACAAATTGCTTGTTGATTTTTTTAGCGAAGGAAGATTTTCAAAAATTATGAGAAAAATTTTTAGATCATATCAACCATATTTAGATTCATTTAAAGAAAGATACAGACAACAATGGAATCTTGCATCAGAATTTTTTCATCTCTTAGAAAAATATCAATATTGTCAGCAAACTTATGAAGTTTATGACAAGGGACGGTATTGGGAGAAGCATTTGCTTAGACTATCTGCGGATAAAAGGGAAAATTTTACAATTACAGGTAAGCCAGAGTTTCTAAAATCCGAAGAGAAAAGAACCACTAAAATTCCTGTGGAAAAATTTGGAGACGACTTTGATCTTATTTTACATGGGCACCCTCAAGCAGAAATACTACCTTTTTCAAGGTTACAAGTAGATTATCAATTTAATATAACAATCAGTTTAGGAGAAAGATCCCTTTTAGGTCCAGACATGACTAAAAAAGTTCATAAGACATATAAAATGAACTTTCGTGATAAGAGAGTTGGTACGTGGTATGGCAGGCCAGGAAGAATTTATTTTAGACCAGGAGATCAATTTCATGATGAAATTCATAATAAATTAACAGGAGTTTGGACTAATCTAAAAAGCAGACCAGAATTATATCTCTCAGGGATAATTCATCAAAATGGAGAGTTTCTTTATAATGGACAAATAGATTCAACAGGCTCATTTCCATTTTTTATCAGAGGCAAGGATAATGAAGACAATAGTTCCTTGTCAGTAGATCCTAGAGTTCCAGAAACAATAAATGTTTAATGCTATTTTTAAAATTTATATTAGTGTAAAATAAAACAAATCTTTATTTCCCAGCTAATGTTTCAATCCAATTCTCATAAAAACCGTAAGCCTTATCTCTTGCATCTTGCAATTCTCCATCCCTGGATTTTTGCATCTTCCAGAATTTAGGCAAATCTGAATTACATAAATAATCCAGTAAATCAAAAGCTATATCCACAATTCCAGAGTCATATTTGCTTGGATTTGCCAATCTTTTCAAATTATTAAATATCTTATTTTGCCTAACGCCATTAACAAAATGCAAAACACTTTCCTTTCTTAAAGCATAATCCCCGGTAGTATTAGACAAAACTTCTTGCACTCTTCCAGGGATTTGCGTTTCAGGAATTCCCCTATTAGTAATTAATTTCTTTAAAGATTGATAAGATGGAATTTCACTTCTAATTTTTACAATCAACGTCATCTTTGTTCTTGCAAAGAAGAGTATAAAAATATTTATGCAAAGTGTCCTGAAATCCATAAAGATTTCTCTAGCATCCAAAGCAGGCGTGCCACATCACGCTTTTGATGTTGTAATATCAATAACAATAAATACATCAAAGTGCTGTAAAGAGGGTGAATTTAAATGGTGAATATATGTTCAAAGGAAATAACATAGAGTCATTATTAACAAACTTTAGTTCTCATGATAATGCAATATACAATTCTAAATCAATATCAAAAATAGATTTGCCATTAAATCTTGCATATATTGGTGAACTTCCAACAGGAGCAGGAACAATAATAAGTCTTTCTTTATTATCTATTTATTTACTCAGAAGATATAAAAATAAGAGTACGTAATTTTCTAAAGTTTATTATGTCAAGGAACTTGACAGAAAACTCCACACTTTAGTGTGGAGTAGTTCCTTGAGCATCAAAAGCATGAGTGCCTTTTCAAACTCCACCTTTAAAGGTGGAGTGGCACATCACGCTTTTGATATCTATCAAAATCCGGATTAAAGTCTTCCTTGGATGTAATTCTCGAATATAATCTTAGAACATACCTTTCTGCATCTGCATCTTCTCCTTCCACAAATAATCTAAGACCCGTTCCTTGTATTGCAGCAAGGCGTAACAATTGTACTCTGCTTTTCGCATTAATTCTTATTACTTCAGCTCTTGGATTAAAAGGTTCAATTCTTTCAATCTCAATTCTTCTTGAGTATTTCTCAAATTCATCTACTAAATTCATTAATGTTCTAGTGCATAGTCCAAGAGGCATTCCGACAACTGCTTTTTCTATAATAGTATAACCATTTCTTTTTCTAATAACTATTTTCTCCTCTTCAGCCATATTTTTCAAAGGAATTTGTTATTATTAAAGATTATCGTGTTAATTACCTGGGGAGTAACCGCTTATATCAAAGGAAGGAGAGGTTGTCGGGCAACACTAAAAATATGAGATAGTTTTCGGGCAAGGCTCCCTTTTTTTACCACTATAAATTAATAAGATTTGTTTATATACGAGCACTGCTTAATAGAAACATAAAAAGGAGGGAGAATATGAAATTTTTTAGTAATAAAGCCATAGGCTTTGTCATAACCTTTTTTGTTTTATCCATATTAATAATAGCCGGACCAGCGCAATCATTAGTTGCAGGGTTTACTATTTTAAACTCTGTTGTAGATCAAGGTGAAAAAGTACGTTTTCAGGTATCAGCAGAAGTTGAAGAAGGAGATCAAATATTAGATATTCAGAATTTCACTCTTATTTTTAGCGGTCCAGAGCTTTTCTCCTGCATTTTTGATCCAGATGGAGATAAAATCTCTGGCTGTGATGAAATAACTATAAATTTAACTTCTAAACCAGATTTCGGTTTTGAATATGGTTACGGTTACGGTTTTCTCCCAGGAGATTTTAAATTTAATTTAAGTTTAGATACCTCAGATTTAGATCCTGGAATTTATGAAGTTAAACTAATAGTTGCTTCACCAGAGAAGACACTAGAAACAGCTCAAAAAGAAATAACAGTATTAGGAATAGGTACTCCAGTTGATATTTGTTCGATAAGAGCGAGGGCTGGAGATGCAGTAATAAAGAATGAATCTTTTGGAAGGAAAAATTCAGCAAGTTTGTATGTAGGAAAGAACAAAGCAAAGAAAGGGGAAGGATCAATAATAAATCAAAAGGGGAGATTAAGGTCAACTTATTCGTTTGATGTTAATAAAGCAATATTAATAGATGCAAACTTAATAGTTTTTGAGACTACTGGAAAAGTAAAGATAGATAGGCTTCCAGAATATACAGAAAAAGCAAAAGTCATCTTCAATACAAATGCAATGACTCTCCAAGTGCAGGGAAGCACAATTAAGATAGAAGATATGGATGTAACATTTGCAAAGTGTTAATTTTAATTTGATAATTTACTTAGATACTCCCCATCTAAAAAGGTATAAAAAGCCTTTTTCTCTAATGTGCAAGTGCAGGTTAACTCTAATGAAAAAAAGTCTTAGTTTAGTTTACCTTAGCATAGGCTTGGCGTCACTAACCAACTTTTTTTATGGTTGCGCTTCAAAGTCTAATTTTAATGTTCCTTACAAAGTTGATCAGAAAAACGTAGAAGAATATGGTAAATATAAAGAAAAAGAGAACAAAAAAATAGAAGAAGAAAGGAAAAGGCAAGAAGAACAAAAGAGAAATCTTAAAGGTCTCGTAATTGAGGGTAGTCACGAAAGTTTACATACACTAGACGAAGTAGTTTATCAAAAGATAGAAGTTCCAGCAAGGGTAGAAACAGAAAATGATAAGAATTTTAAAATAGCAAAAGGATATAATCAGTTCCAAGATTTTAGACAAGAACTAGTCGATGCAGGCCTGATAGTAGAAAAGCAGGATGATCCTTTAGGTATATTCAAAGATGCCTCAAATAAGATTAAGGGAGTGACTCATTATAATAAGGATACTTTAAGATATTCATCAAAACTAAAATTTAATTTTAACGGACTAAAATATACTTACAAAGATAAAAGAAGTGGAAACAGAATAGTCGTTGAAGCAGAAAAAGGGGTTAAATTTGAAATAACCATATACGATCTAGCAACTATACTCCCAGGAGTTGATTAGACTTATTTAATTTACTACTTTTAATAGTTAAAATATACGAGGTAATTTTAAAAACAGAAAGATTATAGAAATTTTATGTCTAGCGATACAATTATCATATCAAAAAAGAGTTTAATGACTCTGATTGGAGTCGTAATAATAATTGTTCTTGCAGTTTACTTTTATACATCATACTATTCTACTCAAAAAGAAACTTCAGAAATAAATTTCTATAAGGCGGCGCTCTACAAAAGTATTTCATGCCAGTATTCATGTCCATTAATTGAGCAAGAGTTTCAAAATAAAACCCAGTTTCTACCTTCAAGATCATGTGTAGAAGGATGCATTACAGAATTGAACGCCCTAAATTTGAGTAGCACGAAATTTTCTAACGAAAAACTATTAGGCGACAATCTAATTCCAGATATAGAAAATGTAATAAATAATTGTAAAAAAATAAACTTAGAACAAAACGACACAGAAAACAAAATATTCTTCTCCTGCTCCGTAAATGGACTTAATGCACTTAAATTAAATTATACTTATATTAACTAAGATGAGCGAAAAATTTAAAGCTTTTTTAACAGGAAAGATGTTTATAAAAAGAGATCCAAAACTCAAACACGGTGGATCTTTACAATTAGAAGCCGTAATTGAAGGAGAAAGAACAAGACTTTATGGAGAAAGTTTACCAGATGATTGTTTATATGATAAAAGACATAAATTGGAAATAAGAAGCATTTTTGAGACCCATCCTCTAACATACGAAATAGTTTGTAGTTGCGGAAAAAAAACAGGTATGCAAGATATTAATGAGGACTATAAAAGATTAGGTTAGTCTTTCTCTTAACTCTTTCGGTTCATCTTCGAATATTTCTATTGCAAGTTCTCTGTCTTCCCAGTCATATTCTCCAAGTTTTTCTTCTATATTTCTTAT
>JAGVWR010000040.1 GCA_018304205.1 Candidatus Pacearchaeota archaeon | reverse complement strand
TCAGACCTCATACAAGTTTAGAAAATAAAACTCCTGCTCAAGTTTATTTTGATTTTAGTAAGTGGATTTAGGGGGTGACATATGTCTGTGGATTGCACATCAATTTTGTTAGAGATTTAAAGATATTTGTCTCTTAAATCAAGGTGTTCCCATTGATAAGTTGCAACAAAACCGAAAGATTTAAATAGTTCTAATCAGTATAAATATTATCACCTCTTTTTGCCCAGAAGAGGACGTTCAATCACTCTAATTTAGCTGATTGGGCCTCCTCTTCAAGGGTTAAACAACTTGAAGAGGTAAGAGTATTTCTTCAAATCTCTAAATGAAAGTCCTTGTTAGGCAATAGAGATTATCCGAAATATTCTTGAGGTGATTTATTTTCTTTAAAGAAAAGAGGCAGCGACCGGTCTAAAATCCGGACTGCCCAATTATATTTAGTATATTTTAATTTCTTATGATATTTATGGTAGGAAAGATTTTGAAAGAGCAAAATATGTTGTTGATTGGCATACTCATCATGTAGGATTTGGTGAGATGAGCGAAGGAGATGCGGGGCATATTAACTGTGCTATTGAAAATTTTGGTCAAGATAAACCTATTTATTTTATTGTATTCAGACCAGTAACAAATCAGTCTGTTTGGTATCAAGCTAAAAGAGTTTAAATATTTTATTTTTTTTAATTTAGATTTAGGAAAATGCGGAAGAAATTAATCACTTTTTTCATCAAAAAAAGTTGAATGGTAAAATTGGTTAAGGTTAAACTCTGCAAAAATAGGCAGTTAAGTGCCCCTAGTCTTGAATTTAATAAAAAGAAAGATTTATAAATACCAATATATTGGTTTATATAAACCAGATAAGTGGTTAATAAAAACCTAAAAATAGGCAGAATAATATGTTAACAGAAAGTCAATTAAGAATATTTGAACCTTTAACTAAGAATATGCTTAAAGAGTATTCTATTAAAGAGATAAAAGAATATTGTGGTGAGAAATCGAATAATGCTTTATCTCTTGCCTTAAAAAAATTCAAAGATGAGGATCTTGTAAAAGAAAGAAGGGTTGGAAGGTCTTTACTTTATACCCTTAATATTGATAATGACTTAGTCTTTAATTATATTACACTAATTAATACAAAAAAACTTCCTAAATCAGTTTTAAGGGCTATAGAAAGAATTAAAGAAGATGTTGAAAAACATACTTCGTTTTTCTCTATTGTTATTTTTGGTTCTTACGCTATAGGGAAACAAACAAAAGACTCTGATTTAGATGTTGCTGTTTTTATTGAAGAAGAAAATAAAAGAAAAATGATCGAAACGGCAATAAAATCATCAGAACTTAAAACACCTTTAGAGATTCATAGTAATGTTATCTCAAAAGAAGAATTCTTAGAAATGTTAAAAATAGATAATGAAAATTTGGGTAAACAAATAGCAAGGAAACATTTATCAATATATAATTCACATATATTTTATTCATTGTTAAAGAGAGGAATAAAAAATGGATTCAGATACTAAACTTTACTTAGAAAGAGCAGGTAATGAACTAAAACTTGCAGAGATAATTATGCAAATGAGTATTAATAAAGACCTTCAAACTAAAATACCTGCAATTGATAAACCTGACACTTATTTTAGCTCTGTTATTTCACATGCCTATTATTCTATTTTCTATACTGCAAAAGCATATTTGATTGTGAAAAGAATAATAACGAAAGCTCCTGAAGAACATAAGAAAACTTATGATGAATTTAAGGTTATATGAAGAAGTTCTTGTAAAAGCAGAAGAACTGCTTGGAATTTTTAAGATTGAGAAGAAGAAAAGAGGAGAGTTTACTTATCAAAGAATAGCGCAAGCTAATTTAGAACCGGCAAAAGAAAGTTTAGAAAATGCAAAGACTTTCTTGAAGAATATCTATGATTTGTGTGTTTAAGTAAGGTTAAACTCTGCAAAAATAGGCAGTTAAGTGCTCCCCTGATCTGACCGAAAAAAGAAAGATTTATAAACAATTGTTATAATATTATAACATATGTTAAATAAATATAACAGATATAAATTATTAAGATTGTTTTTAGATTCGCCTACTGAGAGTTTTAGGTTAAGGGAAATTGCAAGATTAACTAAAATCTCCCCCCCATCAGTTATAAATTACCTTAAAGAATTTGAAAAAGATGGATTAATTAGAAGGCAAATTAAAAGAGAAATTCCGTTTTATAATTCAATAAGAGATAATTCAAATTTTATACTCTATAAAAAAATAAGCATCCTTTTCGAGTTAAATAATAGTGGTTTGATAGATTATTTATGGGATAAGTTATCTCCAGAAGCGATTATTCTTTATGGAAGTTTTTCAAGGGGGGAATCTATAGAGAATTCTGATGTAGATTTATTTATTTTAGGAAAGAATAAAAATATCGATCTTATTAATTTTGAAAAAAAATTAAATAAGAGACTCCATATTTTATTTAAGGAATCAACAAAAGAAATTCCTAATGAGTTAAAGAATAATATTTTAAATGGGATAATTCTTAAAGGATACATAAAGGTGTTTTAAAATTGATAATTAAAGTAACCCCTGATAAAGAAAAAGTAAAATCAATTTTGCAGTTGATAAAAGAAAGAGAAGAATTTGTTTCTTCAATTGATCATGATAAATTTTCAACAAATGCTTCTGAAAATTATTATGAAATAATTAAAGAATTGGCAAATGCTTTGTTGCTTTCAGATGGACTAAAAACAACTGGCGAATATGCACATAAGGATTTGATTGATTACTTGATAAATTATAAAGAGTTTATGGAATCTGATATTTTATTTATGAACGACTTAAGAATAAAGAGAAATAATAGTGCTTATGATGGTAAAAAGGTTGAACCTACTTATTTAATTAATAATAAAAGAAGAATCTTAGAATTGATAGAAAAATTAAAGAGATTAATTAATAGTAAGTTAAACTCTGTAAAATAAAAACAAAAACTAATCAACCAATAACTTTCTGCTTAATAGTAAACTCGGTATATTTGCATTTACCGCAAGCAAGTCTGTCCTTATGTTGTGCTAAAAATGTTCCAGGACCACATCTTGGACATGTCTTTGTCTTTTTTATTGTGTTTCCGCTAACTGTATAATGTTTATACTTCTTACTAGTAGGCTTATTCTTATGTGGCTTTTTCCCCTTCTTGTCTCCGCCTGCACTTCCGCCTTTTGGTGCCGCCATTATTTAGCCCCTCCATCTGTGGTTTTCTTAATTTTAGGTTTGGGCTCTACTCTTTCTTTATCTTTCTTTGAATCATAAACAAAAGCATCCACAAGGAAAGTATCTCTTCCAAACTTACTTTTCACATTTCGGATTACAATTAAATCTTTATCTGTCTTAAATTGGCTTGCAATTTTTTCTGCAGAGAAATCAAATCCTGGATTTTTTTCTGAAGTAAAAACTAGTTTTATTTCTCTTCTCTTTAATAAATTGTTTCTAAAATCTCTTAATAAATTAGCTTTTTCCATATTTAACCTGTCTTTATCGCATAACTACCTTTCTCATTGAACTTTAAATTCTTTGCTATTTCAGACTGCTCAGGATTCAATATCACTATTTTGCCCTTATAACTATCACTAAACTCTTCAGAACCACACTTAGGGCATTTGCTTCCTGTAAATATTGTCTTGCACTGTTTACATGCTTTTTCTGCCATTTATGCTGCCCTCCCAATACTACTAACTTCAAAATCCCTGGGGGTAATATAAGAATCATGAGTTGATAGCCCTATTTCTGCTAGTTTTCTATTATTTTCTCTAATTCTAGTTTTAATAAAATGTAATGCTGCCTTTTTAGAACATTTTCCAACATAATTCTCGTTATAAACTATAAATTCTTCATCATCTTCTCCTTTCTTTTTTCCAATTTCAATAAGAAACTTAAGTTCATACGATTTATCCTTCGGCATATTTAGACTATTCAAATTCGCTTCTCCAAGTCTTGTCTCTGGGGAATGAACATCTTCATATCTTACTATAAATGGATTTAATTCTTCTATCATTTCTTCGCCTTTTTCTTACCTTCTCCCTTAGAGGATTTCTTAACTGCTACGTCTTTCTTCTTTTTATCTTCATCAAGCCACTGTAATTTTCCTAACCCCGGCTGTCTCATAGTTAATCCTATTTTAGGTTCTCCACCCTTAAAACTAATAGCAACAACTCTTGCAATACACTCGTCTCCCTTGCCTAAATTTCTTCCGCTTGCCTTTCCGCTCAATGTACCTGTTTTACTTAAAGAAACATAATCTTCCATTGTCTGACTTATATGAATCATTCCTTGTGCTGGTCCAATCTGCATAAATGCTCCAAAATTAGCAATTTCATTTATTGTACCATAAACAAGTTCATGTAGTTCAGGTTTCCAGGTTACTAATTTGAACTTTGATTTGTAAAATGCAGCTCCATCTCCAGGAATTATTACTCCGTCTTCAACATAATCTACAGAAACAACGGATATGACAAATCCAAGGTCTTTGCTTATCTTGTCTACATACGTGTCATTAAGCTGTTTTTCAATAGCCTCGTTAGTAGGAAGCCCAAACAATCTAGGCTCTACCCTGACATGATCCTCGACTTCTAATAAATAGAACATTTTTCTGATTAAAGTATATTAATTTATATTATTTGAATAACCAAATTTCGCTTTAAAAAGCTTTCCCTTAAGCTTTTTAATGGATTATGAGCGAATTTAAATTGATTTCCAGATGATTTTACCGAAATCAGGTAAATCAAAAGTACAATTAGGCACTTATGTTTTGGATGTTAGAGAAATCTTTTATGAATTTCTCTAAGTTTCTCAACATAAAAATTTCGTGACATAAAAATTATATCGTTATGTCAAGGAACTCTTGACAGAAAACTCCACACTTTAGTGTTGAGTAGTTCCTTGAGCATCCAAAGCATGAGTGCCTGCCACAAACCACGGCTTTTAAGCCGTGGTGACACATCATGCTTTTGATTTAGAAAAAAAAATCTAAAAATCAAAGAAGTAAGTATTAAAAAGACGAGGATCATTTCTAAAACATGGAAGATGAACTAGAAATAAAAAAAGAAATAAAAGAAATACAAGTAAATATTTTAAAACCTGCTAATCAGAATAATAAAGCTACTCAGGAAGAATTTGAGAGTATTTTGAGGATGGTTGCTCCAGGAACTTCTTTAAGGACGGCACTTGATGGAGCACTTAAGACAGAAAGGGGTGCTTTAATTGCTATAGAAAATGAAGATGTACCAAGAATAATTGATGGAGGATTTAGAATTAATGCTATATTTACACCTCAAAGACTAATAGAACTTTCTAAGATGGATGGGGCGATTATATTGTCAAAGGATATTAAAAGAATAAATTATGCCAATGTTTTACTTACTCCAGATAGCAAACTTAAATCTGTTGAGACCGGAACTAGACACAAAGCCGCTGAAAGAACCGCTAAGCAATCTGGAACACTCGTAATTGCCATATCTGAAAGAAAGCATGAAATTACACTTTATTACAAGAATATGAGATATCCTTTAGTTAGTACGGATGAACTACTTAGGAAGGCTAATGAAAACATACAGATATTAGAAAAACAAAGGGATTTGTTTGATACGCATGTTGAAAAACTTACAAGAATGGAACTTAGAAACCATAATAGCTTAAATCAGGCAGTTTCAGCAATACAAAAGGGAAAAGTTGTCCAGAAAATTGCAACAGATTTAAGAAAAGTTATAATTGAACTTGGAAAGGAAGGAACGCTTCTTAAGACTAGACTTAGGGAAATAGTAGGTAATGTTGAGGAAGAGACTGATTTGATATTAAAAGATTATAGTAACTTAAATCAGAAGAAATCTAAGATGTTTCTTGATATGCTTACTTATGAAGAGCTTCTTGAGAAAGATAACATATTAAGTGCTCTTGCTTATGAGAAGACAGTTAAATCTGATTCAATTAAGGGATGGAGAGTGTTATCTAAAACTTCTCTTTCTGAACAGGATGTAGCCTTGTTAATAAAAGAAGCAGGGAGTTTGGGAAAGGCAATTCACTCTGGAAAAGAATTTTATTATTCAATACTGGGAGAGGGCAAGGCGCCTTTATTCTTAGATGAACTTAATAGAATAAAACTTAATATATGAATTTAGACAAAAAGGATTATCTAAAACTAGGGGTGTTAGCCGTAGTAAGTATTGTTATAATTGTTTCTTTTCCTTATATTATAAAATTATATGACAATTTGGAATTATTCATAAGAAGTGCAGGGATTTTTGGTCCAATGATTTATCTTGCGGCTACAATAATAGGTATCTTGATTTCCCCTATACCTACTCTACCTTTAGCAATAATTTCAGGATCACTGTTTGGGCCTTTTCTTGGATTAATTTATACTTTAACTGGAACAATAATAGGAGCGATGGGCGCATTTTTAATTTCACGCTTTTTTCTTAAGGAAATAATAAAGAAGAAATTTGGCAAACATAAGATATTCGAAAAAATTGCAAAAAGAGAAGACAAAAATCTTATGAAACTCGCATTTTTTATGCGTTTAATGCCTTACTTGCCTTTAGATTTAGCCAGTTATGCTTTTGGTGTGACAGAAATAAGGTTTTTAAGTTTCGTTATAGCGACTTTTTTTGGAATGATTCCAGGAGTTTTTATAATGACTTTCTTTGGATATTTGCTTCATCCATATAAGGATATTTTACTGGGCATTTTGCTTGTTATTTTTATTTCTTACTGGAGTTTTAGTATATGGAAGGCAAAACAGAATTAGATAATTTCTCCGTAACCAATCAATCTCCAGTGACCTGCTATATTTCTAGCTATACCTACATTGTCTTTCTTGAATATTACTGCAGGAACTCTTAATTCTATTTCTATTTGATCAGCAGTTGCTCTTTTTACGGAGCCGCCAGTAATACTCGTGTTTATGCTTAACATGAGGGTTTCTCCAGGTTTTATTGGAGGGACTTTAATGTGAGTTCCAGCACCAAAAACTTCAGGAAACAATTTATGTTGTATTTTAACGTTTGTTGACAATTCTGGAAGATTTCCTATACTTGAAACAAGATTTCCTGATAAAATGTCAGCCTTTCCTAAAGACATATCAAGTTCTGTTTCAATACTCATACTGCCTCCAGGGGTAATTTCTTTTACTTTTTTACTTCCGATGAATAGACTTTTCACTTTCGTTTTTATTGTCTCATATTTTGTAACATTATTTTCCTTTACTATTCTTCCGGGTTTTACTTCTATTTCATCATTTTCTTTTAATGTTCCTTGTTTGAGCGCCCCTCCTAAAACTGCACCCTTAAGATTTTCAGGTGTTGTGCCAGGTTTGTTTATGTCAAAACTTCTCGCTATGAGAAAAATTGGAATTCCATCTTTTTTTCTTTCTGGGATTTTTATTTCTGTAATTTCTTTAAGTATTTTATCTATGTTTACTTCCTGTTGTGCGCTCGCGGGGATTATTTTAGCATTATCAAATTTCCCTTTCAATAACTCTTTAATTTCAATATAATTCCTTTTCGCTTTTTCTTTGTCAACTAAGTCTATTTTATTTTGTACAATTATCAAATTCTTTATATTTTTTGCCTGTAAGGCTATTAAATGTTCTCTAGTTTGAGGTTTAATTCCTTCATTTGCAGCAATTACTA
>JAGVWR010000022.1 GCA_018304205.1 Candidatus Pacearchaeota archaeon | reverse complement strand
ATAATGTCAAGAAACTTGAGCATCCAAAGCATGAGTGTCGCATCATGTTTTTGATTCTATTTTTCTAGTAGGGTGGCCATTTTCGGCCGTTAAATTATACGTTAAATTATAAATAAGGACTTTAAAGTGAAGACCTTATTAGAAAAATAATTTTTTAGTCATTTGTCATTAAAATGGGAGGCCATCTTCCTCTTTAATGTTCTTTAAAGTTTCATCAATCATGCCTTTCTCTTTGTGAGTTAGTCTTTCAGTTGCCTTTCTTGCTAACTCTTCTCCTTTTGGAGTAAGACTAAGCATTAATTCTCCAGTATTTGGATCAGGTGAGGCGTTTAAATCCCCATTTCCTAACATATAGTCAATTATTGCTTGAGCTTTTTGTTCATCAGTCATTGGATCAAAGGATCTAAAATAATCTAATATAACATCCACATCTGGTTGAGCAAGACGCTGATCTAATTTACAAACGGAATAACCATTAAAAGCATCTCTTCCTTTCCACGCTCCTAAATACAAACCCCTTTCTTTATCAAATGAGAATTTATAAGAGATGGGCGGCCTTCCATGATAAGTTTTATTAAAATTAAGAGCTTCGTTTTCGGATAATAATCCTTCAATTCGTGAATTCCCATAGGGGTCTTGAAGTATACCTTCAATAGAGTCACGTCCTTTTCCTTTTGAATAATGAAAGAGCCCAGTGAACTGCGCTACTTCATCGCTCCATACAGAATAAAATAACCCGTCAATTACCCTCTCATTCTCTCTTTCACTTGGATTTGTAATTTTACTTATTGTTTCTAATTCTGAGGTAGTCATGTGGACAATATAGTTAACTTAATTTTTAAAGATTTATATGATTCCTTAATAAGGTCTTCAAAAAGAATACTCTATTATAAATAAGTGCTTCAAAGTGAAGACCTTATTACTTTTTCTATTTCGCTTAATGTTTTTTCAGGAGTTTTACTTTCAGTATCGATAACTATCCCATAATCAAAAGACGTTGATTTTTTATGAACGACTCTTGTAGCCATTTCTCCGTGAGTCTTTCCTCTTTCTTCATCACGAGAAATGCAAGTATCAACAGACGCCTTTAAAGTAAAAACCAGATGGGCATAATCAAGTTTAGAAATCAAATCTTCTATTGCGCTCTCCCAATAAAAGTTGCCATCGAAAATAACAGCTTTTCCTCTTCTCAAAAATTTATCTGCTCTTTGAGCAATTATTTCATTAACCTTGAAGAAGCTCTTTTGGGAGATATATCCTTCTTCTTTATCTTTTGTTAAGTCAAATTCATCAAGAACTCTGTCTACTGCAAAGTATTCAGCACCAATATCTTTAGCTAGTTTTTGAGATATAGTCGATTTCCCACAACCTAAAGGACCTCGAACTATAATATAAAATGTCTTATTCATATTGAATTTTATGAGTTCTAAGTTATAGACTTATCGCCCCCTTAATAAGGTCTTCAAAAAGAATACGTTATTATAAATATGTCGAACATTTTGTCCTCTAATTATTTCCTTGTAATTTTCTAAGAACTTCATAAGCCTTTCCTGAATATATGGTTTCTTCAGCAAGCCTTATACCTTCCACAATAGATATGTTCCTGAAGTATGCAATAGCAATCCCTGCATTTAAAGCAACACAGTCGTACCTAATGCTTCTATCTTTTTTACTTAGAATGTTAAGGATTATTTCCGCACTCTGACTTGGAGTATGAATTGTTAATTCCTCTAAGCTTCCTTGTTTACTAGCTAAAATCTTTCTTTCTTTGTATCTAGAATGCACTATACTCTCTTGAAAAGGGATCGCCTCGTCAAATCCCTCGCTTGTTAAAATAATACTTCTTTTCTTTATCTTCTCAAAAAAATCTGTATACGCTCTTATGGCCTCTAGTCTTGAAACACCCAGAACAGTTAAAGAGACTTCAACAGGGTTTAACAAAGGCCCTAAATAGTTGAAAACTGTTGGTTTCTTTATTTCTCTGCGTAAAGAAGAAAACCTTGCAAAAGCTGGATAAACTTCATTGGCTGGAATAAAAGCCAAATTAGCTTTTTCTAAATTATCTATCACTTCACCACGAACTTTAGATCTTTTTATATCAAGATAAGATAAAACATCCATACTACCTGATGAAGAAGTTGCAGAACGATTCCCAAATTTAACAATGGGAATACCAGAAGCAGCACAAACAAATGAGGCGGTAGTTGAAATATTAAAAGTGTTTTTTCCATCTCCTCCAGTTCCAACTATATCTACCCCTGAAACTTTTAAATTCCAATCTTGTCTATATGCTCTATAAAATCCCTCCAGAACTTCAGGATTAATTGGATCAACTTCTTCTAAAGTTTTCTTGACAAGATCTAAGGGAAAACTTAAAAGTTTTCTCGCTAAATCACAATAAGAGCCTACATCAGAAAAGGACATAAAAATTGATTAAAAATTAAAGTTTTAAATATTTATATTGTTGAGTTTATACTCTAAGATGAAGGACAAGATATTTCCTATCTTAAAACAAATAAACTCGCCTTCTAACTAAATGCTAAAGCTCCAACTTTTTCAATCAGCGGGTCATTACCGAGCCCTAAGCTTCTTGCTTCTGCCACAGCTTTTCTTAATCTTTCTTCTAAAACATGATATGGCTGAAGATTGTCTAAAGATAAATCTGCTACTGCTTGATTCATAGCACAATTCATATCATAAATTGGTTGATATGCTCTTCTTTGTAAATCTTCTATCTCAATTAACTTTCCTGTAATATCTCTAACAGATTTAAGTGATTTTTGTTGTTCTAGAGTATATTGATCTTGTGACATAAAAATAATTCTTCCATATTATTTAAATAGATTTGTGTTTTATATGATTCCTTAATAAGGTCTTCAAAAAAAGACCTTCCTATAAATAAATCAAAATAGGTAACGTTAATTTAACAGCCCACGAAAATCCTAAGAAAGCTTTAAAAAGCCGTATTTTCTATCAAATTAAGATCTAATTGAACTGAGTAGTAGATGAGGTTGGAATCTGATAAATTCCAGCATCAACATAATTCATGGTTAAATAAATCGCAGGAAGTTGCGCCTGTTTTTACAATGTTAAAAATAAAGTATGGCGAAAATATCACGTCCAAGAAAGGGAAGCTTGCAGTATTATCCTCGTAAGAGGGCAAGCAAATTTTTACCTAGTGTTAACTGGAAAACAATTTCTTCTAAAGAACAAGGAATTCTAGGATTTATTGTTTACAAAGTTGGAATGGCTTCTGCTTCTGTAAAAGACTCAACAGAACACTCAATGACTAAAGGAAAGAAGATCATTGTTCCAGTTACAATTCTTGAAGCCCCAAACATGAAAGTTTATTCTATAAGATTTTACAGAAAATCGTTAGTTGTCAAAGATATTGTTGTTTCAATGGATAAAGATCTAAGAAGAGTCCTTAAAGTTTCCAAAAACCTTAAGGATTTTGATAAAGAAATCCCCCAAATCTATGACGATATAAAATTAATTGCATACTCTCTTCCTAAACAAGCAGGCCTTAAGAAAACCCCAGACATGACAGAGCTCGCTATTTCATCAAAAAATAAACTGGAATTTGCTAAATCCTTAATTGGAAAGGAAATTGCACTAAAGGATTTCATTAAACTAGACTTTTTACTTTTAGATGCTAGAGGTCTAACAAAAGGGCATGGCACTCAAGGAGCTGTTAAAAGATTTGGAATAACATTAAAAGCACACAAATCAGAAAAAGGAAGAAGACGTCCAGGCTCATTAGGTCCATGGCACCCAGCAAGAGTCACTTTCAGAACACCCATGGCTGGACAGCTAGGAATGTTTACCAGAATACAAAATAATCTAAAACTCATTAATTTTGGTGAAATTTCACAAAAAAACATTAATCCTTCTTCAGGATTTACAAGTTACGGCAAAATAAACTCAAATTACATCATAATCAAAGGATCTGTCCAAGGCCCTCCTAAAAGACAGGTTTTAATTACTCCGGCATTTAGACCTACAAAATCACAACTAAAGAAAAAATATGAATTTATACATCTAGAAAAATGAAAGCCACATTATACACTAAAGAAGGAAGTAAGAAAGGATCTGTCGATCTCCCAGAGATTTTTTCTAATTCAATTAGAGAAGATTTAGTTCAAAGATATTTTGAAGTAGCCAAAAAAATCCAGCCATATTCTCACGATCCGCGTGCAGGTAGAAAAAGTTCAGCTGCAGGAACAATCTCTCACAAAAGACACGACTGGAAAGGACATTATGGTAAAGGAATGTCAAGAGCTCCAAGAAAAACAATGTGGAGAAGAGGTACACAGTTTTTCTGGATTGGAGCAGAAACAACTTCGGCAAGAGGCGGAAGAAGAGTTCACGGTCCAATGTTATTTAGAGCTCCAAAGAAAATAAATAAAAAAGAACAAGAGTTGGCGTTAAATATTGCATTAGCAGCAACAGTTGATCAAAAAATAGTTATTTCAAGGTACGAATCTTTAGATAAAGCAGACTTCGTTCCAGCAGTTATAGAATCTCTTCCTCAAAAAACAAAAGATCTTTTCGCTTCATTAAAAAACATTTTTTCTAGTTCTTTCGATTTAATATTAAAGAAAAAAGACAAAAGAGCAGGGAAAGGGAAATTAAGAGGAAGAAAATATAAATCAAATTCAGGTCTTTTAATAATAACAGGTAAAGATGAAACTTCAAAATTCTCCGGAGTCGACGTAAAATCAATTAAAGAATTGCAAATTTCAGATTTATATCCTCTTGGAAGAATTGTACTTTACACAAAAAAAGCAATAGACGAGTTTGGAGGCAAAAAATGATTTTAGTACCGGTAACAACAGAAAAAGCAGTTAAATTAATCGATTTGGAAAACACAATTTTAGTTCAGACAGACAGACAAATAAGAAAAGAAGAAATAAAAAAAGAAATGGAAAAAATATTTTCAGTAAAAGTAAAAAATATAAGAACCTTTATCAGAAATAACAAAAAATATGCTTATGTCAGATTGGCAAAAGAAAATCCAGCCATAGACATAGCAACTAAACTAGGAATGATATAAAATGGGTAAAAGAATAATTTCACAGGCAAGAGGAAAGGGAAGCTTAACTTATCAAGTTAGAAAAGCAGCATATGTTTACACAATTGGTTATCCTGGAAAAGATGGTGAAGCAGAAATAACAGATTTAATTCACTCTCCTGCTCATTCAGCCCCACTAATAGAGTTAAGAATTGACAACGAATTTTTTTATAATCCCGCATTTAACAATTGTGTTGTTGGTCAAAAAATAAAAATTAATTCTACTGATCCAAAAATGGGAGATATATCAATATTAAAGAATATTCCTCCAGGATCATCCATATATAATATAGAATTAAATCCCGGAGACAAGGGAAAGATGATAAGAACCGCAGGATCTTCAGCCACCCTTCTAAAACAGCAAGAGCATAATAAAGTTTTAGTTCTCATGCCGAACAAAAAAGAATTAAAATTAAGCGGAGATTGCAGAGCAACAATAGGAGTTATTGCAGGCGGAGGAAGAAAACTCAAACCATTTATGAAAGCTGGAGTTAAACATTACAAGATGAAAGCCCGTAACAAACTATGGCCTAGAACTTCCGCAGTTAAAATGAACGCTGTTGATCATCCATTTGGTTCAGGAAGAGGAAAGAGAATTAAATCAAAGATAGCAAAGAGAAATGCACCTCCAGGAAATAGAGTAGGACATATTAGACCAAGAAGAACAGGGAAGAGGAAATAATAATGGCAATGAAAAATAGAATCCAAGAAGTTGAACTGAGATCAAAAGAAGCTATTTATAGAGGTAAAACTCTTGAAGAGCTTAAGAGTTTAGATGTAAGAGAGTCAGCAAAATATCTTCCATCAAGATCAAGGAGATCCGTACTTAGAAATTTTCAATTCATTGAAAAATTTGTTAAGAAGTGTGAAGAATTTTCAGCAAAGAATAAAAAAATAAAAACCCACTTTAGAGATTTGGTTATAGTTCCTAAGATAGTTGGTTTAACCATAGCAGTTCATAATGGAAAAACATTTGCCGATGTTGCAATTACTCACGAAATGATAGGTCACAGGTTAGGAGAATTCACAATGACTAGGCAAAAGGTTACTCATAGTGCAGCAGGTATTGGAGCAACAAAGAGCTCCAAGGCACAGAAAAAGTAATAATTAAAATGGCAGAACAAAAAAACACAAAAAAAATAGAAGAGAAAGAAAAACCTCAAAACGTTCAGAAGACAGAGCAGCAGCCAGTAAAAGTTCAAGAAGCAAAGCAGGAAACACCAATAGAGAAAAAAGTAGATGCTTCTAAGACAGAAGAAAATAAGTCTGAGAAAAAAACAGAATCCAAAGATAAGCAAGTTCAGAAAATTAAAAAAGAAGAAGCCGTCGCCAATGGATCAAATATGCCAATATCCAAGAAGCACTCTATGTATATCTGTTCATTTATAAAAAATAAAACTATAGATGGTGCAATTGCAGATTTAGAGTCAGTAATCAAGTATAAAAGAGCTATACCTTTCAAAGGAGAAATTCCTCATAGAAAAGGCCCAGGAATGATGTCTGGAAGATACCCAATCAGCGCTTCAAAGGAATTTATCGCTCTATTAAAAGGATTAAAAGGTAATATAAACGTAAATAATATGGATTTAGAAAAAACAAGAATCGCCATCGCAACTGCTTCGTGGGCGAATCGTCCACAAAGATCTGGGGGAAGAAGATTTAAGAGAACAAATGTCACATTAATTGCAAAGGAAATAAAATCAGAAGAAAGATCAAAGGAGATAAAGAAATAAAATGAATAAAGAAGTTTTAAAAATAGGCAATAAATATAAGTTACTTCCTTCCATAGCTGATTGGACTTATTTAGGAGCACAGGATAAAAATTCAACTAATTATCAATTTGCAACACTTTTAGACTTTAAGAAGGGAAGAAAAATAATGGGTGCTACGGTTAATGTCAGAGATTTAGAAATAGAAGATGAAACAAGGCTTCGTGTAAAATCTTGGGATTTATTTTGGGTAAATGAAAATTGTGAGCCGATTATGTCACATAACCAAGATAATAACTTTACGAGATTATTAAAACTAGTAGGAGAGAATAAATAATGGAAGAGAAAAAATTCGTTTCATTCAAGAAAGAAGAACTTGGAGTCAAAGAGTATATCAAAAGAGAACTAGGAAAGGGAAGAATTAGTAACGTATCAATAGAATACACTCCGGTAGGAGAAAAAATAATCATTGCAACATCCAAACCAGGTTTGGTTATAGGAAGAAGAGGAGAGAAGATTGACGAATTAACAAGAGTTTTGAAGAAAAGTTTCCACCTTGATAATCCAAACATAGAAATTAAAGAAATAATAGATCCTATACTCGATGCTCAATTAGTCTCAGATGAAATTGCTTTGTTATTAGAAAGAAAAGGATCATTAAAATTCAAAGTAATTGCCTATAGAATGCTTCAAGATATAATCAAAGCAGGAGCGCTTGGGGCCGAAATAGTCATGTCAGGAAAATTACCGTCTGAAAGAGCAAAAACCTGGAGATTTTCTCAAGGTTATTTAAAGAAAACAGGAGATCCAGCAAAAGTTGTAGATAGAGCCCAATCGCAAGCAAAGACCCTGCCAGGAGTCGTAGGGATAGAAGTTAGAATCTTGCCTCCAAACGCGCATATTCATGATAGAATAGATGTTAATGACGAATTAAGAGCTAAAATAAAAATGCAAGGTTTGAAAAATGAAGAAATTCCAAAAGTAGAAGAAAAGAAGACTAAAAAGAAAAAAAAGGAGATTAAATAATGGCTCTAATAAGAAAAAGAGATTTACAAAAAATGAACGCTAAAGAAAGAGAGTCAAAGATGTTAGAATTAAAGCTCGAACTGATTAAATCCGGAGTTACTGCTAATAAAACAAACGCCCAAACAAAAGAGCTTAAAAGAGCCTTTGCTCGTTTACTTACACTCAATAGAATAGATAGAGGGGAGGCCCAGAACAAGAAAAAATGAGTAACCCGTCAGATTTCGGCATTCCTACCGGAGAAGATGTATTCAAAGAGATTGCAAAAAGTGAACAACATATAACCGTGAAGACCGAAGCAAGGCGTTATGGCAAGCTTATCACTCTTGTCACAGGCTTTGATAAAAATGTCGATATTAAGGCCATAGCAAAAGGTCTTAAGGAAGAACTTGCCTGCGGAGGCACAGTTAAGAACGGGATTATAGAGCTTCAAGGAAATCATCAAAAGAGAATAAGGCAAGTGCTCGTAAAACTCGGATTTGCTGAGGATTCAATAAGCGATTAACTTAAAAACACAAGAAAAAGGAAAAAACAATGGCAAAACAAAAAACATCTAAAAAACAAGAGAAAACACAACAAAAAGTTAATGATAGCAAAAGCTCTAATGTTCCAACAAGAGGAAGAACATTCGAAGGTTATGTAACCAAGAAATTTTCTACGAGAGTAGTAATTGTATTTGAAAGAACAGTTTATGTCCAGAAATATGAAAGGTTTTACAAAAAGAAAACAAAACTTCATGCAAGACTCCCTCAAAATATCAATGTAGAAGTTGGAGATTATGTCAGAATAAAAGAAACAAGGCCATTAAGCAAGATAATTCACTTCATAGTCACGGATATTGTCAGAAAAGCCGCGGAGGCAAAACAATGACGAATTTTAGGTTGCTGGAACTCCTAGAACGTCAAGATCTTCAGATCTTGAGCGCACTCAAGAACAAAGAGTTCTTGATGACCCGCTGGAGGTTTGTAGAATGAAAGCAATAAGCGGAAGAGTAACAAGAGGATTGAATATAGGTTCAAATGTGATTGCAGCAGATAATAGTGGGGCAAGAATTGTAAGAATAACAGGAGTAAAGCATGGAAAATCTGCAAAAGGTAGACAGCAATATGCAAAAGTAGCAGATTGGGTTAAAGTTTCAGTAAGAGCAGGCAAACCAGAAATGAAAGGAAAAGTATTTGATGCCGTTGTAATCAGACAAAGAAGAGCTTATAGAAGAAATACGGGAGAACGCGTTGCATTTGAAGATAATGCAGTCGTCTTGTTAAAGGATGATAAAGGAAATCCTCAAGGAACGCAAATTAAAGGTCCGGTAGCAAGGGAGGTTCATGAGCGTTGGGCACAAGTAGCCAAGATTGCTCAGTTTGTATTATGAAAAAAGAATTTTCATCATCGTGGATTTCTAGTGTTCAACCAAGAAAGCAAAGAAAGTATCAGGCAAATGCACCTCTGCATACAAGGCATAAGTTTTTAAGTGCTCATTTATCTAAATCGCTTAGAGATAAGTATGGTAAGAGGAATCTTCCCCTCAGGAAAGGGGATGAGGTGCTTATTATGCGAGGCTCCTTTAGAAAGCAAACAGCAAAAGTTTCTTCTATCGACCTCAAATCAACATTAGTGATTTTAGAAGGTATACAAAGAAAAAAGAAAGATGGAACAAAATTGAATGTTTATTTTCATCCTAGTTCTTTATTAATTCAATCTCTAAATTTAGATGATAAAATGAGATTACCTGATAAAAAAGTATTAGAAGAAAAGAAAGATGATAAAAAAGAAGAGAAAAAAACAGAATTTAAAGATAAATCAAAGGAAATAAAGAAGAATGCATCAAACAAGACAGGCAACAACAACTAAAATCCCAATACCAAGAAAAGGGACAAAATATGTAGTAAGAGCCATATCACACGTTGACGATTCTGTGCCAATACTTATTGCAATAAGAGACATGCTTAAACTTGCAAGAACAACAAGAGAAGTAAAAGCAATGATCAAAGACAAAATGCTCAAGTTAAACGGTCGTCTTGTCAGAGATTTTAGAGAAAGCATAAAATTATTTAATGTTCTTGAAGCAGACAGAGCTTATAGGTTGTCAATTCTTCCAACGGGGAGATTTGTTTTTGAAGAATCAAAAGATAAAAATTCAAGGCTGTGCAGAGTAATTAACAGAAGACTTGTAGGAAAAGACACATTCCAGATAAATCTTCATGATGGAACAAATTTAGTAACAAAAGATAAAATAAACGTTCATGATTCTCTAAAAATTGATTTTGAAGGAAAGATAATTCAACATATCAAATTCGAAAAAGGAAAAAACGTGTTTATTTTTGCAGGCAAATATCAAGGCAACGAAGGTAAAGTGGATTCTGTTGAAAAAGGAAAAGTTATGATAAACATAAAAGATAGGGAGGAACTTGTTCAGTCGCCAATTTCACAAGTAATAGTCATATGAGTTCAGTAAAAAAAGTTTCAAAAAACAAAGACGAAAAAGTTAAAAAAGTAAAAAATGAATCAGAAAATCCAAATAGAATAATTTTCATAGAGAAAGTTATCTTAAGTGCCGGCGCAGTAGGAGATGATTTAAAAAAAGCAAAGAAACTTTTGGAATTGTTAAGTGGAATGAGAGCCCAAATAATTATATCAAGCAAGAGAATTCCAGATTTTGGCGTTCGTCCAGGTTTAGAAGTCGGCACAAGGGTAACACTCAGAAAGCAAAAAGCCTCAGATTTATTAATGAAGTTGCTTGGAGCCTTAGACAATATAATAAGAAAGAAGCAAGTTTCAGATAACCATTTTTCATTTGGAATAGAAGAATATATTGAAATACCAGGAATAACCTATCAAAGAGAAATTGGAATTAGAGGACTTAATGTTACGGTAGTATTTGCTCGTAATGGATTAAGAGTAAAAAGGAAAAAAATAAAATCTGGACAAATTCCAGATAAACAATATATCGCAAAAGAAGAAATAATCAAATTTATGGAGGATAACTTTAAAACAAAGGTAATTTAAAATGACAGCAAGCGATTGGCGTAAAATAACAAAACAACTGAAGAATAAACCAGTAGTTTTGCAGAAATTCATCAGGCATAACAAACCAAAAGAAAGAACATCTGGCATTGCAAAGAGAAAGTGCGAAAGATGTGGCCGTTTTGGAGCTCACCTAAATCAATATAATCTAAATTTATGCCGGCAGTGCTTCAGAGAAATAGCTGAAGAAATCGGCTTTAAAAAATACAGTTAACATGTCACAAGATATAATAGCAGATGTTTTGAATTTAATAATGAACGCTAAAAAGGCGAAAAAAAACTCAGTTGAAACTAAAAGACATTCAAAATTATTACTATCTGTTTTGGCGATAGCAAAGTTAAGGAAATATATTAAAGATTATAAAATTCAGGATGGGATTTTAAGAATAGAAATAGCAGACGTTTCAGGATGTAATGCTATAAAACCAAGATTTATGGTTAAAGTAGAAGATTTCGATAAGTATGTAAAAAGATATCTTCCTGCCAAGAATATAGGAATAATCATAGTATCAACTTCTAAAGGTTTAATGACTCATCAGACTGCACAAGACAAAAAAATTGGAGGAAGCTTAATTGCTTATATGTATTAATGAAAAAGAAACTTTCTGAAAAAATAGAAATTCCTTCTGGGATTACACCAATGTTTGAGGATAGTACTCTAAAACTTAGACAAGGACAGATAGAATTAGTAAAAACTCTTAAGTCACCAGGAATAAAAATTGTGGCGCAGGGAAATTTTGTAGAAATAAGTTGCGATAGAGGCAATAAAAAAGAGTATAAAATAATGAAAACCTTTGTTGCACATATAAAAAACATGTTGTCTGGCTTGTCTTCTCCTTTTGTATATAAGTTAGAATCAGCAAATGTTCACTTCCCTATGACATTAAAGGTTGATGGAAAGCAGTTGTTGATAAATAATTTTTTAGGAGAGAAACTCCCTAGAAAAGCAGAAATTCTTCCAAACGTAGAAGTTGATGTAAAAGGAAGTCAGATCACAATTAAATCATCAGATAGAGAAGCAGCAGGACAGACAGCAGCCAATTTTGAAAAAGCTACCAAATTAAGAGGAAGAGACAGGAGAATTTTCCAAGACGGAATTTTTATTACAAATAAACCTGGAGATGAAGAATAATGTCAAAGAGATTTGTTAGACAGGACAGCCACAGGCACTTTAAATTAGGTAGAGGAAGAAAGAAAATACAGAGATGGAGACGCCCAAGAGGAAGACACAGTAAAATGAGAAAGGCCAGAAAATCTTATCCTGCTTCTCCAACAGTAGGTTACAGGACAGAGAGAAAACAAAGAGGTTTAATCAAAGGGTTAAAACCGTTACTAGTAAGAAATATTAGGGACTTAAGGAGTGCAAATGGTCGCGCAGTGATATTTGCTTCGAAGCTAGGAGCAAAGAAGAAGATTGATTTATTAAAAAAGGCAGAAGAAATGAAACTTAAAATTTTAAATGTCAAAGGAGATAAAAAATGAAATTAGACAAGAAGAAACAATTAGCAGTTAGGACTCTTGGAGTAGGTTTAGGTAGAATAATCTTCAATAACGAAAGACTTAATGAAATAAAAGAAGCAATTACAAAACAAGACATAAAAGATCTTTATGAAAGCGGAGCCATTTCTATAAGAGAAATTAAAGGTAGGAAAAAAATAGAAAGAAGAAAGACAAAGAGAGGTCCAGGAAGCGTCAAGAAAAAAGTAAAACCAGGCAAGCAAGGATATGTGAAATTAACAAGAAAACTAAGAAGGCACTTAACAAGTCTAAAGCAAAAAAATCAGATTACCAAAGAACAGTTTATAGGGATAAGAAAAGAAATAAAAGCTAGTTCATTCAGAAGTCTTGCACACATGAAAGAGAGATTTTCAGGAGAGACTAAAAAATGATGAAGACAATAAGAAGGAGAAGACTTGAGAAAAAAACAGATTACAAATCTCGTCTAGCTTTGTTAAAATCGGATAAACCAAGACTAGTCATAAGAAAGACAAATAGGTATATTTTAGCTCAAGCAGTTGAAACTAAGGTAGCCCAAGATTCAACAATAATGGCAGTTACTTCTAAAGATTTATTGTCAAAAGGATGGCCAGAAGATAAGTCGGGCAGTCTAAAAAGCAAGTCTGCAGCATATTTAACGGGTCTTCTTCTTGGAAAATTATTAAAGGGAAAATTAAAGCAGGATTTAATTTTAGATATAGGTATGCATAGAAACATTAAAAAGTCAAGAATTTATGCAGTCCTTAAAGGAGTCTTAGATTCAGGTTTAAATATAAATCATGACGCAAAAATTCTTCCATCAGTTGAAGAAATAAAATCGAAAAAAGAATTGAACGCAATATTTGAGAAAGTGAAGGAGAAAATATAATGGCAAAAAAAGAAACAAGAAATTCCCCAAAAGATCTTATTGAAGCAACACCCGAAGAAACGGAAAAATTAGAAAAGCAAATAGAGAAGCTCGAAGAATCCGATAAAATTGTAGAAACTCCCAAAGAGAAAGAAGCAGCAAGAGAAAGAGAAAAAATAAGAGAGAAAGTTGATTATTGGAAGCCTAAAACCGAACTTGGAAGAATGGTAAAAGAAGGCAAAGTAAAGAATATAGATGTAGTACTTACAGAGCACAGAAAAATACTCGAGCCAGAAATAGTTGACAAACTATTAACTTTGGAGACAGATCTTCTTTTGATTGGACAGGCAAAAGGAAAGTTCGGAGGTGGAAAAAGAAGAGCCTGGAGACAAACCCAGAAAAAAACAATGGAAGGAAATGTTTTAACATTTTCATCAATGGTGGTAGTAGGTGATAGAAATGGACATGTGGGACTAGGTCTTGGAAAATCAAAAGAAACTCTTCCGGCAAGAGAAAAAGCGATAAGAAATGCAAAATTAAAAGTAATAAAAGTAACAAGAGGTTTTGAAACACCAGAGCCAGGAAGTAACGATCCCCACACAGTTCCATTTGTAATAAATGGAAAATGTGGAAGCGTGAGAGTAAGATTAATACCCGCTCCAAGAGGAACCGGATTAGTTATTGGAGCTGAATGCAAAAAGATATTAAGACTGGCAGGAATTAAAGATGTCTATTCATATACGGAAGGACAAACAAGAACAACATTCAACTTTGCAAGAGCATGTATTGACGCACTCAAAAAAACAAACCAAAAGCTAATAACAACATGATAATAGCAATCAGAATTTCAGGATTAGTAGAAATGCAAACTAAAGTAGAGGAAACTCTATTTAGAACAAGATTAAGAAGAAAATATGCTGCAGTATTATTAAAACCAACAGCAGAAAACCAAAAGTTACTTCTCAAACTAAGAAACTTTATTGCATACGGGGATATAAACAAGGAAACTTTAGCATTATTAATCCAGAAGAGAGGCATGCCAAAAGTTAAAGGCAAAAAAATAGATGTCGACAAAGTTATAGAGTCCTTAGAAAAGAAAAACTTTAATGATCTTGAAATTAAACCTTTCTTTAGGTTACATCCCCCTAGAGGAGGAATAGACTCTAAAAATCACTTCGGAACATCAAGAAAGGCAGTATTAGGGGATAACAAAAACGCCATAAATGATATTTTAAGGAGGATGTTATAAAATGGCTCCAGATGGATTTTTATGGGAATGTGAATGCGGACATGTCGAATATGGAAAGAATCCACCAGCAGAATGCGGAGAATGTCTTTCTATAGAGTCATTTATGAAAGTTCCTGATGAATTGGTTGCGGAAAGAGAAGAACACGCAATATTGTCAAACAAGATTGCGAGTGGATTAGATGAAGATGACGAAGAAGTATTTGATGAAAATTTCGAGGAAAATCCATTAGGCAAACCAAGAAGATCTTTAAAGTCTCCAAAAGGTCCAAAAGGCCCAAAATCACCATTAACAAAATTAAAAAAGAAAAAGAAAAAATGAGAGTCAAAAAAAGAACAAAGTCATCAAGATTTAGAGGAAGTCATTCACATGGCAGAGGATTCAAGAAGAAAGCTAGAGGATCAGGTCATAGAGGGGGATTTGGCATGGCCGGAACAGGAAAGAGAGCAGATCAGAAAAAAACAATGATATTAAATCTTCCAGAAAAATATTTTGGTAAGTCTAAAACATTAAGAAGAGGTCGTGTTGCTCCCAAATTAAAAGAAATTAATTTAGATCAGATTTCAAAAGACAAAACAGACTTTAAAGGATTTAAAATATTAAGCCGTGGTTCTCCATTTGACAAAATGAAAGTAACTGCTTCAGCAGCGTCAAAATCTGCAATAGAAAAAGTGAAGAAAGTAGGCGGAGAAATTATTCTAGAATAGTTTAAAAACCTCTTTCTTCTAAAAAAACCATGGCTTTAGATATCAGGGCAATTTTGTATAATCTTCCGGAAGTTAAGCGTCCAGTAGAAAAAAAGCTAAGTTTCAATGTAAAACTAAAATGGACTATTATTATATTAGTAGCTTTTTTCGTTTTAGCAAATATTTCTCTTTACGGTTTAGCTCAAAACGCATTAGAAAGATTTGAGTATCTCGCGCTTATTTTGGGAACAGATTTTGGTTCGGTTATAAGTTTAGGAGTAGGGCCGATAGTTACAGCTTCGATCATATTGCAATTATTAGTAGGTTCAGGAATTTTGAATATAGACACCAAAACCCCAGAAGGTAAAAGGTATTTTCAGGGACTACAGAAAATAGCAGTTCTTTTTTTCATAATTTTTGAAGCAATGGTATTTGTTTTGATGGGAGGTCTTCAGGCCGTTCCAGGATATGCAGGAATAGTTATCTTACAATTAATTTTTGGTGGTATAGCAATAGTAATGATGGACGAAGTTACCCAAAAATGGGGCTTTGGTTCAGGAGTTTCACTATTCATCTTAGCAGGAGTCGCATGGAGACTATTTACAGGTTTATTCCAATTTATTAGTCCAGCAGGGGAAAATTGTCTTACAAACTTTTCAAACGTTCCATGTGCAGGCAATATTCTCATCATAATTCAATCAGTAATAAACGGAGCACCCAGAGAAGCTCTTTCAGCAGTTTTTGCAATTGCAGTAACTGCGTTAATATTTTTACTTGTTGTTTGGGCACAGAATCTGAAAGTTGAAATACCTCTCAGTTATGATAGATTAAGAGGGTACAACATAAAATGGCCTTTAGCATTTTTCTATGCTTCTGTTCTTCCAGTTATTTTAGTTTCTGCCCTGGCTGCAAATCTACAATTGTTTGGGACACTTATTGAAAACTGGTTAGGTCATCCAACATTTTTAGGAGGTTTCTCTCAAGGTCAAGCAATTTCAGGTTTAGCATTTTGGCTTTCTAGTTCCAATGTTTTAGAAGCAATAATAAGAGGAAGCGTAACTAATGCACAAATAATTCAGGCATTCACGCATACAATTTTCTATATGGCCTTTGCTGCAATATTCGCAGTGTTCTGGGTAAAAACTTCAGGAATGGATGAATCCTCGCAAGCAAAGAATATTCTTTCTTCAGGATTGCAAATTCCAGGATTTAGAAAAGACGAAAGAGTTCTAGAATCAATTTTAAAAAGATACATAATGCCCCTCACAATTATGGGCGGTTTAGCTATCGGTCTGCTTGCTGCAATTGCAGATCTTCTCGGAGCGTTAACTTCAGGTACAGCAATTTTACTTGCGGTCATGATTATGTATCAATTATACCAAAACGTAGCTCAACAGCACGCAATGGATATGCATCCAACTCTGAGAAAATTTATGGGTTGAGTATAAGTTAATAACTTGATTCTTCATACATTTTTAATCTTAATTCTTCAAGTCTTTCAGGTTCAAATTTAGCAACATAGCTTATTTCTGCTTTTATTTCATCAATACTCATCCTTGTTATCTCTTGTCTTTTGTTAAGCGCTAGTTCATATATTGTTCCAGGAACAACAATTAAAAAATCCCCTAGCCAAAAATTAAGCGTTACAAGTCCAGCTAAGGCTATGTTTCTCTTGCGTAACATTTTGTTTTCTCTATTCATCTTCTTTAAAAATTATGTTTAAGATCCATATTTAAATTTATCGAAAGGGCAATTTATGGATAAGACAATTGTTAAATTTTAACAAGCTTTAAATATTAACTTTATTAACTCTTACTGAGAAAAGATGGTATTCTTAGAGTTATTGCAGACGTATCCGAGAATTTCTATTATTATATTCGCAATCCTAATCTCTTTCTTTATTTCTCTAGTTAATTTCTTTATTTTAGATAAAGATAAAATGAGAGAAATAAAAGCAAGACAAAAACAACTACAAAACGATATTAAACAGCATCAAAAAGCAGGCAACCACGATAAAGTAATGGAATTAAATAAAGAACTTCTTTCTTTTTTACCAGAAACTTTCAAGCATTCATTTAAACCAATGATAATTACATTCCTTCCAATAATAATCCTATTTGGGTTTATTAGAACAGCATATGCTTCAACAACACTTGCAGGATCATGGTTTTGGTGGTATTTGATTACAGCAATCATAGCTTCAATGATTTTTAGGAAATTGCTTAAGTTACCTTAATCATCCTATTTCGTTTACAAGCTCTTCAACCTTTTTTCTTATTTCATCTCTTGTTTTTCTGTGAAAATCTAAATTTGTTCCCTTAGGATTCTCAATATTCCAATAAATAATTTTTTTAGCTTTGTTTATATAATCTGGAAAATCTCCAGTGTTATCCATAATAACGACAATTACTGATTCCTTCACCATCTTAAGTGTGATTTTTTTAGGTTTATTTTTTCTCAAGTCAATTCCAGATTCTAACATACATTTTATCACAAGCGGATGCATTTCTAGTTTCTTTCCTTCTCTTGTTGCGTTAGTTCCACCACTTGCGGCTTTATTCTTTTTAGAAATTTTGTTAAAAAAAGCTTCAGCCATTTGACTTCTCCCAATATTGGCCTTACAAACAAATAAAACTTTCATATAAATTAACCTTAAAAGATATTTATATATTCTTCTTAACAATTACCTAGAATATTTCTTCAAAGCTTCGCCTTGTATTCTTACAAGTTTCTCTTCACTTTTCTTTACATAAGCAACATCAAATCTGATAAGGTCAAAATTTTTACCAAGTATATCTTTAAATATCTTTAAACAGAACTTTATTCCATCCTCAACACTCATATTTTCATCATAATCGCTTCTTAGTGTTTCCTTAATTTTTTCATCATGTTCGCCTATAGCATTTGCTTTATATGCAAAGAAATTTCCAGTTACATCACTCGTATACAGATGTGACTGTCCTTTACTGACTCCGGCAAGCAATACGGCAATTCCATATGGTCTAGCCCCGCCATATTGGGTAAACATTTGCTTTCTATCAGCAATCATTCTTATTATTGTAATAGGTTCAACAGGGGTACCATAAGTCACTTTATTTTGTTGAGCCAGCACTTGAGCATGGTCAATCAATATTCTAGCGTCACTTAATATTCCGGCAGCAGTTGCAATCATATGTTCATCAATCTCAAAAATTTTGCTAGCCGATTCTGGAGCTATAAGTTTATCTCTAATTCTTTTATCTGCGACAATAACAATACCATCTTTGCAGACCAATCCTATAGAAGCACTTCCAAGTCTTACAGTTTTCTCAGCATATTCGACCTGCAAGAGATGTCCATCTGGAGAAAACATGGTTGCGGCTCTGTCGTAACCCATTGCTTGATGTTGCATCTCTGTTGGCATGTCCATTTTATTTTAACCCCAAGAATTTTTATAATATGTTTTAATTATCAACGTATTTAAACTTTGCTAATCTTTGTTAGTTATATTAGATATTTTCTATCGTCAAGACTCACTTCTGCACCGACAACTTGGTTAGCAACATTACTATAATCTCGCATTCTTCTTAATTTTGCGGGATCAATAATTTGATTTCTAGATTCCTCTGCAAGTTCATCGTACAATTCCTTAACAGTCTTAGAAGGCATTGCACCTTTCATAAAATCTTCTGCAATCATATATCTATTTTTAGCCATAAAAAGCTTTAGACCCAGAACTATTTCAATACTTCGTTTATTTCAACAATAAAAATATTTATTAACCCAACTATTTTCCACAATAACATGCCAAGTGTGACAGCCCGTATTAAAGTAAAGGGTAAACATTATGAAATTCAAGTTAATCTAGATGAAGCTCTGAAGGTAAGAGAAGGCAAGGGAGATATTATGGCGGCCTTAGAATCAAACGCAGTTTTTTACGATTTAAACAAAGGAAGCCATGTTTCAACTTCTGATTTAATGGAAGCATTTGGAACAACAGACTTCAGACAGATTGCAACTAGAATAATACAAAAAGGAGAAGTTCAGAAAACCCAAGAATTTAGAGATGCAGAAAAAGAAGCAAAAATAAAGCAAGTTATAAATTTAATTATCAGAAACGCAGTCGATCAAAATGGAAGACCATACACCGAAGAAAGAATAAAAAGAGCCATCGAAGAAGTACATTACAGCTTTGATAACAAACCAGCAGAACAGCAAATGCCTTCTCTTATTGAAAAATTAAAAACAGTTATTCCTATTAAAATAGAAACTAAAAAAATAAAACTAACAATTCCAGCACAATATACAGGCCAAGTTTATGGATTGCTAAAAGATTTCAAAGAAAGCGAAGAATGGCTTGCAAACGGCTCCTTACAAGTAATAATGAACATTCCTTCCGGCCTTCAAATTGATTTTTATGAAAAACTTAATAATATCACACACGGCACCGTCCAATCTCAAGAAATAAAGTAACTGTTTTTCTTTCAATAGCAACATTTAAAAATACCCAAAAAATAGTCAGTATATAAGAAAGGTCAGCAGGAATGACTAATATTATTCTGACTGGCGTTTAAAATTACAATTACAATGAGAAACGATATTAATGAGGCACACGATGCCGAGGAAGACATTTCTTCTAGCGGTTCTGACGAATCTAAAAAAAGAAAGGTAGTCGTACCAGGTGAAGTAATAGTTTCTGGAGAAGATTACTTGCCAGGAGAAGGAGCCAAAAGATTAGGAGAAAACATTATTTCTATAAGATTTGGTTTAGCAGAGGAACTTGGAAGAGTTATAAAAGTAATCCCTATTTTCGGAGCCTTCGTTCCGAGAAGAAATAATGTAATTATAGGCAGGGTCACAGATATCACATTTTATGGCTGGCTTTTAGATATCGATTCAGCTTCAAGCGCATTTCTTCCAATAGAAGAATCCCCAAGATTTGTAAACAAAAATGAAATGGAGCAATTTTTGGCAATAGGGGATGTAGTTTCAGCAAAGATATGGAGTGTAAAGAGCAAAGGAATAGATTTAACACTTAAAGGAAAAGGTCTTGGTAAATTAGAAGGCGGATTCATATTCAGAGTAATTCCTTCAAGAGTCCCAAGAGTTATAGGCAGAGAAGGATCAATGATAAATCTAATAAAAGACAAGACAGGTTGCCAAATAACTGTAGGGCAAAATGGATGGATTTGGATAAAAGGAGATAATGTAGATGCGGAAATAAAAGCAAGAAAAGCAATAGAATTTGTCACAGATAAAGTTCATATAGAAGGTTTAACGGACAAAGTTGAAAAATGGTTTGAGGAGAACAAATAAAATGGCAAAAGAAAAAGAATCAAGTTTTAAGCGTTCAGACGGAAGAAAATTAAATGAAATGAGACCGATGATAGCAAAAGTGGGAATCATTCCAAATGCAGATGGGTCAGCAATGTTTACATTTGGAAACACAATAGCCATTGCAGCAGTTTATGGTCCAAGAAAGTTGCATCCACAGCACATGCAGAATCCTCAAAAAGCAGTTTTAAGATGTAATTACGATCTTTTGAGTTTTTCAGTTTCAGATAGAAAGAAACCTGGTCCAAGTAGAAGATCACAGGAAATCTCTAAAGTTACAGAGTGGGCATTGTCTCCAGCATTAGATTTAAATTCATTTCCAAACACAGTTGTAGATGTCCAAATCTATATTCTTCAGGCCGATGCAGGAACAAGAACTGCTGGAATTAATGCAGCATCTTTAGCTTTAGCTCATGCAGGCATTCCAATGAGAGATCTTATTTGTTCAGTTGCAGTTGGGAAATTAGATAAAAATCTTGTAGTAGATTTAACAAAAGAAGAAGAAGACTTTGAAGAAGGAGAGGGCGCGACAGATTTTGCAATGGCAAAAATAGCAAATTCAGACGAATTTACACTAATGCAATTAGATGGAAAAATCCAGCCAGAAGTAATAAATGAAGTGACAAAATTAGCTACAGAAGCATGTAAACAAATATATGAAGTTCAGAAAAAAGCGCTAAAAGATGTTGTTGAATCTAATGGAGGAAAAAAATAATGGAAATATCAAATTTAACAAAAGAAACACTAATAAGAATGTTTAAAGAAGGAAAGAGATTCGATTCTCGACAGTTAACAGAATTAAGAGATATAGAAGTTTCATATAATGTTTCTAATAAGGCAGAAGGATCTGCAAGAGTAAAAATAGGAAAGACCGAAGTAGTTGTCGGAGTAAAAATGGCTATGGGCGAACCATATCCAGATTCTCCAGATAAGGGAAACTTAACAGTTTCTGCAGATTTATTACCTTTAGCTTCTCCAAGATTCGAAATGGGTCCTCCAGATTTTCCAGGAATAGAATTGCCAAGACTAGTTGATAGAATTATAAGAGAGTCACATATAATTCAGCTTGACAAACTGGTGATTAAAGAAGGCGAAAAGGTCTGGACAGTTTTCATTGACGTCTATCCTATTAATGATGATGGAAATTTAATTGATGCTGCATCTTTAGGCGCAGTCGCAGCATTAAAAAATGCAAAAATTCCAATGCTGGATAAAGATGGAAAGATAGACTATGACAAAGATTCAAAAGAAAGCATTCCATTAACAAAAGATATTTCCCCGCTGTCTTTCAGCTTCTTTAAAATAGGAGATTCGGTAATTTTAGATCCTACAAGAGAAGAAGAAGAAGCAGCAGACGCAAGAATTACATTTGGAATTTCAAAGTGGAATGGTCAATATGTAATAAACTCATGCCAAAAATCAGGAGAAGAACCTCTTACCCAAGCAGAAATAGAAAATATGATGTCTGTTATAACAAAAAAATTTGATGAGGTTACCCAAAAGCTTAAAAAATATATTTAAGTTAGATTAAAAATGGATTCAAAGTTAAAAGAAAAATTTACGAAATATGAGATTGCAAGAATAATGGGCGCGAGAGCTCTGCAAATAGCAATGGATGCACCACTTTTGTTAAAAATTTCAGAAGAAAAGCTTAAAGAAATAAAATACGACCCATTAAAAATAGCAGAAATAGAGTTTACAGAAGGAGCACTTCCAATAACAATCAATAGACCTCTGCCTAGAAGAATAGGCGGAAAAATCTCTCCTATTAAAGAAGATCATGTTTCAGACGAAGAACTTGTTCAGAAAGAGCAACAAGTTGAAAAAGAAATAATCCAAGATGCAGATCAGTTAGGATTTGTAGAACAAGACGAAGACGTTGAAGACGTTCAAGCAGCAGAAACAACTGTAGCCGGCGAAGAACAATAATTCTTATTTTTGGTTTTTCTTTCTAGCGAGTGCATAGCTAAAGTTGCTTAAGTTAATATTCATTAATTTCTCACATTCTGAGACGTTTTTGAAAAACTCAAAATCACATCGTGGGGCACTTTAGTCTCACAACTTATAAATATGACTGATTTTTTTGGCCATCATATTACGTAACAAATTATCTTCTTTTGTAAATATTATCGTGATGATCAAAATATTCAAAGGACAAAAAATCTAATTTTTTATCATAGCTAAAAACTAAAACAAAATGGCCTATGTGTACTCTTTTTGAATCTTTCATATTATATCTTAGATTTTTATAGTGTTCAACATCGTAAGAATCTACTACTTCCTCAATTTTTTTCATTATCTGTTCATACATACTCTTGTCTTTCTTGAATAACTTTTTAAGAATTCTTTCGAGCTCGGGCTTTATCTCGAATTCACGCATTTTTTTCTATGTGTTTTCGCAAATCACTAACGCTATTAAAGGTTAATCCGTTACTTTTTTTAATTTCATTTAATTTCATTAAAAATTCTGGATTAAGTTCTGGTTCTAAAAATGCTTCTTCATACTTACTTGCAATAAACGCAATGGCC
>JAGVWR010000042.1 GCA_018304205.1 Candidatus Pacearchaeota archaeon | reverse complement strand
TGACAGAGACAATATAATAAATATTTTAGGATTTAGCGAGAAGATAATCTTTGAGAAAGATAGAATGTCGGGATTTCAGAGAGAAAAAATAGACGAGTTTGAAAAATGGGATTTATTTACTAGATATGCTTTAGATAATCTTGCAGGTTTAATGTTAATTGCTCCCAAGAATAACGATTTGGTTGAGCGATTTATATCTGTGGATGTTTTGCCAAGTATTAAGATAAGAATCGAGGAAGTAAAAGCAAATAAACATAAGCCAAATTTTGACAATAAGGTAGAATAATCCATTAATTTCTTACATTGTGCTCCCATTTCAAAACCTGTAAAAAAATTATGACCCAATAAGTGGGCTTAAATTTATAATATGTTGTTCTAAAAATAGCACTATATTAAACAGATACTTTCCATAAATCATCAAAGAATTCTGAAAAGGATTTTGTTATAGACTTAAAGTTTATATGGATGCAAGTTAAATCCTCTTCATATGAGAAGATAAATATTTCTTCGTCGATTATTAATATGGCTGAAGGGGTAAGATGTAAAATCTCTCTTACCTCAGTATATTTTAATTTTTTAAAGAATCTCCAATAATCTGTGTCTCTATCTGAAAAAATAATCTTTGCTTTTTTCTTTAATGCGACTCTTTCTCTATGCCACGTCCTCCAAAAATTGTTAAATTTTATATCTTTTCCAGATGTAACTCCCATAATTTTTATAATCTGTGCTTTTTCTAAGGATTCATATATGAGGGGTTTAATCCCATTAAATCCATTAACAAGAGAGATATTTTCCAGTTTGTAGTTATGTTCCTTTAGGCTTTTTAATTGAGGCAAAATTTTCTTAAGTTCATCTTCTTTTTTGTGTAAATCCTTTTCTTTGTCTTTTATATATTCAATTAACATCTCTGGTTTATTAGCCATAAAATTTTTTACACCATTTTCGATGATTGTTTTAACCAATCCCTTATGTATTAATTTTTCAAGAGTCTCATATATTTTCCCTCCAGAAATATTAGCTTTTTTTACTATCTTACTACTTGTTGCTTTTCCTATCCTCAAGAGAGACAAATAAACTAAACTCTCATTTTGTGTTAGGCCACAGGCTTTCAATAATTCCTCATGCATCATACCTACCACTAGGTGGAAGGGAGTATTTAAATATTGAGATTTTGTGAAATTTTTATGAGCAAAGAACAAAATCAACGAAATCATTGTAAGATAAAAAATGTTGTCAGATACACAGGTCTAGCTACAATAGCATTAGCTTTTTCTTCTTTTATAGGTGTTCCTCTCGGAGCTATATATAACGGTTCAAGAAATCCATATAGAGATACTAACGTTGTTTTAGAATATAAAACAATAAATGAAAGAGAAAAAAATTTAAAAAGCAGGTTAGAAAATGAGAGAAGATCTGAATTAGAAGGATGGACTGGTTGGACTGTTGAATCTGCGAAAAAAGAAAGAGAAAAATTAGAAAATCAACTATCCGAGATTAAACCAAGGTTAGAATCACTAAAATCAAATCCAGCATATAAATCTTATGAGGAATGGAAAGAATCTCACTTTACTTCTGATGATCACTCGTGTTTAGTTTTAGCTATTGGAATGCCTACGTTCTTATTTTTTGGAGGATGTCTTTTAAAAAAATTAGGGGAGTGACTTTCCCAAGAAGGAAGAAAAAAGTAAGTGTGTTTTAAAAATTTCATTTAAACATTTCTTTAATATACTGCCCTTTTTGTAGCAGTAGATTTATAATATCTGAGAACAAAGGGTCCCACATAGTGATTTGATAGTTTTGAGAAGATTTAAAAAAGCCTTTGATTATTTATCAATATGAGTTATAAAGATTGGCCTTATTGGCTTAAAGGTGCTGTAATTTCGGGTGTCGTGCACATTATAGCAATTGTAATCCTTTCAATATATGGATACTTAATTCTATCTTTAAGTGGAAATTTTGAGGAATATCTTGATCTTCAATTAATGATGTGGATTGGGTTCTGGATAATCTTGTTAATTCCTTTAATAATTGTAGGAGCGATAATTGGAGCAGCATATAGCAAATACAAATCTAAACGTGCTATTTGGATTACTATATCATTGTATCTTGCTTTAATTATTATAGGAATGGTTTCTCATTTCTTTATAGCTTATTATTAGATAAAAAGTAAAATTACTATGTGAGAACAAAACTTCACACTTATTTATAATTTATTTATTTGAAAGCTTTTTCAACTTCTTCAAGATTAGAACCTAAGACTTCTACGGCTCCCAAAAGAATATCTTTTGCAGGCATATTACCATAAGATTCTACAATTAGTATCAATTCGTTTGTATCTATAACGGCTGTTTTATCAATCAAAGTGATTTCGTCTATTTCAGCTTCATTTAAATCACAAGTCCATTTTGATCCTTTCTTTTCGGCTTTGATCTGTGAAAAGCTTGAATTTGTTACAATCTTATCTATTTGCGGACTTGATTTAACTTCCAAAACGTTTCTGTAATAACAAAGTCCTGGAATATGCTTTGCGTGTGTTAGTCCTGTACCTAATTGTGCTGTGGCAATAAGTTCTATTTTACCGCCTTCTCCTAAAATTGTTAATGGAATTTTATCGAAGACAATATCTGCTGAACCTTTTAAGTCACCTGAATAAACTGTGCCAGGCCCTAATTTTGTGAGCTTTAAATCAATCTTTGTCTTTTCATCCATTGATTTTTCCGTCTTTAGAGGAACTAGACCAAGTCTATGAGCTAAGACTTCGTCGTATAAAGCAGAATCGTTTTTAAATATTTCAACTTCTACTATTGCCAAAGATGGAACTTCTGAAACAGATCGCCTTATAGCATTTGCTAGTGATTCATTTGCAGGCACTTTTAAAACGATTTTTTCAGGTGTGTTTTTTATTGTTTCCATTTTATTATTAAGTTATTTTGTCTTTTAAATCTTAGCTTTAAACTCTTCTTCCTCTCTTACCGCCTTTTGCCTTTGGTCCTCCTCTGGCAACTCTTGTGGTGTCTAATATGTTTATTATTCTAAATCCTTCTTTACCTAGACTTTTTACAGCTGCGTGGGCTCCGGGACCAAATCCTGGTGAACCTGTTTTTGCTTTCATTCTAATGTATAATTCTGTAATTCCTAAGTCTCTAGCTCTTTCAGCGGCTCTTTTAGCTACGAACATAGCTATTGTGGGATTTGATTTAAGTCTCGAATGTTTTGTTACCATTCCGCCTGAAACTCTTGAAATAGTGTTTCCTGATAAATCTGTGATGTGAACTATTGTGTTGTTTCCAGATGAGAAAATGTAAGCAATTCCGGCCTTGTCTTCTTTGGCGACTCTTTCTTTTTTCTGCTCTGTTTCTTGAGCTTCTTCCTTTACTTCTACTACATCTGGAGTTTCTTTAACTTTTTTTTCAACTTCTGCGACCACCACTACTTTTTCTTCTTCTGCCATTATGCATTTCCTCCTTTATCTAAAACTTCTGCTGGAGACCCTGCTTGATTTTCAGTTTTGCTTTCAACTTGCTTGGGAGCTTTATTTTTTATCTTTATAAAAATATTTTTTTCTTCTGCAACCCTTACAATATAACTAGGAGAATTTACTACATTTCCGTTAACTAGAATTTTTTTGTGGGTAACCAGTTGCCTTGCTTGTTTAGGAGTAGTTGCAAGTCCTATTTTATTTACAATTGTTGGAAGTCTTCTTGCTAATAAGTCTTCTACGCTTAATCCTAAAACATCTGAAATAGAATCAACCTTTAGCCCAATCGCTTTTAATTTACCAAATAAAACTTCCTGTTCTTCGATGGGAGAACGGGCTAATTCTTTAGCTCTCCTTCTGAAATAATTTACTTTGGCAAGGGTTTTCCACACTTCTTTCTTGTTCTTTAGACCATATTTCTTTACAAGTACGTTTTCCTCTCCAATTCTCGTCTTTTCGAATGCCTTTCTTGGTCTTAAATATAGTTTCTTTTTTCTTAACATCTACAAACCTCCAGCTGGTTTCTAGGAGTTCCAGCAACCATTATTTTTCTTATCATTTTGCTTTCTTCTGCACTCCTACGGCTCTTCCTCTTTCTCTGAAGTGGGATCTTGTTCTCTGCCCTCTTACAGGTAGTTTGGAAGAATGTCTAATTCCTTTATAACTCTTAATCTTCTTCATTTTCTTTATGTCAAATTCTCTCTTCATATCTAGATCGTTTCCAAGGTAATGTTTTGTTTCTCCAGTTTCTGGATCTTTTTGTCTATTTTTAAGAAAATCAGGGATATTTAGATTGGCGATAAATTTTTCTATCTTTTCAATTTCCGGTTTCGTTAAATCTTGAATCTTCTTATTTCTGTCTAAACCTAAACTTAAACAAATAGCGTTAGAAATTGTCCATGAAATACCTTTAACTCTAGTTAAACCACTGTATAAATTTTTTGAACCTGGAATATCATAAACCAAAATTCTTACTAACGATTCGTACTCTTCATGCTGAGCTGATTGTTTTTTCTCAAGCTTTTCTTTTTCTTTCTTCTCAACTTTAGTTTCTTGTTTTTTCTTATCTTCTTTAACTTGTTTTTCTGCCATTTTTGTTATTTAACGAATATATTGAATCTTTGTTTTTCTAAAAGTTCTTCCATTAATCTTTTTTCTATTGCTTTTCTTGGATCTGGGATACTTTTAACTCTGGCCTTTATGTCTGCAAATGACTCAAAATTTTTTTCTTTTCTCGCATTCAGAACTTCTTCTGTATGCTTGTGGCCGAATCCCGGCAGAAGTTCAAGTTGGTGTAACCTTGTATTGATAGGTTGAGCATTATTGAAAAAGTCTATGAATCTTTTCTCTTGCTCCCCAACGAAGTTTTCTATAAACTCCTGCAGTTGGATCTTTGCAGTCTCTGTTAACTTATCGCTCGGCACTTTACCTGCGATGTAGTATATCTTATCTCTCTTTTCTGGACCTATATAAACCTTCTCTTTCTGCACTAATTGAATGCCTCTTCTTGGAACTAATTCAAGTAAAACGAGAGTCTTAAGTCCTATAGCTTGAGCTATTGATGAAGTTCTTTTTCCCATAGGATATCCATAGGGTAGAAAATCTAATACCATTGCATAATCTTCTTTTTCCATCATGTTCAGTATTTTTTGACAATTTCAACGACTGCATTTGCTTCTTCCTCAGATAAAGTTGCATCTATGAAAATTTTATTTACTTCCTCTTGCGTCTTTGGTAGAAAATCAACAACTTTTATCACTTGCTCTTCTTTTATTTTAGGATTATTTAGGGCATGTATGTCCTTTGCCAGGGCTTCTGCCTTATCTTTCTTAAGTTTAGTGAATGCTTTAAGATAATCTTCTAAATTCTTCTTTTCTTCTATATTCTTTATATGGTCTTTTAATTCTGCCATTGAAAGAGGTTTTTGATTTAGAACGATCATTGGGCTTTAGCTCCTTCTATTCTCTTTAGATGTATTGGCTTAAGAACATACTTTTTAGGCTTATTTATGTCATTTATTTCTACTTCATAAGCTGAGCCCCTCTTAGCTAATACTCTTCCAGTTCTACCATGAATTCTGTTTGAATAGCCAAATTTTACACTTAATTCTCTGACTACGGCGACTTTATCTCCTTCTTTGAACTTCTGAAAGTACTTCGTTAGAGAGATTTTTCCCTTTGTTCTTGGACTTTTATGTTTTAACATGTATTTTATTAACGGAAATTGGTTTTTAAAGTTTGCCTTTTATGTGGCAGTATTTAATCTGATAACTCAAAGAAATTACTTCTTCCTTATTGTAGAATCTGTGACTGAACCTTGATACAAATCTCCAACATCTCGGGCATTTTCCATGTTAGAAACGATAGCTGAGAACATTTTTGGACCCCAAACCTTATGGCCGCATTGCCTACAGACATCTATAACGGAGTTTTCCTCAAGAGAAGATTTACAATAAATGCAAGCTTTTACCATTGACACCTCAATTTTTAAAAATAAGATTGGAAGAGTATTTAAAGATTTGTATATTAATTAATTTATGAAGATCAAAAATATTAAATTTTTTGTCATCGGAGTTTTACTCTTTGCTTTTCTTCTTATTTCTTATTTTATACCTGTTGAATTTATTGAGGAATTTAATATTATAGAAGATAGTTTGCTTGGAGTAATTATTTTTCACAATCCGTTTGTTTTAGGGATATATTTGTTAGTTATAGTTTTATTTATCTTAAAAGGAATTAGAAA
>JAGVWR010000029.1 GCA_018304205.1 Candidatus Pacearchaeota archaeon | reverse complement strand
TCTCCTTAGTTACGTTTGTTTTAATATTTTACCTTATTTTAAGGACTTTTAAGGATATATAAATATTGCTATTTTGTTACTATTGGAGAGTTAAAAAATAAACTAAGCTAACATCATGTTTGAAGCAAAATAATTATATCAAGAAGTCTTTTCGTTTACCATGGCTTAAAAGCCATTGTTTGTTTGAGACTTCTGGATGCTCAAGAAACGACCACACCTTGAAAGGTGTGGTTTTCTGTCAAATTTCTTGACATAAGAAAGATTAAAAACACTAAATAATATAAGATATAAAATTACAATGGATAAAAATATACCTAAAGTAAAACTCTATATTGCTAGACATGCAGACTTTAAAAAAGAAGACGATCATGATGATTCATTAAATGAGAAAGGAGTACAACAATCATTAAAATTGGCTGAAAAATTAAAAAACTACCATATTAAAAGAATATACACAAGTAAACTTGCTAGAGCCAAAGAAACTGCTGAAATAGTCTCTAAAGCACTAAATATTCCAATAATAGAAGACCCAGTCCTAAATGAATTTCCAGGAAAAATAGAAAAGGAAGAAGATTGCAAAAGACATAAGATGCAAATTAAAAAAATAGAATCATTCATCAAAAAGATATCTGTGACTGATGGAAGCATAATAATTGCACACGGAAATATAAACAGAGCCATATTTTCTATCCTAATGAAAATACCTTTCGCTAAATCTCTAGTAATTATGCAAAGAAATGCTTCAATAAATATATTTTATAAGCTTGGACAATCTAAACTATCTAACCCTTGGAGAGTAAGAGTTTTAGGCGATACTTCCTACCTACCTAAAGAACTAATAAGTTGAATTATACTTTCACTAATTTTCTCTCTTTTATTTATTTTCTTAGGAGAAATACCTAACTCACAAGATCTAACCAAAAAGTTGCTAGCAACCCTATTTAAGTATGGGTAAACGTCCATAAACTTTATTTCAAATTGTGAAGCTGCCATATATTTTTCAATAAATAAAATTGCTTGAGCCTTAATATTTACTTCAGGATTTGAAAAACTACCTAAAGCATTATAAAATAAAAAACTACCTATATCTTTGGCCGGATGCCTAACACCTATCCTATCGCAGTCTATAAAATTTAATCCTTTTTCATTAGTAACTAAATGTCCTGGATGAAAGTCTCCATGAACCATAGTTAAACCATAATCTTTACCTATTGACGAAACATACTTCGATCCAAGCGCATGCCAAATTGCCAACAATTTTGCAACAGACGCAACATCTTCATCATTTAAAGGCAATTTAATATTTCCATCAGTATATGTATAAACAACTGAAGGCCTACCTCTGAAGACAAATGGGTCTTTAGCTAAAGGAAATTGTGACGGAAACCCTACATCCCTCAAAGAGAATAAAAAATCAAAATGTTCAGAAAGAAAAGGTTTTAAATATATTTTATGAAGATATTTACCATTAGAAGAGGTTATAAGATATTTTTCAGAATCAAATCCTCCCCCATCAATCCGATCATATTTTAAAAATTTAAAGCCTAACTTTTCCTCCAAATGAGAAATCTCGCTTGCTAATTCCATAAAATACTGTTTAAAGTATAGATTATAAAGGTTTTCTAAGTATTTCTCCTAGTCTTTGAGTTATAAATTTTCCCCAATTCGAATAATCTCTATCCTCCCAGGAATTGACTATTTTAGGATCCCAGCTTTTATCAAAACACCATGCAATCCAACTTATATGGTTTTCTTCCATATAGTTAAGGATGGGTACTCCATATTGGACCGAATTAGATCTTAAAAAGTCTTGATCTGTTTTTTCCATAAAACCCCATTCAGTTACCACAAGAGCAAATTTTCCAACAACTTTCTCAAAGTTTTCTTGCCAATCCGTATGAATTGGATAAGGATGCACTGAATAGGCAATATTTTTGCCTATTAAAGGATATTCTGCTACATTAGAAAGATTATACGCCCACCTTACCGGGCTAATAAGAATAAGATTGTTTGAGTTAATTCTTATAATTTCAATTAATTTCTCCAAACATAGTTTCCATTCTTTCCAATAGAGAGCTGATAATTCCATTTTTTGAATATCCTTTTCTCCAGGTGCAGGCTCATTAAACACTTCAAATATTACATTCTTCTTTTTAACATATCTTTGAGAAGATTCTGCCCAAAATTTATAGGCAATCTCTATGTTTGAATCATAACGATAATACTTACATCCATTTTTTTCTATAAAGGATTCTTTCATCCTAGTTTGATTTTTAATTGGATTTCCTATTGCATGCCAATCCAATACGCAGTAAATATCATTCTTCAAACATTCGTCTACAATTTCATCAATATACAACTCAAAAAAATTAGGGATCGTTTGCCATAAATCGGGTCGTATTGGAACTCTTATAACATTCCCTCCTAACTCAACAATTTTATTAATTATGAAACTTACTTCAATTTTATCTTTATTTCTTATTTTATAGGGGTCAGCAATAGAAAAGCCCCTGAGAATTATATTTTTACCGTTAGAAACAAGATGATTTTTTTCAACTTTTAGAGGGTATAAAGACATAAGTAGACTTAACATACCAATACTTAAAAATGTTCTTATTACTTTTAGAAAGTAGTCACACATCATAATGTTTAAATATGCAATACCTTCCTTAAAATATGCATAACAAATCTCTAAAAAGATATCTTGAAAGACAAAATTCAATAGACGTAAGCATTGTTGTACCCATATACGCAAATTTTGATATAAATAGAACTCAAATTTGCATTAATTCATTAAAAACACAAACTGGAATTAAAAGCGAAATAATTATTTCAGAACAAAATGCAACTCCCGGTTTAAGAGAGTTTGCCAGATATATGAATCTTAGATACATTTACAAGCCAAATGAAGAAGATATAGGAAATAGTTTCAGACCAGGCAAAGTAAGAAATTTAGGAGCAAAGTTAGCAAAAGGTCAGTTTATTTACACAAATGATGCAGACATTATCTTCAAAAATCAAAACTACTTATCTTCTCTCATTAAAAGATTAGAGTCAAATCCAGACATGGCATTTCATAGGCCAAAAATGAGAAGAATGCCTCTGGAGTGTTTTGATGAATTTTTAAGAAGAATAAATGAAGTTGGAATCAGAAAAACTATTGACTCCCTTAATTACCAGCAAGACTTCCTTGCAACTACTGACGAAATAGTAAGAAAATTGAAAGTAGTAAAAAGAATCAGAAATGGTGAAGAGAAAATAGTAACTACTTCCTTAGAAAATTTCCAGAGATATATTAGTGACTCATCACTAAAAGGACAAGAACCAACAATCTGGTCCCACGATGTTCACTGTGGTGGAACATTCATGAGAAAATCCCAATTTGAAACTGTTGGAGGATATTGTGAAGAATTTAGAACTTGGGGTTGCGAAGACTCCGATCTTCAATGGAAACTCGCCCAGTGTTTTGATTTACAATTTATACCTGGTGAGCCTCAATTTGAAGTACTCCATATGGATCATCCAAAAAAATATTTCTCCAGCGATATGTTAAAGAGTAATAATTCCATCCAAGAAAATAGGAGAATTTTGGGAATATCAGAAATAATTAAAAGAGATAAAGAGGTATATTTTAGATGACTGAAGAACTGAAAAGACTAAATATCGAAATAAGCAGTAAATGTAATTATAGATGTGTTAGTTGCCCAAATTCTAGGCTCCCAAGAGGTAATGGAAACATTGATCCTGATCTTTTCTTTAAAATATTCAAAGAAACAGGAGACCAGATATCTCAAGTTATGCTATGGAATTATGGTGAGCCGCTCCTACATCCCAAAATCTCAACACTTCTAGAAAATATAAGAAAATATAAATGCAAAAAAACAATTAGCACAACAGGATGGAAACTTGAAGATTTTGAAGATCTTAGTTTTATGACTTCCCTAGATGAAATAATTATTTCAATTAATGGATTCACTCCTGAAGTTTATGATATTCATCAAAAAGGAGGTAATTTAGCAAAGGTTATAAGGGGGGTAAAAAGATTAGCTCCTATACTTGATAAAAGTAAAACTAAACTAATTATGCAAACTGTTGCTACAAGAGATAATATCACTCAATTAGTAAATGCAAAAGATTTTGCAAGAGAACTTGGTTTTCATGACATTTCAACAAAGTCTTTTAATGTTATGGATAACAGCCCACAAACGTTTCAACAATTTGTGCCTCTTGGAACACCCTATTCTAGATATAAAGATAATAACTTAACTACAAAATTGCCTGAGAATGTAAGCCCTCCTTGTTTGAAATGGATGGTTATTAACTGGGATGGCTCAGTAAACCCTTGTTGTTGGGATTATCAGGGAAAATATGTTCTTGGTAATGTTAAAGATAATGGTGTCTACAGCATATGGAAATCTTTAACTGCAATTAAGCATAGAAAAAAAATGAAAGATAGAGATTTTTTAGACATTTGTTTAGACTGTAATGGTAACAAAAAGATAGAATTAGAAGTGAAATAAAAATAAATTAAACATGAATATACAAAGAATGTACGATTATTTAGGGGAGAGAAAAGTAATCATACGTGCGCCTGAAGGGTTGCTATTGAAAATCGAAAGAAACATAGAAGAACCAGGCAATCCTTCTACAGATTTCGATTGCTTTTTTGAAATAGAAGTAGTTGAAGAAGGATCTATAATAAAGGACAAATCATTTCCCTATAGGTCTGTTAGAAAAAATAACTCTCTATCAACACCAGGAATAGACTTTTTGCGTTATAATACCCTAGTTAGAACTATTTGGCAAAAAAGCTGCTCAGAATTCTTTGTGAGAAGCTATATACAAAATGATGAAGATGCATTCTGTAAATGTTTTGAAAAGTATCTTCTTGAAGAAGCTTCAGAAGGAAAAATTTTATTTCATGCATCTACTGTAGAATCAAAAAACGGAGGTTTAACCATTCCTGGAAGATGTTGGTCAGGAAAAACCACCCTCGCAGTTAGCTTCCTAGAAAAGTTAGATCTGACATTTATTAACGATGGAGACACATTATTAGATTTTACAGAAAAAGGATTAAGAGGAAGTTATATTCCAAAACCAATTTACACTAGATTTTCAACTATTGCTAATTCCCAGAAACTATTAAGTTTACTTAACGAATATCACAATTCTGAAGCCACTCAACAGTTTGATGAGGATGCATTACAAAAAATTATTCTTGCTAGAAAATTTGATTTAGATGTCGGAATTAGTTCATCTAGAAAGAAATTTTGCGATCTTTTAAAAGTAAATTCTAAACCTAAAACCAATATAAAAAAGATTATCTTTCCAGAATATACTCCAAATGGGCCTGTCTCAGTAACTCCTATTGGAAGAGCTGAAACTGTTAAAAGGTTAAAATTGAACGCCTTTCCTAAAAGAGTTGATCTCCATTCTTTAGAACAACAGCAAGACATCGTTCCCCCAGAAATACATATTCCTGATTTATGGATAGATGAAGTTAAATCTGTCGTTGTTTCGTATTCTGGAATTAAAGACTTAACCAGAGGATTACTCGAGGATTTAGCAAAATGAAAAAGATAGGATTTGTATCTCTTGGAACTGGAGGAACAATGGGACACATGACACTCATAACAAATTTATCTAAATCATTATCAGAAAAAGGATATGATTGCACAATATTCACAGAATATGATTATGAAAAATTTTCAAATGTAAAATCAAATGAAATTAAGTATGTTAAGCTGAAGAATCAGGAACATACAAACACTATTGGAGGATGTCTAATTTATAGATATGCCCAAGAAGTTATCGAACTAATCAAGAAAAATAATATAAAAATTCTCATTTTCTCAACAATCTTTGATATAAAAATTATTGAATTCGCCAAATCCCAAGGAATAAAGACTATGTTAATTAGCTACCCCTTAAGAGATTCACACAGAGAAATATTTACTTTAAATGGTTATTCTAAATTATTTGACAAAATATATTCCCTTAAAGACCTAGAAAGCATGAACTCAAACAACCTGTTTGAAAATGAAGTTATTGTGCTTCCAAGTTATAAAATAGAAAATAAATATTTTAGAAAAAAGAGAACTAGCAAAGAAATTAAAATTTTAGTTACGTGCGGAGGGGGAGGAAGACCCTCTTCAACAAAGTTTTTTGAAATTATTACTAAATCAATTGAAGAAGTTACCAAATCACTACCAAATATAACGTTTACTATATTAAAAGGATCATCAAATACCCAACTTAACCTAAAAAACTGTAAGGTTATAGATTGGTCTACTGATTTTAAAACTGATTTGGATGAGCACGATTTTGTTATATCAGAAGCAGGATATTTTACTGTGTTTGAACTAATGTTATATAGAAAAACAGGAATTCTAATACCTGGTGCAAGAAGAATAGACAATCAAGAATTGCGTGCAATAATATATGAAAAACTTAACTGTG
>JAGVWR010000028.1 GCA_018304205.1 Candidatus Pacearchaeota archaeon | reverse complement strand
ACAACTCACGACTTTCAAATCAAGGTTTACACAAGCTCCGCTTACCTGTCCAGCTCCACTTTGAATAGCCGGTCTTACGAAAGCCCAAACTATAACAACAGCAGCAAGAACTAATAGGATGATCAGAACAGTGGTTACGACATCGCTCAACCCCTTCTTAGATTCCATTAATTTCATCCTCCTTTCACCTCAAAATATAATAACAATTTAATGGAAAATGCATTTATATACGTTTCGTTTTTCTCTCTCGAAGTACAATATTCTTACACTATAAATAAATATATAAACCTTAAAAAACAATTTGTAATTATGGTTTCTATAATACTACCAGAAGTTTTCTCTGTAGTAGCTAATTCGCAAGAAATAAGTGATGTTAAGTCTATATGGCAAAAACTGGAACAAAAGGTGTTAAGTCTATATGGCAAAAACTGGAACAAAAGGTTCTAGATCATATTGATGAAATTGGACCAGAACTAGACATAAACGAAAAAGCAGCATATATATTATGCGGTTCGTTATCAAGAATGTATGAAGAATTTTTAACTCGAGATAAAGACTTTTCAATTGATGAGTCTATAAATCATACTCTTACGTCATTTGCATATAAAAATTGGGAAAAACGTGAAAAATACAAAACAAGCGGAAGTCCTCAAACTGATTGGGAGCATGCTTTAGATCTTTTTAGTAATTTATGTTTTAATATGTATTATTCTTCCCAAAATGATATAAGAAAGGTTGCTTAATTTTTTTATTATTTGCCTGCAAAGGCCTACAAGACATTACTCTATCAAGATCTAATTATGAAATCTTCTCAATTATAAACAGAAGCTACATTAAAGATCTAGAAATAATACATTTGGACGAAGTAATTATGAATAATCATTGCCCATTAGAATTTTTAATAGAATAAATTCACTTATGACTAAACCAAAATTCATAGGCGTTATCTTTTTTATTAAATCCATCAAACCTTGCAAAAAAGTTTCTCTCGAACTGAATAAGTTGTCCTTCCTTTAGTCCTTTTATTCCGTTTTCAGCTATTCCTTCTATCCATTTCGCATCAGGCATTAGTACTTTAGTTTTAACGTGTTCGCTAACCCACTGTACCTTATGAATGTCTTTATTTGCTAACGAGGTAAATTCGCTTTTCCCATCTTTTGTTTTTGCAAGATTTATGTTAAACAAATGTAATAGTCTTAATTCTTTTCCCTTATTCGTTTCAAAATCATCTTTAGAAATAAATATTTTTCCAATTTTTACATTTCTTACTTTATCCTTTGCAGGATGAAGAGGTAAACTCACAAATTCCACGCCTTTGGGAAGTTTATCAATATGTAATTCAACAGGATCTTTAACAAAGAAATATCTATCTGCATTAGGATCTATTATTTTTCTATTCTCAGCAGCAATCATATTAAAGTCTAAATTCACTTCATGTTTTGAAAGTCCAACCTGATTTACAAGAACATAATAAGTTTCTTTGGAAATTCCTCTTCTCCTTAAAGCCTTAATTGTAACAAGTCTAGGATCATCCCATCCAATTAACTCTTTAGATTCAACAAGCTCCCTTATTTCTCTTCCCTTAGTTGTTGAATCAATAACATTAAATCTTCCATACTGAACAATCGTCTGTGTTTTCAATTTAAGAAGTTTTTTCAGTAAATCTTGCAGTTCAACACGTTGTTCAAACTCATTGCTTCTTAATATGTGAGTAACATCCATTAAACTATCTTCAATAGGATTATAAAAATCGTACATCGGCCATATTTTGTATTTATTTCCATGTCTGAAATGCTTCTTGTAAATTGTTCTGAATAAAACAGGATCTCTCATTACTTGATTTTGGCTTTGCATGTTTCCCTTTAGTCTTAGAACAGCATCTCCTTCCTTATACTTTCCAGCAAGAAATTCTTTCCATCTAGCCATATTAATATCCTTACTAAACTGTCTGCATTCACATTCCATTCCCTTGTGTCTTAAATCCTGCATTTTATCTCTCTCACAAAGACACATATATACATTTTCAGATTTTAGTAATTTTTCTGCATAATCATACATAATTTCCATATCATCAGAAACATACCTTACATCTTCATACTTTATTCCTAAATATTTTAAATCTTCAATTATTGACTCTATATATTCCTTAGAAACCTTTTCAGGGTTACAATCCTCAAATCTTAATTTGCATTTCCCCTTATACCTTTCAGCATAAACATAGTTCAAAAGAAAACTTAGTGCATGCCCTATATGAAGATATTTAGAAGGCTCTGGAGCAAGTCTAGTTACAATTTTTCCCTTTGCATTAGGAAGTTCAGGCAAGGTCTTCTCCTTTTCTTCATGCTCAATTGAAAATTCTTTATATTTTAAAAATTCAATTTTCAAATCCATCTGATTAAATTTATTCACTTTTTCAACAGTTTCTTTAATACTAGGCATAACTTCTTTTATCTGCCCTTTTCCAAGACCATGTTGAAATAACTTTGTTAATACTTTAGACGCGTCGGCTTTACCAAATTCCATGGCGTTCTTTAAAGCATACGCCATCATCTCTTTCGAAAAATCCTTTTCTTTTTTATCTTCCATTTTAACTAAAAATTAGATTATTATTTAAGTTTATCCTCAATCTCATTTATTTTATTTACGAGTTGTTGTAGTTTATATTCTAAATCGTCTATTTTTAATAACAGTTGGCTCACACTTTTACCTTCATTATTTGAATTGCCCATTAAGTTTGCATATTCCGAACTTGAAGAATTGGATGAAGCAGAAGCTAATGCAGAAAGTCCATCCAAAGCACCAAGTGCTGAAACAGAAGAATCGGTTGAAGTAGTTGAATTAGAAGTCTGCATAGAATTGATTCCAGAACTTTGATTTTTAGTAAGATCTATAAACTCCCCCGAAGCACCCCAATTTTTCTCGTTCCTTCCTGCAATTTTGGTACTCTTCTTTAGAATACCTCTCTTCTGTAAGTCAGTAAGATCTATTACATCCCCTCCTTTAAACAAACTCATTATTTTACCATGTAAAAGATTTATTTAAATCCTTTGAACAATAAATTTATAAATCATAATAGAAAATAAGTAAGATGATAATGAGTCTCTTAGAACCAATGACCTTAAAATTAAACCGATTAATTATAGTAAAAGATTTAGTTAATATAAGAAAAGGACAAGAAGGTTACTTATTAACTATAAACAAAGCTCTTCACGGCAAAACGAGAGATGATGAAGACTATTACAATTACTTTGATTTGGGAGTTCATTTTTCAGAAAATGAACTAAATAAAACACTTAACACTTATTCAATACCAGTTATACAAAAACAAACACTTGCAAATACTATTAACCATATAAAAAACCTTTCAGATACCAGAAAGTTTAACAGATTTTTGATAAACTATGAAGATTCTGATTCCTTTAAGCTATATGACCTGGCTCCTGAAATTGGCGGAATAACAAATCATGCATATTTTCTTACAGAACTAAGATCTATGAAAAGAATAACTGGAAATGAACAAATAGATGAGTTAAGAGCCAAAATTAAAGAACTTGGCCTGATTTAGTGCCTTAAAAGTAACTACAAATAGATAGATTTATATATCAATTTCTGAACTTATTCTTAGCAGTAAAAACTAAATATAAAGTACAATCCTAATAAAAAATGATAGATAAATCAGAAGAAAGAAGAATTTGTAGAGAAAAAGACCCTTGTCGAGACACTTATCCTAAACGACATGATTTAGATTATAGAAAGTTGAGAACAATAATCAGAATTTTACCAGTTAAAATTCATTGTTTATCGGTCTTAACAGAGAAAGTTACTGAACTTGAAAAATTAAGAGCGGAAGGGCATTTAGATGCAATTGCTCTGCAGCCTGAAAAATATTTTGAAGGAGTAGTAAGAAAAGCTAATGCCGGTTTAGTAATCCCAAAACTAGAAACCATAGGACATGATTTAACTATCTTCAACTATTCTAAATCTACAAGTATTCCATTACATATTATAAGAAGCACAATGGCTTATGATATAAATAAAATCAAATATGAAATGTCTGTTTATTCAAGAGACCAAAATCTAGTAGCATTGATAAATGAAGGAGATCTGGCAAGAGCAAGACAAGAATTCTTAAAAGCCGGTTTTTCAGAGAGATAAAATGGTCCTAAGAGATGTTGAAGGAAATCTTCTAGATTTGCAAATAGAGGTTATAGGACACGGCGTCGCCTGTGCAAAAATAGAAGATATGAAAACAGGGCTATCTGATCAAATAAGAAAAAAATGGCCAGATTCATATGAGAGATTTAAGAAATTAAGAAAGATTCATTCTTACAAAGGAGGAGAAGTTATTTTCGATGAAGAAAACACTCCCAAAATAGCTTATTTGGCTACACAAGAAAATTTAATGTATGCAGATTATACCTTTTTAAACAGATCGTTAAGAGCCCTTGATAAACTTCTGATTGAAAAAGAAATAAAAGCCTGTGCTTTACCTCATATAGGATGTGGCTACGGGAAGCTTGAGTGGGAACAAGTAAAACAAGTTATTAGCGAGAGATTGTCAGAATCTCCTATAGATTACTTAATTGTTACCTATAAATCATAAAATTCAAGCTCTTTTAGTAACTTTAACATTGCTATATATTTTATAACTTGGATTTTTCCCATGAATTGAATTAGCATCCAAATAATATTCCTTTAACCCATTCTTAGGATTGGTCTGAGCTTTTATATCATTTTCAGGAACTAAAAATTCAACATAAGATTCTCCCAAATGAGGATTATTAATTACATGTCTTTCTATAAATTCTTGTTGAGACAAAATCTTATTAGAGGCTAATTCAACAAAAACCTTTCCCTGATCAAGAGGCCTTGGACTCCCCTCCCAGCCCATCACCTTAACTTTGTTTATTTTATCTGCTCTAGAAGAAGTAGTATAATGTCTAACTCTCAAATAACCTTTTCCTTCCATCTTATCCAAAACTGGAATAACTCTCTCATGGACTAATGGATTATATTTAGGATCCCAAATTCTCAAAAATTTATTTACAAAATACAGCTCGGTGCCCTTTACAACTTTCTGCCCGGCATGATCTTCTATCTGTAATCTTGCCGCTTCAATATAAGGTTCAAGTATTGTCCTGAATAATTTAACTGCTTCCGGTTTTCCAAAATCTTCTTTGTAATTCCTATACAAATTTCCAATATCTTTTAACGCCTTGTGGGCAGGTTCTAAATGTTCCAACCCCTCATTTATTAAATTTCCTTTAAAATCGTTTATTCTTACTACATTCTTTCTGTCTTTTACAAACAATCTTTCCAACCTAGATTCTCTATGCCTTGTGTATGAAGGAGCAGACAGAGTTGAGGTAAACAGTAATATTCCTGAAACAAAAAACCAAACAGCAGCATAAAATCCAAATTTAACATCCGTTCCCTCAAAAACAACAAATCCAGTTATTCCAGAAAACGAATTAAGTAATATAGTTACCCCTATAAACAAAAATATTCCTCCAATAATCCTCTGCGTTCCTTGCCTTACCATCTTTTTGCCTTATATTCCTAGAAAAATATAATTTAATAGGTTTTCTATACAAACAATCGTCTCTCCTTTATATTATAGTATATGATTGCCGCAGGTATCATAAATATAGCTGACAAAAATATGGTATACCTTGCGCCAATATTATCAACTAAAAATCCTGCTAATGGAACAGAAGCTATTCCTATTAGAGATAGCCACATAGCTTCAACACTTCCAACACTTGCTCTTAATTTAGCCGGAATAAACCTATGAAAATAGATCCTCTCCGCAGGATTACTCATTTGAGTAAACAAAGCACTAATAATTAAGACAAAAAACCCCCAATATAAATTATTAACAAATACTATGAAAATAAGCACTAATATAGTTAGCATAATTATAGTCATAATGAACTTGCGTTCATTATTTCTTTTAATCAATTTTGAAGTTAATAAAGGAGCTATCACTCCTGCCAAACCAATTATAGACCATAAATAACCAAAATAATGTTCTTTTAGTCCCATATCCATAAAAAATGGAGTCCAGGCTAGTTGACTATCCAAATACCCTGCAAAAGATAAAATTGCTGCAGCGATAAAGAATAAAAATAACACTTTGTGTTTCCTACTATAATTAAAAGATTTTGTTGATTGTTTAGTTATTTGGGTAAAACTATCTCTAACCTTTACTTTTCTTCTATAAAATACTTCTTTAGCAAAAATAAGAACTAAAATAGACAAAAAATAAGATAACCCGCTCACAATCCAAATGATAGACAAACCAAACAATTTTACAAAGAATGCTCCAAGAATACCAGAAAATATTAAAGCGAAACTATCAAAACTTTTTATTTTCGTAAAATAATTCTTCGTTAAATGTTTATTATTTTTATTAATCAAATCGACAACCCAGGCTTCCTTAGATCCAGAAGAAAATGTCATTGCAAGACCAAGAAAGAAAAAAGAAATTAACAAAGAATGAAAGCTATTCCCCATAAAAAAGATTAATATTAATATTAAACCTTCAAAGAAGAACCCTAACAAAACAGATAGTTTTCGTCCATACAAATCTGCGAAAGCTCCGGTAGGAATCTCAGATAAAAGAGAAGCTAAACTAGATGCAGATAATAAAAGTCCCAACTGAAACAAATTTAGTCCAACATTACTGAAATATAAGATAGAAAAGGCAGGAATAAAGAAAAGGATAGGGCTTATCAACGCATCTAAATAAAACGGCCAAAGTAATTTTAATTGAGAGGAAATCCCCACAGCTCTGCTGTGACTGGGTAAAAACTATATAGTTATCTTATTCTAAAATTTATGTATGAATTACATCATGCTTGTCATAAAGTTTATT
>JAGVWR010000021.1 GCA_018304205.1 Candidatus Pacearchaeota archaeon | reverse complement strand
AGAAAATATATTCGTAATCAAGGTCGGTCTACCGACCAGTTAAAGTTGAGTGACTTTTAGAAGCCCCGCAGCTCTGCTGCGATTGGGAGCTTCACTTATCTCCCTCCTTCATTAGAAGCTTCTGTAGCCTTAGGAGATCTAACTGATCTTGTGTCGCAAGAAAGAGGGTTAATTCTATCAGAAGATTCACTTAGATTTGTAAGAAGAGATGCAAATGCACCTTGGGAAGACTTTTTCACGAAAGAGAAAATAAAACATTCTGATAATGTAATAGGTTATCTAACAATGGAAGAAAAAGATAAAATGAATGAAGTCTTGCCTAAAAAATTAAGTAGAAAAGATTTAGCTTATAGATTAGCTGATTTTTTTGTCACAGTAAGATCTTTTGCAGATAAAGGAACAAACGATCTAAAGTCAGAAATTAAAAATTATTTAAGGGAAATAGGAGAAGTTACAAATGTTTTATTGCATAAACCTTCAGTTAGAATTCTTAGATCTGCAATTGCACAATACGACTTCTTAGTTGATCAGGGTATGAACCCTCAGCAAGCACAGTCTTATGCATCAAGACTCTGTGTGGATCAAATTACTTATGGAAAATTCGGAGCTAGACCTCTAGGAACAAAAGTCAGCACTCATGAGGCAGTTGTTTCTTTAGCACAGTTTTATGATTTAATGGGCAAACCTCGCCAAGCAACTAATTTTGGAGCATAAAATGGCAAACGAAGATGAAGAAAATCTTGATGGAAAATCTTCAAGTTCGAAGATACCTTTACTAGAAGATATTTTTAAGTTTAAGAAAGTTGGCATAAAAGATGTGTTTTATCATAATTTGAAAAACATTGAGAACAATTATAAACTTTCTATAGATGATATAAAAAAATATTCATCAAATAATCTTGAAAATATAATGAATCACATTGATACAAACTATGATACAATAAAATCTTCATCATCAACTCTTTTTAAACCAAGAGGGCAAAAACCAGAAAAAACAAGGGAACAAAAATTAAGAGAAAAATTTGCTGTCGAATTTAAACAATATGTTGCCGCTCATGGACAAATAGGCAAAGCATATCAAGATACTTGGCATGAACTTGCTTCAAGAGCAGATAAGGGATTATTGTTGGCACTTCCACAATCAGCATTTATACCTGTTGCTCAAGCATACGAATTCGCAAAACAAACAAAGAATGAAGAAGAATTTTTTGCAGGATTTAATGGAGCGCTTAATGATGGAACAGTGCAAATCTGGGCTGAAACAATATTAAGTTTATTTAAACAAAATTCTATCGGCGGTGGAAATTATGGAAAAAATGGAGCAACTAGAACAGAAGACTCACAAAGTTTAAGAGGTGTGGCATGAGTTTAGATAATATCTTCAAAGCAGATAATTTCTTTGCGTTAACTTTAGATGAAGCAAGACCAGAATTAGAAAAAACGCTGCTTTCATATCTAGGAATATTTCCAATTGTTCCTGGAGAAAGACCCCAAACGGATGGAAAAAGAATAATGCTAGAAGCCAGAAAAGCTGCCTTTAAAGACAGTAAAAAAGATATTCATCAGAACAGAAATATGAGTTTATACAAATCAGATCTTCTTCATGAACTTCTACATATAAGAGAAGGTACATTTTTAGTTGACCCTAGACATTATTTAGAAAAGTTAGGTAATAAGACCTTGGGGCATACAATTTTTAATGTAATAGATGACGCAAGAATAGAGCACAATAGTCAATTTTATTTTAGACCGGAAGATACAGAATTATTGGTGAAATCAAATCAATATTTAACAACAAAAAGAAGTTTCCCAATAGCCACAGTAGAAAGAGTAGTTGAATTATTTTCTTCTCAGATGATAACGAAATACTTGCCATCTCAATTCAACCCAAAAATTATAAATCTTGAAAATGAAACCTTGCAAATTCGGATATTTAATCCAGATTTAAACGCAAGAGGAATAAAGACTGTTCAGGATTTACTAAGAGAAGCGGTAGCCATAAGTAGTAAAGTATACGGGGAGTCAGTTGAAGCAACATGGATTGCAGTTCCGCAAGTTTACAATCTTCTTAAAGAAGCATTTCCAGATATAGAAAAAGAATTTCCAGGAAAAAACCCTAATTATTTGGCAGTCCAAGGGCTTAAAAATAAGGAAAGTGGAAAAGATGTAGAAGGCAATAAAGATAATACTGGAAGAGAAAACAATCAAACAGTTTATCTTGGATATAGGGGAGACGTTCATGATTTTTCAGAATCTGAAAATGGTGGAAAACTTGAAAAATTTCTAAAAGATTATATTGAAAAGAAAGACTCTGAACAAAAAAAAGATGAAGATGGTCAAAAAGTATCAGGACAAATAAGTATTCCAGATAAAAAATCTGGAAAGATAGAGAGCGGACTAGTCAAGATAATAAGCTATGATGAAATGAAACAGGCCTATGTTCATATTAATAACTTGCAATTAATAGAATATGACAAGGTAAGACCAGATTTTGCAAGAGAATTATTAAAATATGATTTTCTAAGGAGACAAATAGTTGAGCATTTTCAAATGCTTAAGCCAAATGAACTTAAAAGAACAAGATTTTCAGAAGATCCAGATGAGATAAACATAGAAGCAGTTATGGAAGTCTTATCAGATCCATCCTTAAGAAAAAATTCAAGAATTTATGATAGTTACTCAATACTTGAAAGAGATTCTCTTACAGCTTTACTTATAGATATTAGCGGATCAACAGGTTCAAGACTTCAATCTGAAAAGAGAGTTATAGATGTTGAAAGATTATCTGCTGGGTTAATATATCAAGCTTTAACAGAAATAGGAGATACTGTTATTCCATATGCATTTTCTACAGACAATGAAGGTACAACAACTTTATACAGATTAACTAGTCTTGAAAATATTGGTGCCTTAGAACCAGAGTCATCTAATGCAGATGGAATAGCTATAAGAGGAGTTGTTTCTGAATTAAGTAAAATAGATGCAAAAGAAAAGAATTTGATTATGATTTCAGATGGAAGACCTTCAGCGTCAAATTATCATAGTCCTTATGTTGATACATCCATGGCTTTTGGAGAAGCAGAAGCAGAGAGGATAAGAACAATTTACTTTAATGTGGATAATCAGGCATCAGATTATTTTTCAATACTTACAAGAAATACTACCTTTGCAAGATCTATCAGGGATGTTCAGCAACTTCCAATGGAAATATCCAACTTCGTTTTAGAACATGCTTAACTATATTTCGATTTATTCTTCGCATAACTAAGTTCTTTATAATGTGTTTTCCCAAGTTTTTCATATTTTCCTTTATGCAATCCTAAGTCTTTTATTATTTCAGCAATGTAATCTCCTCCTAAATGATGTGGAACTATTACATAATCCACTCCAGAATTATATAATTCAAGGGCAATTCTTGGCTGTTCAGCCGTTGCTATAAAAACCGCCTTCGAGTTTATTTCTTTTAATCTTTCTTTTATGACTAAATTGGAATTTTCTTCAGGAATAGTGGAAATAACTAATTTAGCATTTTCTAAATTTATTTCACTTAAAAGGTATTTATCCCCCGCATCTCCATAAATACAATTTATTCCTTTTTTTCTTAAAGCCAAGATAACTTTAGGATTGTGGTCTATTACAATAAAAGGCATCTTTAATTGTCTTATTGATTTAAGTATTTTATATCCTATTCTGTGATATCCAATTACGACGATTTGGAATATTTCATCTTTACTTGTTTTCATATCAATTTCTTCTTTTTTACCCTCAAACACATTAAGTAAATGGGAGATTTTAGAGAATATCCAGTGTGAATAATAAATACTATAACTGCTAACAGTTATAGTAATAATAGAAATCAATATTACCAAGCTCATAGTCTCTTGCGTTAAATGTCCGATAGTAAATCCTAATAATACAATTATTAAAGAAAACTCACTTATCTGAGCTAAACTAGATCCCGCCAAAAAATTAGTCCTTTTTTTGTATCCAAATAAACGTAAAAAACTCATAACAATGATTGGCTTTCCAACAATGATAAATAAAGAGAATACTAAAGACTGGTAAATTAATTTTGAAGTTATTTCTCCTGCAAGCTGACTTCCAAAGAAGACAAAGAACAAAACAACAAAGAAATCTCTTAAAGGTTTTATTTTTCCGCTTAATTCAAGAGTGTATTTGCTAGAAGCCAAAGACATTCCAGCAATTAAAGCTCCTATCTCAAGTGAAAATCCAAGTGAATCAAACAATGTCGCGAGCAATAATGCCCAAGCTATTCCAAATAAAAATAAAATATCAGAGTTTTTGGCAAGATAATCAAGGGTTTTAGGAAGAACAAGATAAGATAGAAAGAATACTCCTTGCCATTAAAGCAAGAGCCGCGACAAAATCTTCAACTATAAGAATACCAAGAGCTAATTTTCCATGCAGAGTATCAATCTCTTTTTTATCCGATAGAATTTTGACTATAATAACAGTTGAAGAGAAAGCAAGAGCTGCGGCAATATAAATTCCAGTTAAATTTCCAAATCCTAAGGATATAGCTATTAAGAATCCTACTCCTGCGGTTATTAAAATTTCAGAGAATCCTGTTAAAGCAGAAACTTTTCCAACTTCTTTTAAAACTCTAAAATCAAGACTTAATCCGACTATAAATAAAAGAAAGGCAACGCCCATATGAGCAAATATCAAAATTAGTTCTGAAGAATCGTTATTTAAATTAATTAAGTTAAGGAACAAGGGTCCAGCAAGCACCCCAGTGATGATATAAGCTATAATTGGGGGCTGCTTTATAGATTTAACAACAACAGTTAATATTGCAGCAATCCCAATAACTAAACCAACACTTAATAATGCACTTCCCATTTTATATCTCTTCAAGAAAGGTTCACTGTTTTTAAATTTTTATAAACTATAAAAATTAGTAACTTAACAATAAGGTTTAAAAGTCATCTTTATTCTCTAATATCATAGCGCGGTAGAGCAGCCTGGTTAGCTCGCAAGGCCCATAACCTTGAGGTCGCATGGTTCAAATCCTGCCCGCGCTATTTTTTTCACTTTTTCAAAATGTTTATATTCCCCTATTTTCTTCTTTACTAATGAGTTTAGTTTTAGGTGTAGATGATGCTGGAAGAGGACCATTGATAGGGCCAATGATCTTAGCAGGGGTATTACTAAACAAAAATCAAGAAGCGCACTTAAAAGATAAGGGTGTTGCTGATTCAAAACTTCTTTCGCATCCAAAAAGAATTGAACTAGGAAAAGAAATAAAAGAAAATTCACTTAAGTCCTATGTAGTAATTGCAACTCCCAATGAAATAGATGCTTCAATTACTTCAGGGATTAATCTTAATACATTAGAAGCAATGAAAATTGCCAAGGTAATAAATAATTTAAACATTAAAAATAAAAAAATTAAAGTTATTGTAGATTGTCCTTCTGTTAATACAAAGACCTGGCGACTAAAGCTTTTAGAATTTATAGAACACATAGATAATCTTGAGGTTCTGTGTGAACACAAGGCAGATTTCAACCATCCTTCTGTTTCAGCAGCATCAATTCTAGCAAAAGTACAAAGGGAAGAGGAAGTTGCCAAATTAAAGAAAATTTATGGCGAGATAGGTTCGGGTTATCCTTCTGATCCATATACAATAAAATTTCTAAAAGAACAAGGCAATAAATTCAAAGACGCTGGAATATTTAGGAAATCTTGGGCTACCTGGAAAGCATTATTTCCAGAGAAAAGTCAGGCAAATTTAGGTGATTTTTAAGGATTAACTCCCCAACTTTTTCCTCACGATATTAGAAATTAGTCATAAACATTTTTTCTATGGCTAACTTTCAAAACTATAATTGCTTCTTTCTCTCTGATAATATCAGCTATAACTCTCCAATCACCAATTCTTAGTTTAAACCCTGGCATTTCAACTAATTTTTCAAAAAATCTAAACGGATCTTCTTTACACTCTTGAAGTTTATTCCAAATTCTATCTTTAACTTTTGTTTCTAACTTATTCAAGTCATGAATTGCTTTCTTTTCAAGAATAAGTTTGTACATTTTATAAGCCGAGTATTTTCTTTGCCTCTGCTTCTGTATAGAATTTTCCTTTCTTAACTCTTTCTCTAGCTTCTTTGATTTCTTTAATAGTTTTCTGTGATAATTTTGGTTCATCTTCACATAGTTTTGCTAAATGAATTAGTTTTCTAACTAACTCATCGTAGCTTTCATTTTTGTATTGCCTGAATTTATCAAGCTCTTCTTTTGTTCTAACATTTAATCTTAGTGTTGTTTCCATTTTCTTTCTCTGTGCTGTGCCGATGCTTATGTGCGATGACGATGCAATCAAAGTTGCTGTGTCTGTGCAATTGTGCTATGGCTTTGCCTTGAGTATATATTTGTATACATATGTATATTATTTAAACTTTTCGCTGTTTTGGTTGTAGCGTCATAAACCGAAATTTAGATTAACGCTCCTTCGGAGAACTCAACCAAATAGTAATACGCTCCAGTCGGAGCATTGAACTAAAATAGCTCATAGTTATTCGGTTTATGTAGCTAACTTAACCCTAAGGACGCATGCCCACGAGACATTAAATTATTTAGATAAAAATTAGAAAATTAAATTTGATCATAAGCTTTATCAGCTAGATCTTTTGCGTTGTCAAGCATTTTCGAGACGCCACTAAGAATTTGTTTGTTCGCTTCAATAGCATGATGCATTGCCTTTCTTCCTGAATTTCTAACATAATCTGTTACCATATTTGGAATGACTGCTTGAGTGACTTTTATGGATTCTTGTCCTGCATTTAGAAAACTATCAATTACCTCTTCATTAATTAAACCACCCATATTTATAAATGGATTAGACTTTATCATTTTTCTAATGTCTCCTTTAGACGAAGATGATTGTGTAAAACTTCTCTTTTCAGCCCTATTTATATCAGCATCTAAATTTCCAGTCACACCCTTATCCCCCTTTTTTTTACTCATAACTAGTAGATGTAATAAGGATATTTAAACCTTTTTGTTTTTAAAGATCAGAAAGATATAGGATTTGGCCAAAAATTTTCATATAATGTGCCTAGGGATATTATTACCCATATAAATATTTCAAACCAATCTTCTATTTGAAATTTCTTTGATGATAATCTTCTTGTGAATTCGACGAACGAATACGGATCTCCCATAGACGTTACAAATAATAAAATTCTTGATAAAATCATGGCCATAAAAATATAAGATATGCTTACCTCTTTTACTAAAAGATATAAAACTCCTAGGCATATAAGGCCTGCAACTATCATTGGGAAAGTTGTATCTCCGCCAATTTTTCTTAGAACTTTAAGCATCTTCTCTTTTAGAAGAATAAATATTATTATAAAACTTAGATATACAACTGCCGCGATTACACTTAGCCAATTTAATATTGCGTCCACCATCTTCTTGTATTTTAAAGGATAGAATTGTATATAAATCTTAACAAAAGGGATTATAAACGAAAAAGACCAAGTAAAATTATGAATGAAAGATCAAAATTACTAAAATATAGGATTTTATTCTTTTCAGAAGCTGTAAGTCTCGCTCATGTCGGGAGGCCTTTAAAATTAGCTAAATATCTTGCGAAAAAAGGATTTGATGTATACTTCGCTGTTGATGGAAGATATAACAATTTAATTGATTTTGATAAAAAAAAGATGATAGAATTAAAGTCTCAAGATTCAGAAAAATTTAAGAAAAATATGTTTCTTGGAAAACCTCTTTTTCCAAGGAAATTACTAGAAAAATACATAGAAGAAGAAAGAAGAATAATTAGAAAAATTAAACCTGACTTAGTTGTCGGGGATTTTAGACCTAGTTTGAAAATTAGTTGTAAACTGGAAAATAAACCCTTTGTTAATGTAACAAGTTTTTATTGGAGTAAGTATTATCGGGAGGTTTATCCTGCCTCGAATATTTTGGCTGGAAAGATACTCGGAAAGAAGATTCTAACGATATTATTGAATAATAGAATCTTTAGAAAATTGTTTTTTAGGAGATACTTATCTGGATATAACCTGATTTGTAGAAAGTATGGCCTAGATGAGGCAAGAGGGATAAGAGAGGCATATCATCATGGTGATTATTGTGTTTATTCGGATATAAAAGAAATATATGATAATGTAAAAGTTCCAAAATCACACGCTTTTATTGGGCCAATTATATGGGAACCTGAAATTAAAAACAAAAAAATCAAAATTCCTAGAAATAAAAGAGTAGTCTATCTGTCTTTTGGATCTAGCGGAGAAATCAATCAGAAACTAATCAATTTTTTAAATAATGGTGAAAATTTCATAATAGTAGTAACAGGAAGAAAAGATGTTCTTAATAAAGACAGTAAAAATGTTGTCTACATGAATTTTGCAAAGGCTTCAGAGTTTTTAAAAAGGGCAGACCTCGCAATAAATAATGGGGGGAGTGCGGGAGTTTATCAAGCATTATCTTTTGGGGTACCTATTTTGGGTATCCCATCTAATATGGATCAATTTCTGACTATGGAGCCTATTTCTAAGGCTGGTTTGGGGGATGCTTTAGAATATGATAACATTAGCTTAAAAGAACTTAATAAAAAAATCAAATATCTAGGAAGTAATAGGGTGAAGGAAAATTTAAGAAAGATTAAAAGAGTCATATCTCAATATCATCCTGAAGAAGAGTTTTATAGGTATATAAGGAAAGTACTTGGGGGCGTAATTAAAAAAGCTTAAATATTAAGTAAGTTTGATGTTTGTAATGATAAAGAAAAGAGGAGCTATTAGAAATTTGAAACGAATTCTTGAAATAAATAGAGTTTTGAAGAAATATAAATTGCGAAGATTTCTTATTAAGAGAAAAACTAAGGATCCTGAGAAATTGGCAATTAATTTAAGGAAGGCATTTGAAGAGCTTGGTCCTGTTTTTATTAAACTTGGGCAATTTTTAAGCATAAATTACTTGGTTATTCCTGAGATTTATAGAAGAGAATTTGAAAAGTTGCAAGATAGTGTACCTCCTTTTCCTTTTTCTAAAGCTTCGCAAATAATAGAGAGCGAGTTTGGAAAAAAGCTTGATGATTTATTTGAAAAAATTGAAGAAAAACCTATAGCGGCCGCTTCTTTATCTCAAGTACATAGAGCCAAATTACATACTGGAGAAATAGTTGTTGTTAAAGTACAAAGACCGGACGCACAGGAAATAATAGAAAAAGATTTATCTGCATTACATTTTTTTTCTAATCGAGCTGAAGGAAAATTAAAGAAAGCTGGAATAGATATAAAAGTTATACTCAAAGAACTTGAAGAATTTCTAAATGCGGAACTTGATTTTGAACAGGAAGCCATACATGCAGATTTATTCAGAAGACAAGAACTATCTAAATATGAAAAGATTCCAAAGGTGTTTTTCAACACGAAAAAAGTTTTAGTTGAAGAGTACTTAAATGGAATAAAGATCTCCGATGTATCTGGAATTCACAAATCTGGAATAGATAAGGAGAAAGTTATGGAGAACCTGGTAAAAAGCATTACATATCACATGTTTTATGATGGTCTTTTCCATGGGGACTTACATCCTGCGAATATGCTTGTTCTTAAGGATGGAAGAATTGGATTCATTGACTTTGGAGTTGCAGGAAAAATGCCTGAAAACATAAAGCAAATGTATTTATCGCAATATAATTCTATATTTTCAAATGATCCTGAGAAATTTATTCAGGCACATTTAGACGCTAATAACTTAAAAATTAAGGATGTAAAGAAGTATAAAAAATTAAAAGCTGAAATGACTGTTTTATTTGAAGATTATTATAGTAAAAAGAGCGAAAGAGCCTTTGATTATATATTTGAGGCTTATAATTTGCTACTAAAATATAAAGTTCCTCAGAAAAATGAATTTCTTGTAAGTACCAGAAGCACACTCGCAGTTAATAACTTACTTAAGAGATATGGTTTAACAGATAAAAGATTTGAGCCACTACTTAAACAGATGATAATGACTCAGAATCTTCCATTTAAAGATGCTATAGGTCCGGCTATACTTGAAATGGATGGAAAGAGAGGTGATGTTGGAAAGGATGTTGCGCCTGACTTTCAAAAGATGCTTGCTGGTTTTCAGAATGGGTTTGGAAATCAAAACTTTAATCTTGATAAGGGAGGATTTATTCAGCCAATGATGATGGTTAATGGATTTATGGATAACATAGGTAATAGGATATCTCATGTTGAGACAAATATAGAGGATAAGTTAAAAAAACTTGAAAAGAGAGCAGTAAAAGTCTCAAAAATATTTGGCTGGGCTTTTCTTAGTGCACTCATAATCTTAGGAGTTGTTTTTTATAATAGACTAGTTGCTATTGTAAATGGAAATACTCTATGGATTCAAATAGCGATTGGAATAATGGCTTTGCTTCTTTTAGTAGATATTATGAGATTGAAAGTTAACGGTGGAGATAAAAAATAAAATGATAGTACTTCCTGCGAAAGATATGGGTGAAATAAAGGAATTTTATTCTTCCATATTTGGATGGAAATTTGAAGAATCTGAACTTAAGTCAGATTTCTATGAAGGGCCAGTAATATATATAAAAATACCTAAGGAGAAAAGTAAAAATAAAATTAATTTTGACGGATTTATAATGAAGAAGAAATTTTTCGGACAGATATCTGTTGACTACTATCCTGTTGATTCTGTTGATAAAACACTAGAGCTTGTCAAAGAAAAAGGCGGAAGTATATATTATGAAAAAACAGAGTTTAAGCTGCATGGGACTGATTTAGCTGTTGGGATAATACTAGATCCAGTAGGAAGCCCGCTTGGTGTCTATGAAATTTTAAAGAAATAATTATCTTATTTTGGTTTATACTTATCCTTTCTTTTTGATTCGTAGTCTACTTTGTTAGGATGAACTATTTGTCCATCATGATCTAGAAAGGTTCTATCTGCTGGCAAAATTCTTCGTCCATACTGATCTCTCTCTTGAGGTTTAGGTTGCTCTATATACCTTCTTCTTTCTTCTTCGGTTGTTTTCTTTACCATAATAATTATTTTATTTTTTATCTTTATATATTTAATCTCTGTTACTTTAGGTTTTTGATATCTACTAAAATATTATTCATATCCTTTTTTATTCTAGTGTAGTATATAATTGAAATTAAAATAATAATTATTGAAATAGCTACCCCGAGGATTATTCTTTGAACATACCAAATAAAAGTTCCCAAGAACGCCAGTATTCCTATAGTGAGTAGGGATAAAGCTATTCTGGCCTTTTCTAAACCAAACTTATATTTTAAATCTAAGACGTTTTTATCTATTTCAATTCTATCCATTTTGGATTAATTTATATATTATGGCAATTGCTATACCAATTAAAGCAAATCCTCCAACAATATTAGTTAATTCACTCTGAGAATTATACAATATACCTAGCCCAGCTCCTCCTAAGATAAAGGCTATTACGAAAAGAATTAAGTCCCCAATAGATTTAGAAAGAAATCGATCATCTTTACTCATTTTTTAATGAGGAAAAGCATGTTTAAAATACTTTCTCTTTATTTTATTCTCTTTATGAATTTGGCGGGATTACCGCCCCAAAGCTCATTCTTTGGAATTATTGTGAATGGAGGAACATATGCTCCTGGTGCTATTATTGAATTTTCTCCAAGTTCTATCCCTGCTTCAAGTAAAGAATTAGCCCCGACTGTCGCTCCATCCCCTATTTTAACTTTTTTAAGAGTAATTTTCTTTTTGTTTATGAGAGAACACTTTATTATGCAAAAGCCACCTAAAACAACATTGTTGCCTGTTTCGACTAAAGCAGGATCATAAAGAATTGCTGCACCTACAATGTTATTTCTTCCTAACTTTGCTCCAAATAATTTTAGAACTAGTGGAACAAAAAAGAAAGGCATCATCGGCAAAATTGGAATCAAAATTAAATTAGTCATATAATTGTAACTTAGATAGTAATTATTATTTTTATCTTCTAAATCAAAAGTTCCCTCATTTATCTTATTTATTATGAATAAATTTATGAAGAGAATGATTAAAAAATAGAAAAGAAGCACGAAGAATAATATATTGAAAATAAATGCATAGTTTTTAAAGATTATTTTAAACAATTTACTTTCTAGACATGTAATTAAGATACTTAATAATAGGCTAATAAACAATATAAAAAAAGAGATTTTATTTAATTTCATTTTATTTTACTTATGAATTTAGCAGGTATGCCTCCCCACACTTGATTGCTTGGAATAATTGTGCCCCTTTTTACTATTGATTTTCCTCTTATTTGAGAATTATCCCCTATTATTACGCCTGAAAAAATAATAGAATAGTCATTTACTATAACATTATGCCCTATTTTTATATTCTCTAAAATTAATTTTTTCCCATAAAGTGTATGAGCTACTATCCCAGTATTATTACTTATAATGCAGTTCTCTCCAATTTCTACTAAGAATGGTTCGCCCATAATGCTCCCTACTTTTGTTCCTTTTCCTATTTTTGCCCCATTCATTTTGTAAATGTACTTTTTTAACTGAATTGGAAAGTAGAATTGAATAGGATATATGAAAAAGGAAGAAAAGAGAACATGCATCCCAAACAAAAAACCTTGAAGTGACTGTTGATCATGATTTCCTTGTTTTAAAAATGGTGCTATTAAACCTCTTTCTATAAGACTATGGACTGTTATTAAAAGTGGAAAAAGAAGTGCTAATTCTACTAAAGGATAAAACTTAGTTAAATCTTTTATAAAATAATGAATAATGAAAATAAAGGAAACTGTAAAGTAAAAAAATAAAATTAGATATAGACTACCAAGTAACATATGCCTCTTTTTTACTTTCCACATGAATTTAGTGAACTATGGAATTTTAAATAGTTTGTCTAAGAAATTGACCATTGTGTTTCAGTAACTTGAAAAATAGGGTAAGAAAAGCCTTTTTAAATGATAAAAGCAAGTATTTTCATGGGTATTTATGAGAAGTTGACTCAGAAAAGTAATAAAACTGGTTTCATATTCTATAAGGTGGGAGGCTCTACGGAAGCAGTGAATTACAAAGAATTCTTTAATATTACTGACAATCTTGCTTTGTATTTGTCAAATGTGGGAGTCAAAAAAGGAGATAGAATAGGCATTTACATGAAGAATTCACCACACTGGCTTGCTATAGATCTTGCTTGCCTTAAGATTGGTGCTGTCTCTGTGCCCATCGGAACAACTGTTTCTGAAGATAATGTTAAATTTATTATAAGAGATGCAAATTTGAAGATATTGTTTAAAGATACTAATAGAAAGGATAATCTCTTTAATAATGAGAAAATTATTGATGTTGATAGAAAAATACAGGATTCTTTTCTAGAGTTATTAAAAAATTTAAGCGATAAAAAGAGTTTATTCTTTAAAACAAGAGACAGTAACGAAGCCACAGTTTGCTACACTTCTGGAAGTACGGGAAGACCTAAGGGAGCTATTTTAACTCATGGAAACATAATACATAATATAGAAAATCAACCATTGCATTTTGATAGTACGGATACATCTTTATCATTTTTGCCATTGAGTCATATGTTTGAAAGAACATGTGGCGTTTACTTTGCAATTTATAATGATGTTACGATATGTTTTGCTGAAAGTATAGACAAAGTAATGGAAAATGTTCAGGAGTTTAAGCCAACGTATTTTCTTACTGTTCCAAGACTTTTAGAAAAAATTTATAATAAAGCTAATGAAAAAGCAGTTACTAGATTACTTGTGTCTATTGGACTAGGAAAAATAGTAGGCAAAAAAATAAGAGCAAAACTTGGAGGAAGAATAAGATTTATCGCATCTGGAGGAGCTCCATTAAGCAAAAATATTCTGGAATTCTTTAAAAAAATAGGTATAATTATCTATCAAGGATACGGATTGACTGAAACTTCTCCCCTGATTTCGGTTAACTATGAGGGAAATAATGTTCTTGGAAGTGTTGGAAAGCCGTTAAAGGGTGTTGAAGTTAAACTAAGCGAGGAGAATACTCTTATGATCAGAAGTCCTGGACTAATGAAGGAATATACTAAAAAAGGAGAAATGCAAAAAAGGATGAAGGAAGGATGGTTTGATACAGGGGACTTAGCCGAAGTTAATAGTGAGAGCTACATATTCATAAAGGGAAGAATAGATGATTTAATTGTAATGTCTAATGGAAAGAAAGTTTATCCTGATTTTATCGAAAAGGAGATTGAAAACAATGGAATCGACACCGCTTTTGTTTATGGAAATGGAAAGAATTATCTTTGTACTCTTATTTACGGTCTTAATCTAAACAAAGAACAAATTCAATTAATTATTGATAAAGTTAATAAAAAATTGTCTTCTTTTGAAGCTGTAAAAAAGTTTTATATCATTCCAAAGGCATTTAGTATTGAAGAAGGTACCTTAACTCCCACGCTTAAAAAACAGAGGAAGAAAATAATTGAAATTTACTATAAGGAGCTAGAATCTTTGTATAATGGATAAATTAAAAGTTGTTGTTGGCAGAGAAAAAAATATACCTAAACATATTTTTAATGAAGTTCTTAAATTAAGATATCAAACCTATTTAGAAGAGGGTTTTATAAAAAGCAATAAAGAAAAGAAAGATTATGATGAAAATGATAAACATGCCGTACATTTTATTGCTTTAGATGGAGAGAAAGTTGTTGGAACTTTAAGATTAATTTCTGGCAAATTACCTTTAGGGAGCATCTATTCAAAAGAGATAAAAGAGTTAAAAGAGTTGAAAAAATGTAAAAATGCTGTGGAATTATCTAGATTTTCGGTTGATGAAAAATACAGATTAGGGACTGGGGGTTATGAAACTATGAAAATGTTAGTCTCATTAAATTTGGTTAAGAAAGCTGTTGAATATATGACCATAAATAATATTGATCTTCTGCTAATAGTTGTTCATCCAAAATATGAAGAAAGATACAAGAAATTCTATGGGCTATTAAGATACGGGGAAGAAAAATCTTATTCTAAAGTTGAGGGCAATCCTGCAGTTTTAATGTATGTGGATTATCCTGGCCTGGCAAAGTTTTTGGATAAGTTCTCTGAAAATGTACCTAAGCTTCAACTAAAATCTTAGGTAATTTATTGAATATCGTACTATTTGCTCAGTTTCTTTATGAATTTAGCAGGATTACCGCCCCAAATTTCATTAGGGGGAATTATTGTTCCTGGCTTAACTGAAGAATTCTCTGCCACTATTGAATTGTCTCCAATTTTTACATCTGGCCAGATTATTGAATGGGCTCCCACGAGAACATTATTTCCAATTTCTATTTTCCCAAGAAGAGTTTTTCCAAATTTTTTTACAATGTGAGGCGTTATAAGAGCTTGATTTCCTAAAGTAGTATTTCTTCCAATATTAATAAGGTTCGGCTCAAAAATATGGGCAATTCCTAAAATGTTTACATTAATTGCTATTTTAGCCCCGCAAATTCTGTAGAAGAAATATCCTGGAAATGGAAACATGTTGATTGTAAATCTTGGAAGACTTCTATGGACAAAAATTAAAATTGAGGTTGCGTAAAGGTACAAGACCATTTCTTTAGTAGTTAGTATTTCCCCTGTTTTTGGTTTTGAAGTTAATCTGTAGGCTATTGCCGATAAAAATAATAGAATAATCTGATAAAGATAAATAGATATTAATAAGGACAAAATAAAAAATAGGATATTTGAGGATTGATATGATTTTATTATTAAAATCCCTGGAATTGTTAAAGAGAGAAACTGTATTACTAATTCTGTTAAGATTGAGGGTAATATTAGTAATGGAGCGTAATTAGCAATTGAAATCTCTTTATTCTTTTTTTTGTTTAGCATGTATCTCTTAAAGACAAGAGATATTTAAATTGTTTTATTGAAGGACACTGTTAAATTAAAGTGAGATTTTGTCTCTAACAAATATGATTAAGTTCAACAGCTTATTTCTTTTCAAGGGCAAAATTATCTCAGCATTAAGCTTAACTCACGATAATCTTACAACATCTCAATTGAACTGAAAGAATTATAAATGATAGTCATTAGATATAAAGATGAAAGATGTGGTGATAATACCTGGTTTTGATGCTATGGGTTTTGGAATTGAAGCTTACTTTTTAGAACTTGAAAAAGAACTTAAAAGAGAAGAATATAATGTATATATAGTGAATAATTTTACTGAAAAAGATTCTCTTGAAAAAGTCTTAAGAGGTTTAAACGATTTTGTTAAAGAAAGAAACTTAACTTCTGCCAGTTTTGTCGGATATAGTCTTGGAGGGCATATATTGATGCATTACATAGACAGCAAACCCAAAATAAAAATAGATAAGGCCATATTTGCATTAGCTTTACTTGGAACTTCAAAAGCGGGAAAACTTGCTCTTGCTTCTGGAATGATAAAAGCAAAAGAAAAAAGTGTGCTTTATGAAGCTATTCATCATGATATTTCTGATCATGATATCCCTAAAAATATCAAAATTGGAATAATACAGGGTAATAAAAAAACAAATAAAATGTTTCCTGGAAGCTATCTTATTCAACCTTTGTTCCTTCTTAAGGCTAATGATGGACTTTTGACTGTTGATGAAACTATTTTGAATAAATCTAAAACAGCGAAAAATTGTCATCATGCGTTTGTTAAAACAGACCATTTTACTTCCACAGGAAACGTGCACGTAATAGAACATATAAAGAAATTTCTTAATGAAGGAAAATTTTAATTAGAAAAGATTATATATGTATGAATAAATATTTTTTGCATGAATAAAATTTTAATAACTGGTGGAACTGGGTTTATTGGGACTAAAACTGCAAATAGACTTGTTAAGGAAGGATATGAAGTTAGGGTTTTTGACAAACTAGTTGGAGAAGATAGAAGATGTTCTGATCCTTTAGATCCAAAAATTGAGGTTATTCAGGGAGATTTATTTTGTTCACCGAGAAACAAACTTAGGGCAATTTTAAAAGATGTCTCTCAAATATTCCATTTTGCATCCTATACAGAAACTGGAAGGGCATCTAATAGTTGGGAAGAACCAGAGGCTCTAACATGCCATCAAGCTAATTCAGAAGGTACGAGGATCTTATGCGAAGAAATTACTGGTAATCCAGGAATAATAAATAAAATAATTCTCGCTTCATCAAGAGTAGTTTATGGAGAGGGAAATTATCACTGTGGCAATTGTAAAGAAGAATTTTTTTTATTCTCCGGAAGAGAGCATAAAAGATTTCTAAATGGGGATTTTAGAGTACATTGCACAAAATGTGATTCTCCTGCAGTAGCTATTCCGACAAAAGAAGATGGTGAAGCGGCTTATGTTTCTGTTTATGGTAGTACAAAATATTCTCAAGAACAAATCTTACAAGAACTTTTCAGAAGAACAGGAATTCCTACTGTTGCATTGAGATATTTTAATGTTTATGGACCTGGAGCCCCTCTTTCAAATCCATATGTTGGTGTTTTAGGCATATTTTTTACTTTAATAAGGGAAAATAGAACGATAAATTTGTTTGAACAAGGCTCACCGATAAGAGATTTGGTACATATAGATGATGTTGTTGAAGCTAATTTGCTTGCCTTGAAATATCCTATAAAAAAATATGGATGGCACAATTTTATTCAAAGAAGAGGGAAGGGTATGGAGACATTTAATATAGGAAGCGGAATGGGCTTAACTTTGCAAGATTCTTTAGAATTACTTATGGCCGCTTATGGTAAAAGAACAAACTATATCTGCACAAATGACTTTAGGGAAGGAGATATTCATACATGCATTGCCGATCTTGATAAATCAAAAAAAATTTTGGGGTGGAAACCAAGTGTTTTTCCAAATGAAGGATTTAAAAATTTTGTAGATTGGGCAAAAACACAGGAATCAGATTTAGATTATAAAAAATCACTTGAAGATGTTAAAAGATAACTTCTTTTATAAAAGAATTAATATCTCTCCTTAGGGATCTAATCTTTGGTTTGTTTGCTCTGCCGAATCTGAAAATGAAAGCCAATTCTTCAATGTTTTCAATTTTTGCTAATGTATAAAGCTCTTCTTTTAATTTTATTAATTTGTTTTTTTGTTTTTTTGTAAATCCTTCTGCATTAAGAAGTTTTATTCTTTTTAAGAAGAAAGATAGGGCCGCGAACGGTTGTGAATAACCATTATATTTTGTTAACAATAGCCAAATTCTTTCTATTAGCATTCCTGCTTTAATTGCTGTTTCTTTAGAATTCTTGTTTATTGTTAAAATTGCTATGCCTGATGAATCATTAAGAAGTTTTCTTGTAGAAACATACGCCATTATTCTATTTAACTTTGTTTTTTCAGCTAACTTTGCAAACGCCCAAGATTTTAGAAGTCTTGAAGTAAGTTTTTGAGCGAAAGGAATGCCAAGAGTTCTGTAATCTAGGCCATCTCGTCTATTAATTTCTTCTTTTGTAATTCTTATGTTTGCCGCTAGAGTTTCATGTGCTCCTTTTGTACCAAGCCTGATTATATCTGCAATATAAATTATATCTTTTAATTTTTCATTGTTACCATCAAATAATCTTATCTTTGCAAATTTATTTTTTCTCTGAAAATTTTTAATTCCATTATAGAAATTTTTTGAAAGTTTATCTTTCTTATATGAAACTCTAGAAGTCGATCTTTTGAATATCTCTTGGTAGAGATTGTTAGCCTTGGCTTTATTATTTGGTTTAAACTTTATCTCTGCAATTATGTCAGATTTATTATTATTGTTTATTGAAATAATTGATTTGAAGCCGAATTTTTCTGTGGCAATACTCATGTTTTCTAGAAAAGCTCCACAAGAAAGAAATGTTGCAAAATTATTAACATCAAAGAAATCTTTTTTGTGCTTGACAAACTTCAATGTAAATGAATCAAAATTAATACCTGAAATGACTTTCCATGGTTGAATATTATCTCCTGACGGGGCCTGTATTCCTGCTTGAATAATCTTATAAAATGTAGGTTTTTCCATATTTATCTTCCAGATTGCATCATTTTTAAAGCTATTTTTATCTTTAATTTATGAATTGGGTTTCTATGGCCAAATAATATTTTTCCTTTAACATATTTATTTAACATTGGATCAAATTGATGGAAAAATGGAACTGCTTCTACATTGCCCTTTCCAAGAAGAATTTTAAGTGCATTAGTGGTGACAACTCCTGCACACAAATTTACAGCAGCAATTGAAGATGGACCTTTTTTACCTTTGAAAGAAACAGATTTCATATATTTTCTCTGAAGCATTTTTGGAGCTAAACCTGCCGCAAATCTAATAAGTTTTTCTTCATAGCTCATTGAATTTTTTATTCCAGTGTATCTATCAAAATTAGGAGAGCGAGGCATAAAAATTAGAAAAGCTGTCGAAAAACCTATTGGTCCTGCAGTAATTGCTGGAATTCTCATTTGATGAGATTGACTAAACAATAATCTCCGTGCTTCTATTTCAAAGAAATCAAGGCCATCTAAAACTAAATCTGAATTAGAAAGAAATTTATTTATGTTTGATTCGTTTATAGCATCTTTTAATACTTCTATCTTGCAATTAGGATTTATTTGTAAAGCTATTGCTTTTATTACGCTTGTTTTTTCTTTTCCAATTGAAGTTAAGTTTGCTCCATATTGCCTATTAAAATTTTTTAATTCGAATTTATCAAAATCTGCTATTTTAAATTTTTCAAATCCTTGCCTAACAAGAGAAATAATGTATGCCTGGCCTACTGCACCCATTCCTGCAATAGAAATTGTGAATTTTTTAAGAGACTCTTGTTCATTTTCGCTTAAGAGGCCAAGGTTCCTTGAAAACGCTTCTTTATAACTGAATTTCATGAAATTAGATAATAATTGCGGATAAAAACCTTTTTAATTGGATTTTTTTGGGTATTCTTCTATCTTAATAAAGTTTATAATGCCCAGATTTGTGTCTAGGATATGGAAGATGTAAGATCCATAGGTGATGTTTGTAGAGTGGACAGAGATTTGTCCAGAAAGGATGTTCTTAGAATGGGGAGAATTATCTCAAAGGGAATGGATAGCTTAGAATTCAAGATCGCTGATACTATCGAAGAACTTCAATCTTCTTTTAATTTATGTACTCGAGAGGAAAAGAGAGCAGGTTATATAACTCAAGAAGATGATGTTTATTACACTACGCACTTCTTTTTACCTATGGCAAAAACGATTGTTGGGAAAATAAATGGCGAGGTTGCATTAAGCGCTTCTGTAATAAATGACTCTCACTTCGGTTTTTTTATGGAAGAACTTAATGACTTTAAAATTCCAAGAAAAGGTTTGCTTCAATCTTGCAATATTGCTGAAATAACCGGATTAGCAACTAACCATGAAAAATATAAAGAGCAGATAGGATTTGGTGTGTTCTACCCAATGTTCTTTTTCTATAAACATGCTTTAAAACAAAAGATAGATAATTATGTTATTGAAGTTGTAGATAAGTCAGCAGACTTATATAGGCGGTTTTGGGGATTTGAGCCTATAGACTCTAGAATAGAAAATAGATGTAATAAAGAAATGAATATGCTTTTACTTGTAAATGATATGTCTTATCTTTGCAATAAAATAAATAAATATAAAGCTGAGGCGAATGGTGAATTATATCAACTTGCGCCTTTTCTTACTGAAACTCCATTTGATAATAAAATTTTAAACTCAAGAGCTTATAAAGAACCATTGAGCCCGGAGGTTATAAGACACTTTTTAAAAGAAAAGACAAATACTTGGGATCTTTTGCCATATCAATCAAAAAAGATTTTTATGGAACTACACTCCGCTCATGGAAATGATTTGGGAACTTATTTAGAGCTTAAATAAATTTTCTGCATTTTTATAAAATATCTTCTCTTCTAATTCCTTGTCTAAATTTAGGTTCTTTATGAATCGTATATAATCTTTAGCGTTGATAAGCGGGAAATCTGTTCCAAAAAGTAGCTTAGATGCTTTCTCTTGCGAATAGGCTATAACTTCTTTTATTTTATTTTTTAAAAATTCTATATATTCAGTATCATTTATATCAAAAAATAAACCGGATAAATCCGCGTAAACATTTTTATTCTTATAAATAAGTTCTGCTGTATCTAAAAACCATGGATTGCCAAGATGGGCAATTATTATCTTTAACTTCGGGTTTTCTACTGCTACTTCGTCTATGTTTATTGGGTGAGAATATTTTATTTTTCCGGTGGAAAACAGCGTGTCTCCTGTATGAAATATTACTGGAAGATCATACTTCATGCATAATTTATAAATGTCTTTCAACTTTTCATCATAAGGATAATAATATTGATATCCGAGATAGATCTTTAAGGCTTTTACCAAACCTTTCTTAATATACTCTTCAGTTTCCTTTAACTGATTTGATATATCTTCGTCTAGATTTATGCCGGAAGCTATAACAAATCTTTTATCTCCCTTTATTAAATCTACTAGTTCTTTGAGACTATATTCATTACCTAACATGAAACCGGAGAATAAGACTGATTTTTCTACTCCTGCTTCATCCATATCTTTTATTATATCTTTTAAAGTTACTCTTGTTATTTCTTTATTTATTGGTTTTTTTAAAACATGGGCATGTGCATTTATTATCTTCATATAATTAATATCATTTTACAGTTAATAAAATTATTCTTCTTTAAATGGCACAAAAGCAAAGCCAGGATACTGAGTTTCTTTGAGTTTTCCGTCAATTTTTTCTAGTTTAAATATTGAAGACTTTACTGGAGCAATCATTATACCATTGTCTGCTAATTGGTCTGATATAGCAAAGGGTATTCTTAGATCGTTAAAAGCTGCAGAAACGAGAATCCTATCAAATGGTGCAAACTCTGGAAGGCCGTTTATACCTGAGCGATTTAATATTTGCACGTTTGAATCTCTGTCTAAGATTCTTTTTGACTTTATCGCAAGGACTTTATTTATTTCTAAGCCAAATATTTTCCCATTTTTAATAATTTGAGATATAAGTGCGAGAGCATAGCCTGATCCAGAACCTATTTCAAGTATTTTTTGATTTTGTTTTGGATCAAGTAAGGAAAGCATGAACGCTATAGTTGAAGGCTGGGAAATGCTTGATCCGTCTTCTAATGGAAGGGCAAGATCTTCATAAGCATAAGCGGCTAGCCTTTCTGGAACAAAGTTTTCACGCGGAACGACTTCAAATACATTTACTATCTTTTCAGGAAGATTTTGAGACTTTAGAATGTTTAAAAGAGAAGTTTTATCCATCCATTTATTCAAACGACCCTATATTAATATTTAACTTTTGAATAGCAACACGAGTTTTTACTAAATTTGCCAACGATGCCCATGTTAGTTACACAAACTTTATTAACTATTTTTTATAAATATATTAATGGTTTTGGAACTAAACTTAAAAAATTTTGATTCGACGGTTAAAAAGGGCAATTCTGTAATAGATTTTTGGGCTGCATGGTGCAGTCCATGTAAGTATCTTAGTCCGATTGTTGAAGAACTTTCTAAAGAAATGAAAGATATTAAATTTGCTAAAGTTGATGTAGACAAACAGAATGAACTTGCGCAAAGGTTTGAGGTTATGAGTATCCCTACACTGTTGTTCTTTAAGGATGGAGAACAAGTAGAAAGAGTTACTGGAGCTATGTCTAAAGACGAATTACAGGAATTGATTGAACAGACGTTTTAATTACTTAATCCTAGTAAAATATTTTGTGTAAATTTATATACTTTTTAATTTAACTATAAATATGAGCAGACCTTTTAATCCTGATCAATTTGATAATTTTGTTATTAATAGTTCGATACATAAGTTTTCTTTAGAGGGAAAAATGCTATCCTCAAAGAGAAAGTCTCATTGGTATTTAGACTGGGAAGAAATTTTAAATGATTCTTATTTAACAAGTGAATTAACAGGATATATTGTTTCTTTTATTGAAGAAAACATACCAGAAACGAAATCTATTATTGGGGTACCTGAAGGTGCTACACCTCTGGGAATCTTAACTCAATACGAATGGGCTAGAAATCACAATTTTGCAAGAAAAGAATATACTTTTTCCATGTTTAGAGGAAAAATTAAAGAAGAAGATTATAAACAGAGTAACTTTGTTGGTTTTCCTAAAGGTAAAACAATAATTATTGAAGACAGTTTAACAACTGGAGAAAGTTTAGAAGGAGCAATTGAAAAATTGATTCGTTCTAAAGTGGATGTGATTGGCGGAGTCATATTAATAAACAGAGAGCAATCAGAAAACAATGGACTTGGAATACGGAAGAAAAATAACATTCCCTATTGGTATATGACAAATGCATTTAGAATTTTGCCAAAGGTTTATGAGAAACTAAATCCTGGAAAGGAGGTAGGTAAAAAAATTGAGAAAGAGTATGAAATGTATGGGACGGAAAGATCAAAGAGGATAAAACTTGTCTTATAAAGATTTAAATAACAACTTTTTTTCTTAATAATCAATGGTGGCTCCGTAGCTCAGCCTGGTTAGAGCACTGGCCTTTTAACTACAAGCTCTTTTAGAAAAAGAGCTTCTAGGAGTTCAGAAAACTAGAATTCCTGAAGTAGTGAAGAGAGCCAGGTGTCGGGGGTTCAAATCCCCTCGGGGCCATTTCTATATTTTTAATTTAGAGAGGATATAAGATTAATTTAGAAAAATATCTTAGCAATTATACTAAACAAGAAATTAAATAGGAAAATTTAAGCTGTAAGTTCTTTAGGTTTTTCTTCGACAGGTGTTGATTTTAATTCTCCCTTGATGTACTTGTCTGTTATATCTGCAATTTCTGATGCAGTCTTAATTGCATAATCTGATATCTCTTCTCTTGCTTTTAATGAAAGAGCTCTTTGCTCTGAAATAATTGCATAGCTTTTCTTCTGAGCATCTGCTAATGAATCGAACAATTGCTTGATTGCCGCAGGTTCTAATGTTGGTCTTGTTGCTTCTTTTACTGCATCTAACATAACTTGGTTGCCTGTTTTTGCCAAAAATTCTAATCCTCTGTTCATAACTTCTCTTGTTTCTTTAGAGACTTCTGTTGCTTCATGTAATCCAAGCAAGGCATTAATTGCATTATCCAAACCTGTTATGATTGTTGAAGCTAAAGTGTATGTGGTAACTAAATTTTGATGCTGTAATACTTTTGCTTCAGTTATTTGTGAAGACTTGGCGTAAACCGCATCCCCTCCGTCATATAGCTGGCTTAATACTAAAGAAGTCTTGATAACTAAATTGTAATCACTATCCTGCTTTTTGAATTCATCCCTTGCTTTGTCTCTTGCCAGTTCTAGTTTTCCTTTTTCAACGGCATCAATTACTTTTCTTTTTTGATATTTTTCTAATAAGGTTGAACTTGCTTCATAAGCCTCTTGAATCTTCTCCAAATTGCGTTTTTGTATTTTAACAACTTCATCTGAAACTATAGAAGCATTTTTTACAGCAAATCTGAAAGAAGTATAAGCTTCGATTGTTTCTTTTTCTTTTTTTATCTGTTCTTCGGTATCAAATGTAACGTCTTTGTATAATTTTCTTATCTCTTCAAATCTATCATGTATAGAACCTTTAGTTATATCAACACAGAAGTTTCTCAATTTTTCTGTGTAACTTAATTCATTATCGCTCTCTGCTTGGTTAAATCTAGTTTGAGCATCAGAAATTATGCTATCAAAAATCTTATTAATATCTTTATATCTATCCGAGTAATTAACTGCATCAATATTTTCATTGACTGCTTCATTAAAAACTCCGATATATTGTGCGGTCCTTGCAATTGCAAGCACTCTCGGTTTATCTATATGTGAGATTCCCTCTAATAATCTAACAAGACCAGCATCTTCTGGTTTTGTTTCAAAATTTATTCCAAATTTACTTAGAACGTTTAAACCTTTTTTTAATAAAGGTTCAATTGCAGACATTTGGGTGACCATCAAATATTTCTTTTCATTTACTATTTAAATATTTCTATTTTGTATTATCTTTGAAATGGTAGCACTTTAGAAATATTTATAAATGGGGAATAATGTTAATTGCACATGAATGTTTCGTCTAGCGAAATTGACCCCTTAAGAAATAATGTAAGTTTAAGTGAATTAACAACTATTCTTAATATTGCCGAAACACAGCATTTGAAAGATGAGTCTATTGAAGAAATTTTGGATATTGATGATTGGAAAGAAAATGTAAAAAAAGAGTTGAGAGAATATAATGCGATTTCTGGAAAAGAAAATCTAAGCGATCTACAAATTGACAAGGCTGCAGAAATTTATATTTCAAGAAGAGGAGAATTTAAATCTGCTAAAAATGATTTATCCTACAAATTTGCCAAATCTTATATCAACAGAGGATGGATTGCAAAGAGAATTATTGCTCCGGCTGCTGCTGTAGTGATTGGAATAGCTGTAGTCGGTATTGGCGCAAAAGTAATTAATCATGCAAATTTAAAAAGGCTTGAGAGACAAGTTGAAGGTGGAGTTGAAAGGTCGTATTCATTAAGAAGCGACTTAGAAGTTTCATTAAATAGCTTTTCATCTTCATCTGTAGTAATTGATCTTCCAGAATCTGAAAGAAATCAACTTAAAGAATTTCAAAGAGTAGGATTGAGTAGATTAACGGAAACTGATTCTTTCTTTGAAGATTATTGTTTAAATGGACAAGCTGATGAATTTGTTAATGAGGGGAATTATAAATCTGTTGGGGAAAGTTTGGCGAGAATCGATAGTGTTTTAGGAGAAGTTGATTCAAAAAGAAACGATGCATTTGAGGTATTAAAAAATCAGGAAATTTTTGCTTTAGTTGGAAAAAACTTAGAAAATTTGATGACACAAGTAAAAACTGCTAAGCCCGCTCCGGTGTTTCTAATGAGGGCTGAAAAGTTCTATGCTGATGGAGTTGCAAGCATTAAAAATAGAAATTTGGCGGAAGCACAAAATTCCGTTAATCAATTGACTGGACTAAGAGGAGATATAGACTCTTTCCAAGGTTTATTGTCTGACCTTGATAAGTATTCTGGTGCTATTGAGGCTGTAGCTATTGAACAGATGGCAAAAGACATGAAGAATCAACATTTTCAGCAAGCTCAAAATTATGTTAGAACTGCAGACGTTGCAAACCTAAGAGATGTTGTTGGTAAATTACAAAATCTCGAAGCAATTTTAAAACAAGATTACAAATTATTAATTGTTGAAAATGGAATGACTGGATTTCATTATGAAAGTAAAAAAGTTCATGGTGCTTATGATTATTTTGTAGTTGTTGAGGCTTATGATTCAAATCATTCTCCAGTAAATGTTCGCGTTATTGATGAATATGATAATAGATATTCTAAAGTAACAAACAAGTGGGCTGAAAGAATTCCAGGAGAAGTTTTTGAAAGAATAAAGGAAGATAAAATGGATAATGACAGATTAGACAATAGCACTAGGAGAGGAAATGCTGAAAATAGAGTTTTTGGAGAAAAAAGAAAAGGATATTTAGACTTAGGCACTATGCTTACTGGTAATGATGGATATCATATCAATAGACTTGGACAATTAACTTATTTTGGGGAGGGCATTGATAGATAATGTTAAGCGGAAATAGCGTTTACTCGTCATTAACTAGCAAAGTTAATGAGATTGAGAAAGAAATATCCTCTACTGGTGGAGAATTAGATTCTTCTCGGGCAGTTGTTAAGGATTTATTGTTAAGAAGAAATGAAGTGTGTTTTAATTTAGCTAAAATATATCTTCCTGAATTAACAGATTCTACGATAAGACATGATGCTTTAGATGAAATAGAGGGGAGACTTACGGAAATATTTGATCAAAAAAGAGAAAGAAATTCTAAATTAACTAGTCTTATTAAAGAGAGCACAAATCAGATAAGTAAATCACATGATAAGATGGAATTAGTAAATTCTAGAATAGAAGAAAAAAATAACTTAAAAGAAAAAGTTGAAAAAAATATTGGTGAAGAACTTAATTCCGATGAAAATTATAAAGTTTTGAAATCAAAAGCCGATGAACTAAAGATAAAAGTTGATAAGAATAGAGCAAGAATTGAAATTATTCAGAAAGATGCTGATGAGAAATTAAAAATGTATGATGATTCTTTGTTTAAATATCTTGTAAATAGAGAGTTTGGCTCTGATTATTATGAGCCAGGCAACAGATTAATTAAATTTTTAGATAGATTTGTAGCTAATATAGTTAATTTTGCTGAAAATAAGAAGAATTACGATTATCTTGTAACTAAACCTAATTTGGCTAGAGAAAAAGTAAATGAGAGAATTGCTAATTTAGAAAAACTTGCCGATCAATTAGAACAAATGGAAAATAAAGTTGCGACTAAATATAAACTTCCTGAATTAATAGAAGAGGAAAATAAATTGATTGTCGAAAAAAATCATATAAACAGTGCACTAGAACTTTTGAACACAAGCAAAGTAAGTTACGTTAATGAACAGAAGGCGATGAATACAAAAGATGGATATTATGAAAAAGTTGTTAATGAGGCAGCAAACTTTATCGCAAAAGAAACTATAGAAGAATTAAGAGACCGCGCAAGAAAAACACCTTCTCCTGAAGATGACGGTTATGTTGTGCAACTTGAAGACATAAACTCAAGAATAAGTTCTGAAAATGAAAAAATAAATAGACTTAATGGTCTTTATAGAAATGCAAGTGATAGATTGAGTAGATTAAAAGAAATAGATCTTGATTTTAAAACAAATAAATATGATTCGAGTAGATCTCAATTTCCTGATACATTTAGAATTAATGAATTATTAATTGGCTATATGCTTGGCCAACATGACAAAGGCCATGTTCTAACAACTGTACAAAGAAATCACTCTTTGAAGCCCGTACCTGTTTCAAGTTATTCTCATGATTCTGGAAGTAGTGGGTATACCTATCGATCTCCTTCAAGAAGTAGTTATGGAAGCAGCCTGGGAAGTCTTGGTGGAGGCTTTGGCGGTGGAGGAAGATCTTTCGGTGGAGGCTTTGGCGGTGGAGGAAGATCTTTCGGTGGAAAGTTTTAACTCATTAAAACAAAAATTTAACAATTTTCATTAGATAGTCTCGTTTTTACAGAAATGTTTATATATTTGGAGGTCTTATATATTTTATTAGTTTTTGTATGGCTTAAACAGGCCAATAAGGGTTGATTTAGACATTATTTTACGTTTTAATAGAAAAATTTAAAAAGGCAGTTTTATGTCTTTATATTAAACCATTGTGAACGCAATTTTTATCATAATTAACAAAATCGCTATCACGTCAAAAATTATGCACATCCTTCAGCCAAAGCACACAAAATTGAAACCAGACGAGGTGAAAAAGTTACTTGAAAAGTATAGGATTACTCTTTCTCAGATACCTAAAATAAAAGCGACCGATCCTGGTATTCCTGAAGGAATAGTTGGTGGTGATATTCTTAAGATTGAAAGAAAAGAGGAAGACAAAATAAATGTGCATTATAGGGTGGTTGTGTAAATGGAAAAACAAAAACATATTTTAGTTAAAAAATATTTGGAGCAGCATAGTCTTGTTGAATCTAACCTTCTTTCTTTTAACGACTTTGTCCAGAATAAAATGCAGCAAATTGTTAATGAAATTAATGATAACGTGAAAAGTGAAGAAGTTGAGATTCATTTAGGCAAAGTGAGAATAGATAAACCGAATATAATCGAGGCCGATGGAAGTTCGAGTTTAATCACCCCAACTATAGCTAAACTAAGAAACTTAACTTATTCTGCTCCTGTTTATGTTGAATTGACGGTGAAGTTTGCGGATCAGACCGACAGCGC
>JAGVWR010000025.1 GCA_018304205.1 Candidatus Pacearchaeota archaeon | reverse complement strand
TTCCCACTCATTAAATTTGAATCCTGGCTTATATTCTTCTCTTGAATCTAAAATAAAATCATACTTTTCTAAACTTCTCTCAATTTCCTTGGCTTTCTTTAGTACTTTTTCTTTAGAATCTTCAAACAAAATAGGAACGATTACTCCTTTGTTCACAGCAATTCTTGGAGGTAAAATCAATCCCTTAGAATCAGAATGTATAGCAAACATAACTCCAAGCATTCTTCCTTGAGTACATTTTCCGTTAGGCATATAAAATTCCATTGAAACTGTGTACTCGGCTCCTGCAAACTTTTCCTTCTCGGATTTTCTTCCTATTAAACTGGGTAGAGCCAAATATTCCTCGCAAATTTCTTTATAAATTCCAATTATGTCTTTCTCTTCAGCCACCGCTTCATTTTTATCAGCATATACAGTATGTCCTTCATTCCATAGAAACTCCCTAGTTCTCAAAAATGGAACAGGATGCTTAAACTCCCATCTTACAACATTATTCCACTGATTTAATTTTAAAGGTAAATCTCTCCAACTCCTAATCCATTTTGAATAAGATTCATACATTATTGTCTCTGATGTAGGTCTGACAGCCAACCTCTCAGATAATTTCGTATCTCCTGCATGAGTGACCCAAGCTACTTCAGGAGAAAATCCCTCAATGTGTTCTTTCTCTTTATTCAGAGTCTTCTCAGGAATAAGAAGCGGAAAATAACAATTTTTTATTCCTAATTTTTTAAATCTTTTATCAGTTTCAGCAACTATTTTTTCCCAAATAGAAATACATCCAGAAACATTAGTATAATCCGCAAGATCTGCTTTAAGCATTATTTGAGTAAACCATTCTGAGAAGTCATCCTTTTCAGTGGTAATGCCAATTATTTTTCCTTCTTTTTTTGTTTCTTTCTTTATCATGTGGTCTTTTGAGTTTATCTTTATTTAAAAAACTTCTTCATTATATCCTTTCTTATAGGCTCTGGGCAGATAGGGTATGATGTAAGGGTATAACTTTTTGATCATATAACTTTTGAGAAGCGAATAGGGGTTAATTTTTAGTCTATCAAGCTCTTCTTGATCTTTTTTAGATATTTTTCTCTTTCTTTCTGAACAAATTTCTATATAATCCTTTATTATATATTCAATTTTAGAAAGTGATAACTCGTCTTTTCCTACAAGGAATATAACCAGGCTCGTTAGAGCCAGCAACACTGCTTTCCATGTTTTTCTTTATAATCTTGTGTTTAAAAGGTTTTTGCTAGCATGATTTAACAAATTCAAGGAAAAGAGGATCGGGATTTAAAGGACGAGAAGTGAATTCTGGATGGAACTGGGTGGCCATGAAGAATTTATGTTGGGGAAGTTCTAATATTTGCATTATGTTTCCTCCATCTGAACCTGAAAAGAGCATTCCACTTCTTTCTAACTTTTCTATATAATCAGGGTTACATTCATATCTATGTCTAAATCTTCTTCTTATTAGATTTGAATTGTGTACTCTTTCTGCTTTTGTGTTTGCTTCGATGAAAACTTCTTTTCCTCCAAGCCTCATGCTGGCTCCTAGATTGAGTATTGATTTTTGTTCGGGCAGAATATCTATTACTGGGAAGGGAGTGTTTTTATCGACTTCAGTTGTATTTGCATTTTTTAATTGACAGACATTTCTTGCAAATTCTATTAACGCAAGTTGGAAACCGTAGCATAATCCGAGAAAAGGTATATTGTTTTCTCTGCAGTATTTTATACATTTAATTTTGCCTTCTATTCCTTTATCTCCAAATCCACCTGGAACGATTAGACCATTTAGGTTCCCAAGCGTTTCTTCAACACTAGAATCAAGAGAGTTAATTTCTCTTGTATCTATCCACTTTATAGATATTTTTTTCTTTGTGGCAAAACTGGCATGTTCAAGCGCATTTAAAATTGAGATGTATGTGTCGCTTGCTCCGATGTATTTACCTGCAATTCCAATAGTGATATTCTCGGAGTTTTCTGGAATAGTTACGTAATCAGCATATTTTTCAAGTTTTTCATTCGTGTTTTTTGGAAATTTTTCTTCTAACTTAAGTATTCTGCATATTTCATCATCAACGCCCATATTTCTAAAGTAAATAGGAAGAGAATAAATATTTTTTACATTGTGAGCACCAAATACTCTTTTAAGGGGAATATTTGCAAAGAGACTGATTTTATCTTTTATCGATTGTTTTAATGGACTTTTTGAACGGCAGATTATTATGTCTGGTTGGATACCCATTTGCATTAAGCTTTTTATTCCAAACTGAGCCGCTTTTGACTTTTGCTCTCCAAGTGAACTAGGCTCTAAAATATAAGTTACATTTATGAAACAAACAGATTCTTTTCCTTCTTCATATTGAAGCTCTCTTAGCGCTTCTATAGCAAACTGGTTTTCGTAGTCGCCAACAGTTCCGCCAATTTCAATTAAAATAATGTCTGCATTTGTTTTTTGAGCAAGTTTTCTAACTTCTAATTTTATTTCACCTGTAACGTGAGGTATAAATTGGACATCTTTTCCAAGATAATCTCCTTTTCTTTCTTTCTCAATTATTTGTTTGTATATTCTTCCTGAAGTAATGAAATTGTCTTTTCCAAGATTCTTGTCAAGCATTCTTTCATAGGTGCCTAGATCAAGGTCGGTTTCTGTTCCATCATCTAAAACAAAGACTTCTCCATGTCTAAAGGGATTTAATGTTCCAGAGTCAACGTTGAGATATGCTTCAAGTTTCATTGGTTCAACATTAAGACCGCGATCTTGTAAGTTTTTAGATAATGTGCTTGAAACGGTTCCTTTTCCTATACCAGAGATTACAGAACCTGTGATTATTACATACTTTGTTTTTCCTATTTCATATCCCTGAGGTATTGGAGAATAGAATTCGCTAGAATTGTTAATTTCTTTAGTTTCCTCTTTTTCTTCGGCCATTATTAGCTCTTCATGAAGAAAAAAGCTGTGTTAATAAGCATTATTGATTTTGAAAATAACCTTTAGATTGTCGTCTGGGGTTTACCCTGCAGCTTGCTGCGATTGGGAGCTTCATCAATTTAAAATCTATTATGTCAAGAAACTTGAGCATCCAAAGCACAAGTGCCTTTTCAAATCACGGCTTAAAAGCCGTGGTGGCATATTGTGCTTTTGATATTAATAACTATATAGTAACAACAATAGAAAGATTTAAAAACCACTTAATCCATAAAATATTAATAAAATAAATACTTATAATAAAAATGAATCTCTTAAAAAGATTATTTAGTAGAGAAAAACCAAAAGCTTTTGAAGGAACTGTTGTAGACGTTCAATTAGTAGATGGTTTTTTTAGTTGTGGTGGTAAACAATACAACAGGTATTCCAAACAGAATGTTAGAGCAATAACCGGATATGACAATCAAGGAATGCCAATAGTTGATGAATATACCATTGCTCAATTTAGAATTGCGTTACTAAGCCCACAAGGAAAAATAAGAACTTTTGAGAGAGACGGAAGAGTTCCAGAAGTAGGTTCTACACAATCTTATGGAGAAGCTGCTTAACACTTCTGTATAATAAAGTTATTAATTTCTTGGTAAATATAATATACGCTTGTTTACACAAAGTATACCCGAAATGATATACTTTCTAAATTTTATTCAAATTTAGAATTGCTTTTTTATGTTTCTCAAAAACCTTATCGTCTATAATTCCATAAACTCCTTGTAAACTATCCTTAAACTGTTTTGATGTTATTTTTTCTTCAACTTTTAAAAATAATTTATTAAAATCATATTTTTTTGAAATCTCTTCTTTTACCCATCCCTTATTTTTTATATTTGGAGCTAACATAAAAATATCTCTTATATCTGTTAAACGGCAACTTACAAATTTTAATACAAATAGAGCATCTAAGTTTATTATTCTTAATTTTAATTCTTCTGTAATTGTTTTTCCCCTTAAGGTTCTTATTTCTGAATTATCAAATACCCAATCAGCAGAAAAAGCAGCATTTGTTTGCCGATCCAAAACTTCTTTGATTAAAATATCAATACTTACTTTGATATCATCTCCCATATCTTTCTCTAATCTTAAAAAATCTCCATAATAAGAAGTCTTATCTTTATTATCATCTTCTTTTAAATAACCAAAATTTACTAGAGTTTCTTCAATCTCTTTTAATTCCTCTTTATCTTTAACTACAATATCGCAATCAACTGAAAATCTTGGAAGAGTGTAAGCATTTACAGCATATCCTCCAATAATTACAAACTTAAATTTTTCCATCCTCCTTAATGTTTCAAATATTTCTTTTTCTCTAAGCGGTAACATTTTGATATTTGTTCTTTATGTAATTGTAAGCATACAAATACATTTCATTTAATTTTGCTAATTTAATTGTTTCTTTTAAACTTTCAACATTATATCCTTCTTTTTCTACAAAACTTAATTTCTTAACAGGAATTAAAATAATGTATTCACCTATTGTAGTTCCTTCATTAACATAATTTGGAATATTATGACTATTAAAGAAGTTTTTCCAATATCTTAAATCTTTCCCTAATACTTTGATAAAATATGGAGATTTTTCTATTCCTCTTTGAACATAAGAGTAATCGCTCCAGATCTCTACAGCAGATAAATTAGTGAAAGCATAGTCTCTTTCTGCTTCCTTTATTATTTGAGGAACTTTAAATTCCAATAAACTTTTAATTACAATCTCTGGATTTATGCAGATATAGGTATTATCTGTCTGTTTTTTAACCCAACCAGCTCTTAATAATAAAGAAAATATTTTCTTTTTCATGCTTTGCCCGACTATCCAATCTAACTCTGATTGTTTAAATTCTTCTTTATCTTTATGCTTTGCAAAAAACAAAGCATAAGCTTTTAATCCATATTGAGGTATTTCTGTTGCCATTTTGTTATTTTTTTAGCTATTTATATAGTTACCTAATAGGTAACCTTATATTTAAGGCTTTCTATAGATTAATAGTAACTAATAAGTAGTAATATTAGAAGGATTTAATATTCATTTTACCTCGCTATTTTATGAAACTTGATTAATCTAAGTATAAACCAAGTAAAATATATGTTTATTCAGAAAAAGAGGATTACAAAATATATCCTTTAGGATGCATTCATTTACACAAAGTATATCAAAAAGGATATACTCCCCTTAACATAAGATTTACATGAAGTTAAATTAATAAATACTTATAATTATATTTAATAATGGGATACTCAGGAGCTATATTAAAAAATAGAAAGGGAAAGATCTTGTTTCAACTAAGAGATGAAAATGGAAAAAACCCAAATAAGTGGGGAATATTCGGGGGGGGAATAAAAAAGAACGAAACTCCTAATAAGGCGCTACTTAGAGAGGTTAAAGAAGAATTAAGCATCCAAATTTCCGAGTCTGATATTATAAAACATCATAAAATACCTTTTATAAATTATCATATTTTTGAAATCTATCTAAGAAGTAATCCAAAAAAATCAGACCTTAAAGAAGGAAAAGGTATGAAGTTCATGACAAAAGAAGGATTTCTAAAGACAAAAAACGCTTTATTGAGAGTTAAAATTTTCTTAAAAATTTTTAACATACATTAAACCATTCTGTCAAGAGAATTTTCTATTGTTGTTCTAAGCGAATCAAGAACTTCAAATTCTTCTTGATTCAAATTTCTCTGTAATATGGCTCTTCCATAACTAAGATGATTTTTAATCAGTCTTTGTGTTCTTTTTAATGCTTCCTTGCCTCTCAATAATTCCAAAAGTTTTTGATGTTCTAAATCTGAAATTTCTCTTCCAATATAACTAGATATTCTGAATGTCGGATCTCTTGAAGCGAGATCTGCCATGAAATAAGGAGTCCTTCCAGATTTCATTTCTGATGCCCTGCTCCTTCCATGTTCCCCAACAAAGTCTCTTATTTCTTCATAAAGTCCAAAGGCAGTTCCAGTATCAGTCCCATATCTCATTATTTCAAAAATAGTTGATTTATCACTAGTAGCAGTTGATGCAACTAAACCCAAGGGAAATCCTAACGTTATACCATTAACCCTAACAATATTTTCTAATATTTGTGAAGACTGTGTTGGGCGTTCTACATCCATAGATACTGCACTTGTGATAGCTTTTCCTATTGCATCAAAACCATCTGCTTCAGTTATTCTGAAAAAATTATTTAAGTATGGAAATAGTTTAAATAACCCAATATTTGCAGCATAGATAGAAGCCAATCCCATCATTTCCGGTCCGTATTCTTCTAAAAAAGTAGTTTCTTCATCGCGTTGTTCATGTTTATCAATGAGGTTATCAATCAAAACCATTGAAGTTGAGTAAATCTCAATCGCTGCTGCTAAATCAATTGCATCATTATAAGAGAGTTTTCCATTAAGGCCCTTATGTAAGTAATAAGACGTAACGCCCTTAATATATCTTGAATTTTTTTGTCTTTGTAAAACTATATCCCTTACTTTTTGATTCCCTACTTTTGTGAAATTATTAAATACTTTTGCTTTTATTTCATCTTTTAATTTTTCCGTATCTCTAAAAAAGTTTCTTTCCATAATTTTGAAGGTCTCACATTCTATATAAATCTTATTGTAATTATATAATAAATATGATAAAAAACATTTAAATATATTGAATTTACTTTTAATAATATGAAACCAAAACATATTGGAATAATTCCAGATGGTAATCGCAGATGGGCAAAATCTAAAGGGATTGCAGAATATTTGGCCCATTCAACTCCTGGGAATTATCATAACCTATCGAAAATATTTAATACAGCAATGGAAGAAGGGGTGGACACTCTTTCAGTTTGGGCATTTTCTACTGAAAATTGGAGAAGAGAAAAGAAAGAAGTTGATGAATTGCTTGGAGTAATTGAGAGAAGTATCGATAGTTTTATTCTTGCTGCCCCAAAGGATCAATATAGATTCAGAGTTATAGGCAGAAGAGATAATATTCCAAGTAGAATGGAGATGAAGATTAGAGAATTAGAAGAAGAAACAAAGAATTATACAGATATACAAATAGTAGTTGGTTTAGATTATGGTGGCAGAGATGAAATTATAAGAGCGATTAATAAAGCAATTAAAGATGGAAAACAAATTGACGAAGAAGAGTTTAAAAAATATTTAGATACTAATGATATTTCTGACCCAGATTTAATTATCAGGACAGGTGGAGAGAAAAGATTGTCTGGCTACATGCCTTTTCAATCAATATACTCGGAATTAATCTTTTTGGATATTTTGTTCCCTGATTTTACACCAAACGATTTAATAAATGCCATTAAAGAATTTGAAGATAGAAAAAGAAGGTTTGGTTCATAAAAACAAAATCATCTTTCAGATAAATCAAAAAACAAAGTATATCCTTTAGGATATAATCTTTTACACAAAGCAGATATTTTTTATAATTATTTGTACAGCCTTTACTGTATAAATACATCTTAATATATTTATCTGTAGAGAACAATATTTAAAAAGTGGTTTCTCATTTA
>JAGVWR010000020.1 GCA_018304205.1 Candidatus Pacearchaeota archaeon | reverse complement strand
AAGCATGATGTAATTCATACATAAATTTTAGAATAAGATAACTATATAGTTTTTACCCAGTCACAGCAGAGCTGTGGGGATTTCTTCTCAATTAAATGGGTACGAAAAGGAATATAGTTTTTATCTTAGGAATTTTCTTCTTTGTATTGGGACTGTTCTCCATTGCGTATTCTATTTATTTAAAAAGATATAGCGAAGTTATATGGTTTTGTTATATCGGTCTTGTTTTGATAGGACTTGGATTATTATTTAGAAAAGATAAATTGGTTGTTGCACAACTTAATATATTGATTCTTCCTACAATCATATGGAATATAGATTTCTTTTATAGATTATTAACTGGGGAAAGTTTTTGGGGTATTACTGATTATTTTTTTCTTGAAGGTAGATCCATTATTGGAAACATTATAAGTTTACAACACATTTATACTATACCTTTAGTTATTTACGCCCTATATTTAATTAAAATAAAAACAAAAAACGCCTGGAGAATAAGTGTTATTCAAATTTTACTAATATTTGTAATAAGCAGATTACTTACTTTAGAAACTAATAATGTTAATTGTGTATTTAGACCTTGTTTTGATTTCGCTCTTACAATTCCATACACCTTTGGATGGATAATAGCTTACTTTTTAATCATATTAATTACACATTTTGGCCTTTCCAACATAAATTTTCTTAAAGCATAAGAAGTCATAATTTGAATTTATTATAAGATCCGCAAATTTGGCACTTAGTTATCTTGTGAGTTTTTGTTATTCTTGTTTTTCCTTTTAGTTTATTTAAGCATGACTTGCAAAATAACTTTCTATGTTTTCCCAGCCTTAGTTTATATTTCATTGCGAGGCGTTTTATTTTCCTTACTTCTTCTTTAGTAAAATTGCTTCTAGAAAAAAACTCATTTATTTCTTTTTGTGCTTCTGTCTTTGATAGTTTTGATTTCATATTTTTATAAAAAAAGAAAGACAGCATCCGCGCTTCGCCTCTTGTGGGAGACTAACACAACGGACGTAATGGGCTTAGCTTCTGTGTTCGGAATGGGAACAGGCGTTTCACCATTACTATGGCCGTCCTTAATTTTATATGATTTCTACGCCTTTTTAAGCTTTTCTAAAGCGATTTTTGCATATTCATCTTCTTTTAATTTCATATTTTTATAAAAAAGAAAAGTTTATAATTTTTAGCATAAGGACAAGCTTTTTAAGACAGATTCTTTTAGAAATAATATGCAGGAGTAGCGAAGTGGTCAAACGCGCGAGACTCAAGATCTCGTGGCTTAGTGCCTTCGGAGGTTCGAATCCTCTCTCCTGCATTAACCATTAGTTTTAAAATGAATTCTATTCTCTTTTACTTAATGCCTGAGTAGCTCAGCCTGGATAGAGCACGTCCCTCCTAAGGACGGGGTCGCAGGTTCAAATCCTGTCTCGGGCGTCATTTTCTAATTATGGCATAAATAATCTTTCTCTTAAGAATTTTATTATTTTTAATTGGACTATAAACCCGAGTTTTTACTTTTTTGATTTGAAATTCTGAAAATAAGGACTTTAATTCGAATTCATTAAAGAAATGACAAATTACTCCTGATTTGTTCTTTATTGTGTTTTTTTCTATTATCTTTCCTTTCTGGCGGAAATCTTCCTCAGCAAAATCTTCAAAAATAACTATTCCGTTAGATGATAATAGACCAGAAATTATATCTATTGCTTTTTTTCTTTCTTTTTTTAAGAAATTATTAAGAAAATAATAACAAACTATTATGTCAAACTTATTTTTTGTTTTGTACATGAAAAAATCTTTTGCAAGAAAATTTATTCTTTCATCCTTAAATTTTGATTTACAAATATCTATTGCTTTTTTTGAAAAGTCTATTGCCGTAACTGATTTGGGGCTTTGTTTTAATATGGAGATTAAGGTTTTTCCATTTCCAACTCCTAGTTCTAATACTGATTTGTTTTTTAACAATTTTGGTAAATCTGGAGTTTCCTTTTTCCAGGAAAAATTTTCTTTATATTTTTTATCCCATGTTTTCTTTTGATTCATTATATATTAAAAACCCAAAGCTTTTTAATCTATTTCCCAAATAAATGTTAGAGCGCGATTAGTTAAATGGCATAATGTTTGGTTTCCAACCAAAGGTCACGGGTTCGATTCCCGTATCGCGCATTTTTATTTTTATTAAATTTGATATACTAAAAATGGAAAATATATGAAAGAAGTAGTTAACTAATTCTTTCTTCTCATTATAACGAAGCCGATTATTAGTATTGCTAGAATAACGACAACTATTGCAATTATTAATCCTGTTTTACTGAATGTTGATTCTTCTGTGCCTGTAGGAGTTGTAGTATCTTCTGTACCTGTTGTTGCCTCTTGTGCTTGCTCTATTCTTTGTCCGATTGCAAAATAGCTGAATGAATCAAGACTTACTTCATAAATATAATTGCTTCCTTCCTCTCCCTTATAAGTTGTGGAAAGCTCTTTCCATTCTCCATCTTTAAACTTGAATATCTTTATATTCTCTTTTGCAACATTTTTGCTTGCAGTCCAGGCTTTATCAACCTGCACAGATAATGCTGCATTACCGAGCTTATCTGCAAGATTTTCAGTATTTATTTCAAGATACCTGTAAATTTTACCTGTTATCTCTTTTGTTACTGCTGCTGGCTTACCATCATATTTTGTGATTGTTATTTTAACGTTGTTAGCTTCGTTGTTTACAGTTATTTCAATTTGCTTTATTCCAAGAGCTTTATCAAAATTCTTGACTATTGTAGCTGCACCAGGAGTCACTTTGACTATATTCTTTGTTTGTTTACCACTTGGCGTGGTGCTAGAACCTCCACCGCCAGTACTTCCTCCTCCGCCTCCGCTACCCTCTACAGTGTATGAAACACTAGAACTTACTGAATTGCCTGCGTAATCTGTTACTGTACATTGTGTATTGAATGTTCCTGTCTCTGCAGTTGATGGATTTATAGAATATGAAGTTGATGCAACTCCTGAAGTTGCGTCTGATCCAGAGCAGGAGCAGGTTACTGTATCTCCAATGTTTACTGATGACTCGTCACATGTGAAAGTTATTCCTGGGTTTGTTGTATCTAAGGTTACATTGTAAGTAGCTGTTTTGTTATGGTTCCCGTATGTATCGTTTACTGATACATTAAACCAATACCTGCCATCCGAAAGATCTGTGAAATTGAAGTAATGAGATAAGTTGTTTGCTGAAACCATGCTTGTATTTCTTAAAGCTGTTGTATTGTATAAGCTGATTACAATAGATCCGACAATACCGTTATCTGAAACGCTTACATTTATTGGAATCGAAGATCTTGATACGTTAATGCTATTATTTAATGTTGGATTGATATAAACTATTGTTGCAGGAGCGGTTGTATCGTTTACTAAAATTGAGATGTTAGTTAATATTGTATGAGATCCGTTTATTGTTGCTAAAGTTATATTGAAGTTTCCTGGTGTTGATGCAGTAGCGTTAAATACAAAAGTTCTGTTGAAGCTTCCGTTAATTACAAAGACTGTATCATTATACCATGAGATTACAGTTGTGGAGTTTACAAAGGTTGTATTTGCTGCAGAAGTAACGTTTGTACCTACAGTGAATACTACTGAGCTTGGAAATGTGAAGTTAACTTGAGTGATGTTTGCATCGCTTCCATAGTCTGTGTTATTTATACTTATATTGTAATAACTTGAGACGTCCTCTCTGACATTTAATACGACTGGAGAACTTGGATTGATAACGTGGTTGGCAAAAGCAAAGAATGATAGGAAGACAATTACTAATAGAGACAAAGAAAATTTATACAAAATGTCCGTTTTCAATTTCATCTCCCCTTTTTTACTTATTGTTATAGTTTAATACCCTATTTAAATTTACTTATGGGGAGTAGTAAGAATACAAATTATGATAAATTTAAAAGCCTTAATTTTATAGATTATTTAATAGTAATTTAAAAAAATGGAAGATAATAAGCATCAACAGACTCATAAGAAGCATTGGTATGACCGATATTACAAATTAATTTTATTGCCTCCGATTTTATTGCTTGTTGTATGTTTAGTTTATCTTGGTATTTTTTATGCTAATCATAATGATTTAATTTACAAAGATGCAAGCTTATCTGGCGGAACTACTATAACTATAAGTGAAAAAATTGATTCTAATTTAATTGAACAAATTAAACAAAAAATGCCTGATTCTTATGTAAGAGAAATAAATGATTTAGCATCTGGAGAACATATTGCAGTTATAATAGATACCTCTCTTCCTCCAGAAGAAGCACAGCCAATTATCGAGGAAATAATTGGATTTAAATTAACTTCTCTAAATTCAAGCATTGAATTTACAGGTCCATCATTAAGTAATAATTTCTACAAACAACTAATTATTGCAATTATTATTTCATTTGTTTTAATGTCCTTCGTAATATTCTTCTTATTTAGAACATTTATTCCAAGCATTGCAGTTATATTTGCGGCTTTTGCAGATATAGTTTTTGCTCTTACATTTGTTAATATTTTTGAAATAAAGTTATCTGCTGCAGGTATTGCTGCATTCTTAATGCTTATAGGTTACAGTGTAGATACTGATATATTACTTACAACTAGAGTTTTGAAAAAATCTGAAGGAAGTGTAAATGAAAGAATATTTGGAGCCTTTAAGACTGGAATTTTCATGACTATTACTGGTTTACTCGCTGTTTTACCTGCATTTTTTGTTATAACTGGGCTTCCTGATTCATTTAGACAGATATTTTTGATTCTTGCAGTTGGATTAAGTGCCGATATAGTAAACACCTGGCTTACTAATGCCAGTATAATTAAATGGTATGCGGATGCGAAGGGAATAAAATAATGGCTAAAATAACATTAAGAATCTGGATTTTAATTATTGTTCTGATGCTTGCTTTGTTGATGATATCTCCGAGTTTTAAAGAGGGAGTTTTGATAAAGAGTGTTGATGCAAATTCTACTGCGTTTAATAATGGATTAATGCAAGGAGCAAGAATTACTGCAATTAATGGCCAGCTTATAAAAAATATTCAAGATTATACTAAGGCAGTTTCTATATATGATGGAAACACAAGTAAAAAAATAGAAATTACTGCCTCCAACGGAGATTTTGTTTTTCTAACAGATAATGCGCCTGAAATTACTGTAACAAATGTTCCAAGAACTAAGATTAAGACTGGGCTTGATTTAAGCGGAGGAGCAAGAGCAATAGTTAGACCTGTTAATGTCACATTAAATGCAAATGAAATGGGGGATCTTATTTCTACGACTAGTCAAAGATTGAATAGTTTTGGCCTGACTGATGTAACTGTTAGACCTACAAGAGACTTGACTGGAAACACTTATATGCTAATTGAAATTGCAGGAGCAAGTCCTGATGATTTAAGAGATTTAGTTGGAAAACAAGGGAAATTTGAGGCAAAAATAGGAAATAATACTGTATTTATTGGCGGAGAAAAGGATATCGCTGATGTATGTAGAAATGATGCAAGTTGCGCCGCAGTACAAAGTTGTTTTCCATCATCTGGTGGAGGATATGGATGTAATTTTGCATTTGCTATTTATTTAACTGAAGAGGCTGCAAAAAGACACGCAGATATAACTTCTAAGATAGATGTTGATGCTAGTGGACAATACTTAACAGAAAAATTAGACCTATATCTAGATGATAATCGGGTTGATTCTTTACTAGTAAGTTCTAACTTAAAAGGCCAAGTTACGACGCAAATTTCGATTCAGGGGTCTGGAAGTGGAAGCACGCAGGATATTGCATTAGAAGATGCGAGAAAACAGATGAATAGATTACAAACAATATTAATTACTGGAAGCCTTCCTTATAAATTAGAAATAGTAAAACTAGATACTATTTCTCCTACTCTTGGAAGAGAATTTACAAGAGGAATCATTCTTCTTGGACTTGTCGTATTCGCTGCGGTTTCTATAGTTCTTTTTGTAAGGTATAGAAAAATAAAAATGACTCTTGCTGTGATATTAACAATGTTTTCCGAAGCAGTTATAACTCTTGGAATTGCTGCTTTCATTGGTTGGAATTTAGACGCTCCTAGCATTGCAGGAATAATCGCCGGAATGGGAACAGGAGTTAATGACCAGATTGTTATTATTGATGAAGCTGTATCTAGTGAAAAATCGGGTCTAAAGGATAGAATAAAGAGGGCATTATTCATTATATTTGGTGCATTCTTTACAATAGTTGCTGCAATGCTTCCATTATTCTGGGCTGGAGCAGGATTATTAAGAGGATTTGCATTAACTACAATAATTGGAGTTACAGTCGGTATTTTAATCACAAGACCTGCTTTTGCAGATATAATAAGAAAAATACAAGAGTAAACTTATGAAAGGAGAGAAAATAGGAGACAAACTTTACAAAGCCTCACAAGAACTTGGTAGAAATTATAGGTTGATAATGAGAGAAGCTATGAGAAGAGTTCCATTAAGATACAACGAAGACAATGTTCCTGTAAATATAAGGTGGGTGCGAGAGGAAGCAGTAAAGAGTTATAGAGAATATAAAGAAGGAAGATTTGTTCCTTTTTATACCGATGAATTAAATTTAATGAAAAAAGATTAATGCTGCCAAGATATCATATTTTACTAGGAACAATTTTTACTTTGTTAATATTGATAATTCTTCCAGGAATAAATCTAATTTATCTTTCACTTATTTTTCTTTCATCATTCTTAATTGATTTTGATCATTACGCTATGTCTGTTATCAAAACTGGAAAGATAAGCTTACTCAAGAGTTTTGATTATCATAATAAAGCGAGAATTGTTCAAGAAAAAGAGATAAGGGCAAGAATAAAGAGGAAGGGGGATTTTCATTTATTTCATACAATTGAATTTCATTTGTTTGTTGGGCTACTTGGCTTGATTTGGATAGGTTTCTTTTATGTTTTTATTGGAATGGTTTTTCATTCTCTTTTAGATATTTATGATGGATTAAAAAAAGGCTGGCTTTATCGACGTGAATTTTTCTTTTTTAACTGGATTTCTAAGAAATTGATTATTTAGATTAGTAAAGATAAAGGATATAGAAGAATTATTTCTTTGTTACTTTTTCTTCTTTTACTCTATACCTAGCTTTCTTTTAAACTCTTTCAGACGATTTCTGTAATTTTCTATCAATTTTTTATCTTCGGCGCTTTCTCCTAATAACTTAATTTTATTTTCTAAAGTGATAACAAGGCTTTTATCTATCTCCTTAATATGGTATCTTGCTAAGAAGTCATCTTTTTCCATTATATCCTTCTCCAACTTTTCAAAATGCTTTTCTATTTCGACCTTATAACTTTCAATTGCATTCCTCAACCTCTTACTTCTTTTTGCCATGTTCTAAATATTTTACTCTGTTTTTTATCTCTTTTATTAGTGCTTCTGCTTCTTTAACGGGTATAACCCTCTTTGATTTTAAATCATTCTTAATTCTAAGATAAGCGTTGTAAGATTCTTGAGTTGCAATTCTCTTTATTAAATCTGCAAATTCTTTATTAGAATAATTCTTGCTATTTCTCAAACATTCTATTAAATACAATTCTCTTAATCTTAGGATAATTGAATATATAGTTTCATCCGAAACTATCTCTCCTAATTCTTCATCTATTTCTACCGAATTCTCATTTATTTTTGTAACAGACTTTATTTCATCAAGATGCTTTTTCATCAATATTCCTTTTGTTTTACTTTTGTAATCTTTCATAAAAGCTTCGTTCATAATAGCCCTTGATTCGTTGATTAGAGAAGCAAGATATATACTTTTTTTAATAGAATTTTCAAATTTCTCTTTTGAAATGAAAACTATTTCATATCTGCCAACTTTTAACTGCTTATTAATGTCGTCAGTTATAACTAGAATGTCTATGTCACTCTTTTCTGTTTCCTCCCCTCTTGCATAACTTCCTACTAAAAATATTCCGTTTGTATTTTTCAGCATATCCTTCTCTTCTAATATTTCAATTATCTCTTGACTAATAGACTTCTCAATAAGCTTAACTCTTACTTTTCGATCTTTCCATTCTATAGGGAGGAGAACCCCTGCAGAGTTTCCAAGTTTGAAGGCTTTCTTTATTATTTCAGATTCCATGTTTATACATGTATAAACATATTTATAAATCTTACTACACATAATTTAATTTTTTAACAGGATCCTGTCTATCTAAATATTTTACTCTGTTTTTTATTTCTAAATAAAACTCATAAAGCCTTTTGCAAGAAGCAAGAATGCTGGAATCCAAAGAAGTAAGGGGAATATATCTAGAAATATTGATGCAAAGAGAATTATCGCAGATAATATGTCTATCATGCTTAGTGGAATTTCCCCTGTAAATATAAAAAGACCTTTGATAAGAAGAAGAATAGAAACAAATAAAATCGCTAAATAAAATTGTTGTATGCCAAATATAAGCATTAAGAATAAGACTGCTGCGATTAAGTCAATCATTCCTAATATCTTAACAAGTACCATAAAAATTCTCAAATAAAAGAGTTAATAAAACTTTATATAGAGTATAATTATGGTAAAATAATGTCTGAAAAGTTAGATTCTGGGAAAGTATTTGATTATTCTAAAAAATATTTACAAAATCCAAAAGAGGTTAAGAAACTACTTGATTTTTACTTTTCTGATAAAGATGTAAAAAACAAGATAATTCTTGATGCAGGATGCAGAGTTGGAGATTATTCTAAAATATTAGTTGATAAAGGAGCTGGAAAGGTTATTGGTATTGATTTGAGTAAAGAATGTGTTGATGCCGCAAAAAACAGATACAAAGATATTAAAAAAATGGAGTTTATACAAGGAGATATAAGAAACTTGCGGAGATTTAAAGATTCTAGTTTTGATGCAGTAATATGTGTTGGAACTATATTCTATCTCCCTCCAAAAGAGGTTAGGGTTGTTATTAATGAATTTTTAAGAGTTACAAAACCGAATGGAACTGTACTTGTTCTGTTCCAAAAAGAAAAGGGCAAGATTGTTAAAATGGCAAGATTTATTGCAAATAAAATGCCTTTGAAATTGTACTTTTTATTAATAGATAAATTTGCATTTTTAATGAAACCTGCAGTAAAGACTTTAGTTGGAAGAAATATAAGTACTGAATATCTAAAATATGACGTATTACTTAGTTTAAAAGGAATAAATTTTGGAGTACCAATAAAAATAAACAAAAAATTTAGAGTTAAAACAGTTAAATGTGAACAATGCTCAGAAGAGACAACTGCAACTTACAAAATAAAAGTTCCAAAAGATAAGAAAATTGATTAAATTATACTTATTCTGTGCTAATTAATTCTGCTAGACTTTTTCACTCCATTTCCTATTCTAAAATAATCTATTCCTTCAGGTAAATCTTCTATATTTAGATTGCCCCAAGCATCTAAAATTAAAGCCGGTTTCTTTATTTTATCTAAAATGTGATCTAAATCTATATTCATAATTTTTGGATGGTTTGTTAAGAATAAAATTATATTAGAGCCCTCAAGAGCATGATAAATATTCTTTGATATCTGATAATTCATGAAATTCTTTACTAATGGATCATAAACTCTAACTGAATCAAATTTTATTCCTTCTTTATTTAATGAATCTAATATCTTCTTTGCTGGAGAACCTCGCAAATCATCTGTTTCTGGAAAACCTTTAAACGCTAAACCTAGAATTGCTAGATTTTTACCGTTGAGATTATTCTTTAATATATGGTCCTTTACCATATTTGCTATTCTCATTGTTGAAAATTTATTTTGAATGACACAACCGTCTACTAAAGGCGTTAAAACATTGTGTTTCATTGCAGAATGCTTGAAAATGAGAGGATCTTTAGACAAACACGGACCGTCTGCTCCAAGTCCCGGAGTAAAAATAGTTGTTCTTGGGTATGAATTATTTACTGCTGAAGCTACTTCTCTTGCATCAATGTTCATCTTTTCACAAAGCATTCCAAGTTCATTTGCGAAGGCTATATTTGTTGCTCTGTAAAGATTATCTACTAATTTACACATCTCTGCAACTCTTGGAGAAGATACAACTGTTGTTTTTCCCCCAAGTCTTCTTAATATTTTATCTGCTTTAATTGAACTTTCTTTATTTACTCCCCCAATTATTTTTGGGAGATGATAAATTTCATGCAATGCAAGACCTTCTATTGTTCTTTCTGGGCAGAAAGCCAAAAAGAAATCCGTTCCTACTTTCATTCCTGAAAACTTTTCTAACATCGGGGCAACTCTTTCTTCTGTTGTACCTATGACAACAGTTGATTTTAACACTATCAATTGTCCTGGCCTAATATTTTTTCCTATCGACTCTATTGATGCATCAATTTGAGAGAAATCTGGATGATCATTCTCAAGAAGGGGAGTGCCTACAGTTAAAAATAAAGTGTCTGCGTTTTTTACTGCATAGTCGCTATCTACAGTATATTCTATTCTATCTTTATGTGAATCAAGTCCTTCTTTTAGGCCAGGTTCATAAAATGGAACCTCTCCTTTTTTTAATTTTTCAATTCTGTTTGCATCAATATCTACGCCTATCATTTTGTAACCTACGTTAGCTAAAGCTGCAGTGAATGGCAGGCCGATATAACCTAAACCAAATACCGCTATTGTCTCTTTTAATTCAGTCATTTTTATTTACAATACTCCTTTATTTTTTGTATTACATAATCTTGCTTTTCACCTATGCCTACCCAGATAGGTATGTCTATAAGATCTTTCCACGCCTTAAGACTGACAGGTAACATGTCATTCATATAATTAAATCTCTCTTGATAATATGGCTGAATATGCACTGGAGGGAAACTTAATCTCGTTTCTATATTTTGCAATTCTAGTTGTTTTACTATTTCATCCCTGTTTAGGTTTGGTACTGAAATTGTATACATGTACCATGCGTGCTGCGTCACGTATTCTGGAACAAAAGGAATTCTTATATTTTTATCATCTTTAAATGCTAAATTATATTTCTCAGCTAATTTTTGTTTTTCAGAAATAACCTTTTTTAATCTCTTTAATTGTTCTAAACCTATTGCTGCTTGAAAATTGGTCATTCTATAATTATATCCTAACTCTACATGGTGATATCTATAATCCTGCCCTTGATTCATAATTACCCTCATCTTCTTAGCTAATTCATCATCATTTGTAGTTATCATTCCACCTTCTCCTGTTGTAATGTTTTTATTTGGGAAAAAACTAAAAATGTGGATGGGTGCTATTGAACCTACTTTTCTTCCCTTGTATGTTGATCCCAAACTTTCTGCACTATCTGCTATTACTCTCAGATTATGTTTTTTTGCAACTTCTAAAATTGAATCGTAATCAATTGGCATGCCATTCATATCTACTGGAATTATTGCTTTGGTTTTTTTCGTTATTCTTCTTTCTATTTCTTCTGGAGTAATGTTATAAGTTTTAGGATCACATTCTGCTAATACTGGAGTGGCATTTTGATAAAGAACAGAATTAGCTGTTGAAATAAAAGTCAAAGTTGGTATTATTACTTCGTCTCCTTCTTTTATTCCTAATGCTGCAAGAGATACATGTAATGCAGAAGTCCCGTTATTTACTGCTATTGCATGTTTTGCCCCAACTTCTTTCGCGAATTCTACTTCAAATTCCTTTACTTTAGGACCAGAACTAAGCCAACCAGACTTTATTACATCATAAGCAGCTTTAGCTTCTTCTTCCCCTATGAAAGTATTTGCAACAGGTATTTTTTCTTTTATTTCCATTTTACTACTTTTATGAATGACAATTCCCCTTTATATCGTCATTAATCATTAAAATCTAGCGTTAGAAATACTTATAAACATTTATATCTGGCCATTATAGTGAAAAAAGTATTAATAACTGGGGGGGCTGGATTTATCGGACTACACTTAGCAAATAATTTGGCTAATGATAATTATGAAGTAACTATCCTTGATAACTTTGCAAGAGGTTCTTTTGATGAAGAATTTAAAAAATTAGTGGAGAAACCAAACGTAAAATTCATTCAGGGAGATATTATAAAGACAGAAACATTTGACAAGCTTGATTTAGATTATGATTATGTTTATCATTTAGCTGCAATAAATGGGACTGAAAATTTCTATAATATTCCTGATAAAGTACTAAAGGTTGGAATTATTGGGACAATAAATGTTTTAGACTGGTTTGTGAAGCAAAAGAAAGGCAAGATATTATTCTCTTCAAGCTCGGAAGCTTATTCTGGCACACTAAATTTGCTAGGAGATAAGTTTCCTATTCCAACACATGAAAATGTACCTTTAGTAGTCGAAGATCCAAGCAATGTGAGATGGAGTTATGGAGCAAGTAAAATGTTAAGTGAAGTCGCGATATATTCCTGGGCTAAGGCGTACAGTATGAAAAATTTTGTTATAATAAGATATCATAACATCTATGGTCCTAGAATGGGAAATGAACATGTAATTCCTCAATTTATTGAAAGAATAGTAAAAAATGAAAATCCATTCAAAATATACGGTGGGCAAGAAACGAGAACTTTCTGTTATATCGATGATGGAGTTAAAGCTACAAGAATGGTAATGGAATCCAGCGAAACAAATGGAAAGACAATTCATATTGGAAGAAGCGATAACGAAATAAAAATACTAGATTTATCTAAAAAATTATTTGAGATAGTTAACGTAAATCCAGAAATAAAAATACATGAATCTCCTAAGGGGAGCGTTATGAGAAGATGTCCAGATACGACAAAACTTCAACAGCTTGGTTTTGTTCCAGAGGTAAGTTTGGAAGAGGGATTAAGAAAAACTTTTGATTGGTACAAAAGCAAATTTAATTGATTATCCTTTAAACCTTAGTCTGAAAGCCATTTTCAGATATGCGAAAGCGAATTTAGCAAGTTTCTTTGCGTCTGCTGCTCCAGAACCCATTGCTGATTCACCTTTATCTCTGAATTTATATGTGAATGGAATTTCTTTAACTGTAAAACCTTTCTTTTTTGCTCTATAAAGCCATTCAAAGTCAAATTCTCCGAATACTGGCTGATATTTGAATTTTATTTTTTTAAATTTACTTTTTTTCATTAGATGGAACTCTCCGGCTATGTCTGTTTCTTTTAGGCCTATTATTTTTGCGCAGACATAGTTAAGACCCTCTGAACCAAATTTTCTTAGGAAAGGAGCTTTCATGCCTCCCTCTTTCATGTATCTAGAACCAGAAATTATATCTGCTTTATCTTTATAATTCCAAAAAGATCTTGCAATTTCTGGAGGATGAGAGAAATCAGAATCCATTGTTATAACGTAAGTTCCATGAGCAATATCTATTGCATCGATATATGCCTCAAAATAACCTTTTTTATCAAATCTATGAATTGCTAAAACATCTCCTTTCTTTGCTAGTTTGTCTATAATCTCTGGAGTTTTATCTTTAGAATTATCGTCCAAAATAACTATCTCGTAATTTAAGTCTCTAAATTCTTTTCTTAAACCTTCTACTAGTTTTTCTATATTATCTTCCTCGTTATATGTTGGGAGAATTATAGAAACGTCTCTTTTTACACCAAATGGGGGAGTTGCAGAGCTTAATGTCTTTTTTCTACCATAACCAACACATACATACCTGACCATGAATGGCAGATTAAAGTTATCTTTAAATACTTTATTCTATTCGGGCGAGACATGGAAAATACGCTCGACAGCGAGATAGAAAATTCTGTTAAGGCTGCAAAATTAGAGTACGAAAAAGAACCTATGAAAGATTTCTACAAAAATAAAATTGCAGGGTATCCTTCCAGGCTAAGAGTAAAGAAGCTTTTAATGGAAATTGGGGATATTAGGGGTAAAAGAGTACTTGATATAGGCTGCGAGGCAGGTTATGTCGCTTTCAAACTATTGGCTAAACATCCAAAAGAATTTTATGGGATAGATATTGTTGATGAGGCACTAAAAGAATTTAAGAGAAAAATAGAAAAGGTAAAAGAAAAGAGAAAAATAGATACTAAAATTGTTCTTAAGAAGGCATTTCTTCAAAAGATGCCGTTTAAAGAAGATTTTTTTGAGATTATTGTTTGTACTGAAGTAATTGAGCACGCTCCGAATATTGATAAAGGTTTTAAAGAAATGTCAAGAGTTTTAAAGAAAGGAGGAAAATTATTTTTGACATTTCCTAATGAAAAACTAAGAAAAAAGGTTTATCCTCTAGTAAAAATTCTTGGAGTTAATACCGACATTGAAAAAGAGGTAACCTTATTTGATTATGATCCTAAGTATATTTTAGGATTATTAAGAAAAAACTTTAGAATAAACAAATATCATAGATTTCCTTTCTATTTTCCTATGACAAATTTAGTTGTCTGCGAAAAAGTGTAATTAGCTAATATTTAAATAAAACTCATAATTTTTTTATATATGAAAAAGAAAGAAGAAAACAAACTAAAACATCCAAAAATTCTCATTGGAGTATTTATTTTATTAATGATAATTCTTGCATTTATTACAGTTCCACATGATGTTCTTGATGCTACAGATATAAAAGATTATACCGATACTGCTAAGTTTTTTGCAGGAGATTATGCCGCAAAACAAAGAGCTTCGCATTCAATTCTTTATGGATTAATGCTTAGCCCGTACGTTGCTTTAACTGATAGTTTCTTTCTTATAAAATTCTCTTCTGTATTTTTCCTTATTCTCTTAATTCTATCCATATATTATATATCTGGAAAAGATAAAAGAACTTTAATTCTTGCTCTATTTTTGCCTCTAATATGGTACGTGACTCCTTGGATAAGTCCGGTACCTTTATCCGCTCTTCTTTTCCTTTGGGCTTATTATTTTATTGATAAATATAATAAGGATAGCAAAGAAACTGATAAAGGTAAAATAAGGTATTTGATTTACTCCGGACTCTTGGTTGGATTAGCTTCTGCATTTTGGACAACTGTACTATATCTTTCTTTCTTTTTCTTAATAACTTTCTTTTATAATAAGAAGTTTTATAGTACCTGGATATTCCTGTTATCATTATTCGTGGGATTTTTACCAGCTTTGATAGTTGATCAGATGGTTTATGGATTTGCATTTTATAGTTTGATAAAGCATATATCGAGTGCAGCAATATTCTTTTTGTATAATGGGACTTATAATCAGGGATTTTCTTCCACTATTTTAGATAGGATAATAGTTCTAATATTTGTTCCATTTTATTCTTATTTATTATTAAAGAAAGAAAATTTTGTGAAAAATAAGGCAATTGTTGTTTTTCTTGTTCTCACTTTGCTATTCATACTAACTAACCCTCAAATAAGATTATTGCTTGTAATTGCACCGATAATATTAATTCTTATTGGGAATAAATTAAGCGATAAACAATTTAAGATTCAGATTATTATATTTATAATACTTAGTTTACTTGTAATTACTCCTTACGTTATTCAAGGTATATATGAAATAGAAAATGGTAAATATCTTCAGACAGCTATAACGGAATTTAATAGTTTAAATCTAAACTATCCTCCAACAGAAAAGATTATTGTTAAAGACCTAGAAAAAATAGAGAAAGATTATGCAAATGAGATATTTGTAGTTGGAAATAATAATGATGATTATAGGTATTTAGCTCACTTATACTGGGGAGACCAACTTAAGGAATTTGTAAGTATAGAAGATTATAATCTTTATCTTGAAAATAATAGCGAAATAATAAAGAAAAGAATAAGTTCTAGAGCTAAAATAGAGGAAAGAAGAGAGGTGTGGATTGAAATAGGCATAGGGAAGAATTCTAATGATAAAACTGATTACGAAGCTATAAAGTATGCTATAAGTCTTGAAGAGGATATTGATTTGGAAGGATTTGAACTTGTTAAGGAATATGATAAGTTAAGGGTGTTTGAAAAGGCATAAAAATGCATGAAAACTAGAATAAATATGAAAGAAAAGAGGGAAAGCTTCACTATTCAGGCGCTAAGCGGTTCTATATGGAATTTTTTTGCTTTGATTTTTCAAAGAGCTGGGGCGTTAATTTTTACTATTATAATAGCTAGATTTCTTCTTCCTGAAGGGTTTGGACTTTACAATCTGATCTTGTCTATTGCCCTTACATTTACAGTACTTTCTGAAAGGGGAATAAATGAGTCTCTCATAAGATATTTATCAGAAACATTAGAGAAAAAAGCAAAGGCGAGAAATTTCTTTAAGTATATTCTTAAATTAAAACTTGTCATATTAATTAGTTTCTTAGTTATACTTGGAATAGCGGCATATCCTCTTTCTGTATATTTCTTTAAGAAACCAGTGATATTTATTCCTCTTTTATTTGCAATATTATATGTGTTTGTATTTTCTTTAGATAGTTTCTTTAGTTCATACTTTTTTGCTGCAAAGAAAGTTAAATATGTCGCTCAAAAGGAAACATTATATCAAATATTAAGAATTGTTTTAATATTGGGAGTCTTTTATGTTATAAGACCTACAAGCCCTTTATCTCATATATTTGTTGCGCTTACATTTGCATCACTTATTACTTTGATATTTGTTATAGCAAACGTATACAAATATTCTCCTTATTTATTTGAAAAATCTGATAAAATAAAAGAATTTGATAAGAAAAGAATTAACAATTTCATAAGTTACTTTACCATAACTTCTATATCTTTTGTTATTTTAGGGAATATTGATACAATAATGCTTGGTTATTTCATAGATAGCGCTGAGTCAATAGGACTTTATAGGGCGGCCTTTACATTATCTTCAAGTATTGCTGGTTTACTTGGGTTTGGAACGGTATTATTGCCTTTGTTCATAAAAATGAAGGATAAACAGCTTCAGAGAGCGTTTAACAGGGTATTTAGATATACTATGATTGTTGCTGTACCTATCTCATTTGGATTAGCAATACTAGGAAATTATTTCTTGACATTTATATTTGGAGTAGAATATATTGATGCTAAATGGCCTCTTTATGTTCTCGCTTTCCTGATAATTCTAGGAGTTCAAGTAAGTCTTTTTGTATATTTATTCTTAACAAAAGAAAGACCTAAAGATTATCTTTCTCTTTTGATAGGAGTTATAATTTTAGATATAATTCTTAACTTTATATTCATTAAAATATTCTTAAATTATTCAACTAATTTAGTTATAACTGGTGTTGCTCTTGCAAGCCTTATTAGCTGGTTGGTATATAGTATTGGAATAGGAATTATGTCTAGAACAAGACTTAACATAAAAGTTAATGGGTATGTTATAATTAAACCATTAATTGCAGCAATAGTTATGTCTCTAGCCATACTTTATATTAAAAGTAATGTCAATGTTGGAATAATAAATGGAATAATCTTAATATTGGTTGGAGCAGTTATTTATTTTGCATCTTTATTTATTCTTAAAGCATTAAGAAAAGAAGATCTTTATCTAATTAAGGATGTTATAAAACTACTTAGATAATCTTATTTGCCCTTTTTGCATAAATTATTCCTTTATTTGGATCTGGAATAATCTTAATTAAAAAACCATTTGATTCAAGGAAGGATTTCATTGTTTTTCCATTGAATTTTTCATTTAAATTGTGATATTCCATGCTTATTTTTTCTATACTTCGGAGAACATTTTTTGGACAATTAAATAAAATCTTATATTCTCCTCCTTCACAATCCATCTTTAGGAAATTAATTTTCTTTAATTTTTTGGATTTAATAAAATTTGCAAATGAAACTGCAGGCACACTAATTTTATTCGAATTTTTTATTGGGTAGAGAGAATTACTTCCCTTATTTTTTGACTCTGAAATGTAAAAAATCTTATTTCCTGATTTATTAGAAACTGCTTTATTAAAAATCTCTAAATTGTTTAATTTATTTATTTCTAAATTCTTCTTTAACAAAGAAAAATTTTCATTCGATGGCTCAAAAGAATAAACTTTTCCATTTTTTGCATAATGGGCTGCAAATACTGAGAAAACTCCTATATGGGCACCGATATCAATTACTATATCTTTATCTTTTATATTAAATCCATTAGGTGTATATGATTTATGTATCCAAATCTCATTAATTATAAATCTATCAGTTGTTTTTGGCCTTGTTACATACTTTACGCCATTTCTTAGCCTGTAAAGCAATCTATCTTTATTTGTTAGTTTAAGATAATCTGTTAAATAAGCATTAAAGTTTTTTATCAAAAAAATTGCTTTAAATAGAGTCTTTATTTTTCTTATCATTTTGTCTACACTTTTTCATAAATCAGATAACTTCCTATTTGCTTGGTGAATTTAAATTTTGCCATGTTATCTTCACCTATTCTATCTATATCTCTCTGAAATATAATTATATATCTTATATCGTTATTTTCTATTACTTTTTCTTTAAAAGTATTCTCATCTAAATAAACAAATATAATGTCATAATAATTAGACATCCCGAAGTAATATCCTATATTTCCGTAAGTTGCAACTTGTCTTGAATCTATATTATTTTGTTTTATATAATTTACAGTTTCTAAAACACCAGTATCTCCATAACGATAATAAGAAGAGTGTGATGTTGAAGCATGTAAAATATTAATATAAATAGAAAAGAAAATAACAAGAAGCAACAACAAGATTAATATTTTATCTGTCTTTGAATAACCTTTAACAAAATAGAATACAATTGATGCAATTATTAATGGAATTAAAACATAAAGTGTAAAAGTCTTCAAGATTGATACTATGGCATATCCTAAATCTGCAGCTTTTGCTGTAGCATCAAATTCTGGCATAAGCGGATCTGTAATAAATATCAAAACATAAAAAGCTAATATTACGAATAAAATAGCTATTAAGATAATATTTCTTTTATTCTCGAAAAATGTCAAAATTTCTTTTTTCTTTAGGAATAAAGCTCCAACAGTAAAGATAAACATTGGAGCTAGTGCTGCATGGAAGTGTTTTGGGAAACCCCATGCACTTGCACCTAAATAAGTGAACATTGCAATCCCTGAGAGAGAAATTAAATTGAAAATTAACAATTTTCTTTCTGTTTTATCCCAATCTTTCTTACTTATCAGATCTTTATAGAAGTAGAATGATAGAAGCAAGAAAAGCAAAACAAAGAATGGAATGACAAAATATGAAAATGATTTTAATGCCCAGGCAGATTTTACAAAACCAAGGTAAGTAAATCTATTTGATGAAACTCTTTCCTTGCTAAATACATTTCCTGTCGGACCGAAGAAATCTAAATCGAATGAGGAAGAATAGATCCAAAAAGTAATCATGAATAGTATTGCGGTTATAACAAAAAGAGAGATTATTTTTGCTGACTTTTTCCACTCTTTATTTACAATATAATAGGCCATAATCCCCACAAACAATATTACTGGACTAGAAAACTTACTCCAGAAGACTAGCAATAAAGAAGGAACTAAAACATAAAAACTTGAATTTCTGACAAAAAAGAACAAAAATAATAAAGTGACAAAGTTAAGCAATCCTCCGTCAATATCGGTTACTATTGAACCCTGAATTAAGAGAGGACTTAGAGCATAAAGAAATGCTGCAAGTAAACTTGCTTCATCTTTGAAATCTTTTTCTTTGAAGATATTCTTAGTTATGAAAAAAACAAGAATTATTGAAAGAAGACTGAAAAAACCCTGGACTGCTCTTATTGAGTAATTATTATCCCCAAAAATTGAAATATTGGCTGATAAAAGATAAATATAAAGTGGAGGATGCCAAAGACATTCAAAATTTGGTCTATAAATACTATGATTTATTATTGGTTTTCCTGTTTCAATTACCTGTTTTGCACATTCTGGGAAAACAACTTCATCACCTTGAAATGGTTGATTTGCTGATAAAATAAAAAATACTGCATTTATTGTTAATATTGCTACTAGTATAATATAGACGTCTCTATTTCTCATTTTTTCTTGCGATCACAAGCATTTGCTTTCCAAACGGTTTAATTGGACTTCTTAAATACATTCTTATTAAAAATCTATTCTTTGGAAGTCTTGATTTTAGGCTAAATGGGATAAATTTTGGAGAGACTTTTAGAATACCAAAACCTTTTGTTTTGATAAAGTCTGGAAGGCTCACATCACTCCAAGCTTTAACATGTGTATAATCATCAAAATACTCTTTATAGGCATATTTAAAATTTGGTTGAAGGAGAATTAATAATCCAAGAGGCTTAAGCTTTGTCTTGATTATTTTTACATAATTTTCAAGATCAAAGTCGCTAAGATGCTCGAAGAAATTGCTTGCAAAAATTACATCTAGACTATTATTTTCAATTTTTTTACTCATATTTTTATAATCCCCTTTTATTTTAATCACTTCATTTGAGGCAAATTTATTTGGATCAATATACTTATCTAGGGCGAATTTCTTTTTGGCATTTACTAAATTTATAAAATCACAGTATCCTGAACCAAGATCTAAAATTGTTGAATCTCTTTTTATAAATCTGCTTAGATATAAAACAATTTCTTGCCAAACTATATTTCTATCTCTTCTGAACTTAAATCTAACTTTTGAATAATTCTGATAATCCATCTTAAACTCTTTCTAACCTGGATTTTATTATCATTAATATCATTCTCATGCCCAATTTGAAAGATTTCCAGAAATTTGAAGTTATCTTTGACTCTCCAATTCTTTCTCTGTAGTTTACTGGTATTTCTACACATTTTAATCTTGAACGAATACAAACTATCATGAAATGAGGAGAGAATCTTGAATCTCCTATGTTTAATTTATGAGCAATTTTTTCATAAGATTCTCTTTTAATTAGTTTCATTGTACAACCTACATCTGTCAGACATGGACCGTTATGAAGGTACTCTAGAAGTTTTGCAACAGCAGTATTACCATAACGTAAAAATCCCTCCATTTTTGCTCTACTCCAAATTAATGATTTTGAAGTTCTTGTTCCAAAAACAACCTCAAAATCGTCTGCGTAAACTAATAATTTCTGTACATCCTTTCCAAGAAAGCTGTTGTCTGGCTCGGCCATAATGATAAAATCTCCTGTTGCTTCTGCCAAGCCCCTTATGAGTGCATTTCCGTACCCTTGCCTTCTTTCGTTAACATATTTTGCTTTTGTTTTTTTAATTTCTTTTGCAGAGTTATCTTTAGAATTATTATCTACTGCTATAATTTCATCCACAAAACCACTGGAAAAGAACTCTTCTATGGCTTTCTTTATATTCTTCTCTTCATTATAACAAGGGAAGACTACTGAAACTTTCTTTCTTTTCCACATGAAAACTAGGGTTTTTTCGCTTATAAATAGTTTATTATTCAGTTATACTCTCTCACAGAAATCATTATAAACCGACGTATTTGTAAAAATAAATGGAAAAAAGGATTCTTGTGTTGGGCGGTGCAGGATTTATTGGTAGCCATGTTGTTGATTACCTTGTTAATGAGGGGCATGAAGTAAGCGTTGTTGATGATTTATCTGGAGGACTTGAAAGAAATTTGAATAGAAATATAACATTTGTGAAGGCCTCCATAACTGACCATAAATTAATGGACTCTTTAATTAAAGATAAGGATATAGTTTATCATCTTGCAGCCTATGCCGCTGAAGGTTTATCTCCTTTTGTTAGAAGATTTAATTATACTAATAATGTAATAGGATCCATTAATTTAATTAATGCTGCAATAAAAAACAAAGTAAAGAAGTTTGTTTTTACATCTTCTATTGCTGTGTATGGGCAAGGTAATCCGCCATTTAGCGAGGAAGATACTCCAAGACCTGACGACCCTTATGGAATTGCAAAGAGAACAGTCGAACTTGATTTGGAAGATGCCTACAAAAGATTTGGACTAGAGCACGTTATTTTAAGACCATTTAACGTTTATGGTGAAAGACAATTTATGGGTGACCCCTACAGAAATGTATTAGGAATTTTCATGAATAGAATAATGCAGGGAAAAACAATTCCAATATATGGTGATGGAGAACAGACTAGAGCATTTTCTTACATAGGAGATGTTGCTCCATGCATTGCAAGATCTGCATTCATAGAAAAAGCAAATAATCAAATAATAAATATTGGTGCAAGTAAATTTTATAGTGTTAATCAACTTGCAAGAATTACAAAGGAAGCTATGGAATCAGATTCAGAAATAGAATACTTGCCTCCAAGAAAAGAAGTGCAGCATGCGTATTCTAAAACAGATAAAGCGAAAAGAATTTTAGATTTTGAAGATATAACTCCACTAGAAGAAGGTATAAAGAGAATGGCAATGTGGGCTAAGAATGTTGGACCAATGGAACCAGTGATATGGGAAAATGTTGAAATTGAAGAAGGCTTACCAGAATTCTACAAAAGATTAAGAACTGAGTATCCAAACGCGAAGAATAGGATTAATCCATTAGCTTAATTTTTCTTTAAGGCTTTATTTACGTGAGGAATAACTTCTTCAAACTTTAATTTCTTTACATATGCAGCCACAGTGTCTGCATTTTTTCCTAATGGTTTAAAATAATGCACGGGTATTCTTCCTGCTGCAATTATTGCAATTACTTTTGTTTTTGATGCCCAAGCCATATGCATTGGCCCACCATCTTGAGCAATCACTAAGTTACTGTTTTTAAATAAAAGAGAGGCTGCTCTCAAGTGAGTTTTTAATAGTTTAATTGTAGGATTTCTTTTCTTAAACCAACTTAGTTTTTCCATATCTCCTCCAGTTACTACAATTTTATATTTAGGATATGTTGATTGTATATATTTTATTAGTGAATCCCATTGCTCAAATGGCCATTGTTTTTCTGGATAACTCGCATCTGGAATTATGCATATATATCTCTTTTTTTGCAAATCATTTTTACTTAAAACCTCATCTAAGGTCTTTTTATCTTCTTTTGTTGTTATAATAGATGGCCAATAATTCTTTGTCTTAATCCCTAAAACTTCGTTCATCAATCTAAGGCGCAAGAATATACAATGATTTCCCGGGGATCTATCCTTTTTTATTCCTCCATTCAGAAAGATTCTTGATAAATCTCTATTATACATCCCGGCTCTTATTTTCACTCCAGCTAGGAATAATAGGAAAAAAATGTTGTATATACTTCCTCGTAAATCTATTCCCAGATCAAAATGATCTCTTCTTAGTTTAAGAGCCATCTTAAGAAAATCCTTAAATTCTTTATAATTTGTCAACGTATAGTTTAGGGTCAACATCTTATCGTAATAATTGCTTTTCTCAATTAGATTTCTATTTGCCTCTGATGCGATAAGAGTGATCTTTGCTTGAGGATATGCCTTTCTAATTTCCCTAATAAATCCGGATGAAACTATCATATCACCAATCTTATCGTTCTTTAAAATCAGAATCTTCTTTATATTCTTTTTATTATATTTTAGCATAATTATTGATGAATTAAGCCGTTTTAAAAATTATTGTTTTACGCTTTTTGAAAGAATTCTTCCATATGATGAATTGTTTTTCTTAATGCGTCCTCTTCGTGATTTACTAATTCCTTATCAACCTCAATAATTCTTGAAAAATTCTTTGATATGGGAGTCCATCTTTTCAAGAAGGCTCTATTTATGTGTCCTGTAAATAAAGTTATAAATGGAATTCCTAATGATGCGGCCATGTGTTGGCTTTGAGAATCATAACCAATGCACAAGTCCATTTCACTTATTAGCGCAACAAATGTTGATAAAGGTCCTTTAAATGTGAAAAAATCTTTTCCTTCTTTTTTTCCATTTCTCTCCAAAAAGCCTATCAGATTTTGTATCTTCTCAATTTCCCATTCAACTGGAGATTTTATAATTAATGGAACCCCAAATTTAAAGGAGTTTAGGACAAGATGTTGCTCAAATTCTGCTGAAAGTGTCTTATTTTTTAGACCTGATCCAAGATGAATCATGATTATCTTCTTATCTCTTGGTAAATTATTCCTAAAATCTTTCGCAATATTCTTTTCATTCTCTGGCAAGTATATCTTGGGATGATTCAATTTTTTTTCCTGAAAGATTTTATTTAAATAATTGTTACAAAGTGATCCGAAATTTTCCACATTTCCAAACTTACTGCCTTCTGTTGCAGAATCTATAAAATAATGGTTTGCTTCATCACATATAGGCATAGCTCCTGTTTGGGATAATCTTGTGTCTGCATCGAAAACCATGAACTCTTCCTTCTTTAATTTTCGCGTTTCTAAATCTATGAATTCTGACAAATTTGCAGTATATTCGAATCTTTCTAAAACTTTAATATTATGCCTGTCCCATACTAAACTGACTTCTTTCCCATCAGAATTGATAAAACTAGTGATAGAGTTTATTCTTGGATGATTAAATATATGTTTACCTACGTTTGCAGTATCTAAAAAAATTATCTGAGCGTTCTTTAAATTTTCTAAAAGACGAGAGATTATTATTCCATTAATATATGCCTCCGCCCCTATCGTATTCCTTGATAAGACTATTACTTTCTTTATATTGTCTCTTTCTTGAGGAGATATTGATTTTTGTTGATTTCTTAATTTTATGCTTCTTTTATATAGATCTTCCTGAGAATTTATCTTTGAAATATTCATTCTCTCAAACCACTTCTCGACTATTTCTGAACTTTTCTTCGCTTCTAGTATAAATTTAGGGAATATCTTAAGAAATAGATCTCCATCGCTTTTCTTAAAAGATTTTTTAAGATTATTTATGAGAACTCCAAATACTGGTTCAATCATTCTTCTGGAAATTTCCTCATTTTCATTAAAGGCTAAAGGCATTAACTCATCAATCTTATCAAATGAGGTATTCCCATTATCTATTGATTCCATGAATTCTGTTACAATATCAAAGGCTTGTTTTTCTGCTAGTTCAGGATCTAGACCGTCAACACTATTCATTTAAATTATTCATTTGAATTCTTTTTAACTCTTTCTGATTTATTTTTCTGGCTAAATTTAGTTACTTTTTAGTCGTAAAAAAAGATAAATTTAATATCAAAAGCATGATGTGCCACTCCACCTTTAAAGGTGGAGTTTGAAAAGGCACTCATGCTTTGGATGCATGAGAAATCTTTTAAGGATTTCTCTGCACAGAGAATTGAAAAATTCATCAATTCTCTTATGCTCAAGAAACGACCACATCATGAATGGTGTGGTTTTCTGTCAAGTTTCTTGACATAAATAGATTACGCCACAATTTATCCTACAGCTAAAGCAATAGGATTTCTTGCGAAGCCTTTAATATGGACAGAGCTCTGTAGAAAGTAAACCTCAATAGCGGAGAGGTTTACTAGTTTCTCTGCATTATAAGCTAAAAATCTGAATAATAATTCATTCTTTTGTGCATTGA
>JAGVWR010000043.1 GCA_018304205.1 Candidatus Pacearchaeota archaeon | reverse complement strand
TATTCTTTTCTAACCTCTTCTTTTTTCATATAGTTTGCAGGAAATCATCAGCAAACTATTTTTCGGTTTTGCCTAGGACATATGTCCCTTGCTTCTACAGGGTTTAGTCAACTAAGCCTTTCAAGTAAATATTCTCTTTGCCTCTTTTTAATTAATTTTTCTTTATGTTTCTCAGTTAAATAGTCTTCTATTCTTGAATTATATTTCTTAATAGCTTCTTTCCCGGAGTAAAAAACTTCCATCGCCAGATAAACTCCGACTTTTAATACATTCAAAAACGCAGAATCTTTTAGTTCATGCTCATAATCCACATCATACTTCATAATTAAACTACTGACCTTGCTTATTTAAATTCTTTTCAAAATCAAAAGTATAATGTGATACTTGTGTTTTGAATGCTAGAAAAATCTTTTATGGATTTCTCTCAAGAAAACTGACCTAAAAAATCTTCATTATTTTGAGTATACTTTTACAAGACCAACTATGTTTATAATTAGAACAATGACTGGGCTTAGCCAAGAAATAATACCTGCAGATAAGTCTCCTAATTGAGTTACACCTATTTTAGGCAAAATTAGAAGTACTCCTAAAATTTTAACTAACCCGGCATACTAAATACTTTCCCTGGTTTTATTCTCCTTTTAATAATTGAATCAAGGCAAATTTATATTTAAACGTTTTGATGAATGTTTTAAATTACTTATTTTCTGTTTTTGTTAAACAAAAACCCCCCCTGCCGCCCTAAAAATAAACAATTTTTTATGACCTATTAAGGCCTATCTAGGAACTAACCTGAAGGGTTTGGATTCTCAGGTTCCGGATTTTGTGGTTCCGGTTGCTGAGGCTTTTCTTCAGTCATTTTCCTAAATACCTCCTTTTTATTCATGATAATTCTAAAAAAGCAGCGTTTTTAAGAATTTCGGTTTTGGATTTTTGAAGATTTTTACAAAGTGTAAGAATTTCAAAGGGTTTTTGATTAGATTTGTTATATATCAAAACCAATATCAAAGAATTGTAGTACTCCAAACAGAATCAAATACAATGCCACGGCCATATTAAGTGCTCTTGGCCAAATTAATATTACAATCCCAAAGATGATTGCGAGAATTGCTGAGAGGGTTAATGTTATGACTGCCATTATTTATTAAAGCCACTCGAATATTTAAAAGTTTGGATTTTCTTTAATCTAAATAGTTTTGCATTTGATTTCATAATCGCAATGTTCTTCAGACGTCTTTTTCCGTCCTCTTAAAACTTAATATAGTTAGCTGGGTTCCTTCTTTTATGTTTTCTTTTTTGTAAATTCATTTAGTAAGACTAGATTCTATCTTCCACTTTTCTGTCTTATTACTTTTTCTTTTATTTTCCTAAATCAAGATTTTTCAATCTTTTTCTTAAGTCTTCCAACTTTTTTGTTAGATCTGTATGTAAAAATAATATTTCAACTAATCCCACTGACTCCGCGTCTGCGTTTTTCTCAATATCTCTAACTAGTCCTTCATCTAAAGCTATTCTGCTGTCTGGGAAACTCTCTGAGTGGTGGTCATAAAGAACTTTAATTTTTGTGGCTTGTCTTATCATGCTCAAAGAGTATTCAAAATCTGTCCTTGTTGGATTTTCTATTAGATCTCTTTTTCTACCGAGAGAAAGACCAATATCGATGAGGTCTGTGTAAATTCTCAATTCGTTCATTATTTTTCTTCTTAATTGGGCTTCGTAATCTGATTCCATGAAAATTCAATTATTAGAATGTTTAATAATCTTTCTTATAAAATTATATACAATTAAATTTTGTTCTTTTCGAACAACGCTCTAGCTTAAAAGAACTCTTGTTCTTCGCTAAATCTTCTTGGAGAAAGCAGACCGAAAAATTAAAGATCAAACTTACCCGATTTGATATATTCATACACTTTTTCCAACTCTTTTTGTAAATCTATCTTTGGAGCTCTCTTTTTAGATTCAGTGAGAGTTTTCTCCTGTAAATCCTCTTCAATCTTTTCTTTTTTAGTTTCATTAGAAAGTTTTTCTTTTTTTAGTTTTAGAATTTTTGGTAGTACAATCTTAAACACTTCATCAGACTCATAAGTTTCGGGTACTTTGAAACCTTTTTCTTTTAACTGATTATAAACTTCTAACCTATACTTGCGATTGTGGACCATTTTATGATGATTTGGACATAATCCTACAAGATTATCCCTGGATGTGTTTTTATGATCTCTGTCTATATGATGAAGGTCTACTATATGATGAAGGTCTACTATCTTATCAAATCCACATATAATACAAGACTTGGTTATTTCTCCGTATGTACTCATATCTAAATTGTGAAGTTTTCTTACATTCTGTCGATTAACTTGTTCGATGTGAAAAACAGAATTATAACAACCTGCGCACAAACCTTTAGCATGCATCGGTAACTCTCTGTTGCACCGCCTACATTTTAACAACTTTGGTTTCCAAAGTATCTTTTTATAACAAACATGGCAAAATCCTTCTGATTTTCCACTTTCAGCGATATCTTTTTCTTTTTTACAATGGATACAACTTCCTTTCATTATTAATTTAGGTCTCTAAAGTATATAAATGTTTCGGTCTCTAAAAACTTAAATACTCTTTTCTCCTAGAATAAACATGAAAATATTACAAGAGAAATCTAGATCTTACAAAGGAACAAATTATTATAAATTTAAAGTTAATATTCCGGAAGTTGTTTTGAAACAAGCGAAATTAAAGGCTGGGGATGAACTTGAAGTTGAAGTTAAAGATGGAAAGATAATTTTGTCTAAAATTTAAGCGTATGGTCTTCCCGAATTAAAATCTTGTGGAGGTGCATCTCTGGTAACTACTGGTTGTCCTTGTTGCTGTTCAAGAAGGCGAACAAATTCTTCTCCCATGTGAACTTCCAAACCTTGCGAGGTTTTTCTGAATAAAACAACAGGGGGTATTTCTGCTTGTAGCTTGTTTCCGCCCACCGTGTCTGATGTATAAACAAATGAGGCGCTTTTTACTTCAGTAACTATTGTTGGAATAATTTTGTAAGGACTTATAGCAAGATAGACGTCTCCTACCTTTACGTCTTCTACCTTCCTTAAAATATTATAGTTGTTGGCTTTTTTTGCATTTTAATCAAAGGAGCCAATATCTTCTCTACTCATATAAATAATGAATTGTTTGTATTTTTAAATCTTCCTAGTTTAAACGAACTCTTGCCCTTCGCTAAATCTTCTTAGAGAAAGCAGACCGAAAAATTAAAGATCAAACTTGCCTAATTTAAATAAAAATTTTTAACTTGTTTATTGTTCGTCTTTGTGATAAAAAGCAACAAAATAGATTAAATCTTTATTCTTATCGTAGAGATAAGACAGTCTAAAGGAACCTGAATAAACTTCTCTGGTACCTTTTCGATCATATTTCATGGGTTTTCCGACTTCGGGGTCATCTTTAATTTTTCTTAATAATTTTTCGATTCTTTCTCTAACAGATGCATCTTTTTTCTTGGCGACCTCTCTTTTAAATGAATCTGAATAGTCTACAGTTACCATTTTTTTATTTCTTTAATAAACTCTTCAAATTCCACATTAGTAGATCTTCCCTCTTCGATGTCTTTCCATCCTTGCTCTGTTCTTTTTGCAAATTCAATATCTTCTCTTAAACTCTTGTCTATTTCGGTTTCTTTTTTTAAAATAAGATTTTTACCGTCGTCTATAAAGATTATATTTTCTCCTTCTTTGTACCTTCCTCTAAGTCTTGCAGGTATAACTACTTGCCCCTTTGAACTTATTTTTGAAACATCTATTTGAACCATAGTGAGTAAGAAACTCCTTACTTTATATATTTTTCTATCTTGCTAAATCTTATTGGAGAAAGCAGAAACTTTCAGCATGAAGAAAAATAGTGTTTTTTAGGACATAAAAGATTAAATAGTTTCAAAGAATAGATTTAAAATGCACAAAAATTATTTAGATGGGGGTTTGGCCATCGTTGGAAGTGCGGCGCTTCTTGTTGGACTTAACATCAGTATATACGAATTTAGTAAAATAAATAAATTATTATCAGTATACCAAATAAATAGATTATATTCTCAAGTAGGAGCAAGGGCGGATTTTAATAGGAATGGAACAACAACTGCTCAAGAATGGGGTTTGGTTTATGATTCACTGGGAGTTGAATTTGATCCCAGGAAACCAGAGAGTTTATCTCCATCAAATTTAGAAAAATTTCTTGCAATGCCTATTGAAGCCGAAAAGAGTTCGCATTAATCATTTAGGTCTCTGAAAACGGCTCATAAGTGTTATTAAACGCCGTTTTAGAATGGGTTATTTTGTGGTGTTAAGCGAACTAATTAACCAAATGGGAAAAAGAGGAGTAGAATGATAAAATAAAGTATATACAGACCATTCAAAGCAATTGAAATTGTAGCCAAATTTCTTCCCTTAAGCTCCGGTGTTTTTCTAATTTTTATGAAAGCATAAACTGATAAACTCAGACCTATGAGACTTATAATCGGTAACAAAAAGTATTGAGGTAAAAACGAATCTGTAAATGAGAGAAAAGGTTGAAGTATCGGTGTGAAAGATAAAATCAAAATAACTGCCAAAGTAAAAGAAACTGCTGCTGCTTTACTTCTCATTATGACTTCTAGTTATTCCTTTATTTAAATATTTGTGTCGGCGCGGACGGCGCCTTCGGCGCCTTATTTTATTGTGGCTTGTTTTTAGGATTTGGGGTGGAAATTGATTGAAAATTGAGGTAAAAATAATGTAAAAAAGATGTGCTTTTTATGGGGTTTGATATGGGTTGAAATGGGCGTTAACGCGAACTTTTAGATGTGCTGAAGATTATTGGAGAAAGTTAAAGGTTTTAGCTAAGATGATTTCTTTTTGTTGGTTTTTGTGGCTTGAGGAAAAAGATAACCGAAGTGGCCGCAGTTATTACATATCCATTTTTGCGGTGCCCCGATAACAAGGGTTACAGATATTTCTTTTTGGACATTTGTTGACTTACATTTAGGACAGAAATATGCTGATTCGGTATTCCTTTTCATTTTTTATCTGGTGATTGGGCCCATTTTGATAATATAATTATGGCAAAAACTGAAACCGCGGTTACAATTATTGCTGTATAAACGTCTGTAAGATAAGGATGATATAGTAAGATGCCTGATTTAGGTATGTTATCAACTATTTTTCTGATAACTGCTTGCCAAGAAAGAGCAATTACTAGACCAAATGCTGCAGTTATCGCTGTAAGTGTTTGACGTTTGTATTCAGAACCAAAATATGCTGTTTTTTCAAATAACTTTCTATGAAGCCGTTTTTCTACTATTATTTCTTGCTGTTCTACTTGCTTTTTCACTTCTTCTTTTACTTCTTTCTGCTGTTCTTTTGTTAAATTGTTGCTTTCTGCCATGTTAATTATGATCTGGTCGTTCTTTTAAAAGTTGTGAAGTCAGGTAAATCAAAATTAGGCTGATGAATGTTATAAAGGCCGATGTTAAAATCGAGGCTGATGTCGAGCTTTTTACGTGAATTATTATATTTACGAGAGCTTGAGAGAGGTCAAAAATTGTTTGCCTCCATGTGAATGCTATTGTAAACCCGAGGGTAATTATTATCAGGAGTCTTGCCTGTCTTTTAAACTCGCTTTTAAAGTTTTGCCCACCGATAAAAAATCTGTGTATTGTTTTCTTCATTTTTTTCAAAGATATATTCTATTAAGAAATGTGGATTTTTATACTTTTAGGCCAAATTGGAGCCGAAAACTGGAGAGAAATGAAGAAAATGATGAAGGGGGGAAGTTAAACGCGCAACAAAGTCAAACTTTAAACACGTCTTTTTTATCCCTCCCTGATGGTTTTATTAGGGCATGGAGATTTATATACCTTTTCTTTTTATCGAGGCTAGCCGGAGTGTTTGGGGTGTTCAAACGGCTGTTTAAGATCTATTTTGCGGTGTTTGTCTGATTTATTTGGTGTTTGTTTGGGTGTTTGGGTGGGTTTATTTGTTGACGAGAGGGTGTTTGGAGAGATGCAGGTGTTTCGAGGATAAACTAGGAAAGATTTATATAGTATAGTTTAGAATATAATATTATGTTTAGGTGGCTTTTTGGAAAGGATGTTGATAAGTTGGAAAATGAGACAAAGAAATCATTTTCTGTAGTGAAAGAGGATATCAATCACATTGGAAAGTGGCTTAAACACCTTGATTCTAAAGATAAACAGCTGTTTGATATCGTTTCTGAGCTAAAAAAGGATTTGTCGTCGGTTAAAGACGAGATTGAAAGTTTGAGAGAGGGTATTGATTTGGTTGTTGAGGAAGAAAAAAACAAACACGTGTTTAAGAAATTGCCTGTTTTAGGCAAACAAACAGCTGTTGAAGCTGTTCAAGAAGCTGTTCAAACACCTGTCCAAACAGCTAATTTTTACGATATTCTTAGGGGTTTAAGTGGAAATGAGAGAATGGTTATTTTTGCTTTACTTAACAGCGAAATGAAGCTAAGTTATGAGGATTTAGCCATGCTTTTGGGAAAAGAGAAATCTACCATAAGGGGGCAGATAAACGCAATAAAACAGAAAAGCGAGGGGCTAATAGAGGAGATAATAGAGAAAAACGGGAAAAAAAGAGTGTTTATACCAGAGGAAATTAAGGAAAAACTGCAAAAATACGCTAAAGTGAGGGTTACGAAGAAGAATAACAGAAGTTAACCGAACTTTTGTTACTATAAAACGAAAAAGTGAGAGTTAACAAAAATAGGGTTTTGAATAAAAATGAGAGAATTGTGTAAAAGATCAAAGTGAGAAAAAAATATACAAGTAAATCTGGAAAAAGTGAGGGAAAATGATCATAAAAATTAAAAAATTAAAAGACGGGAGAAATAGAGATTATAAGAAACTTCTTGGTTGCAGTAAAAGTGAGAAATTTAAATTAATTTTTGAAAGTGAAGTTCGTAATAATTTCTTAATCCGAACTTTTAAAGAAGTGAAGCTCCCAATCGCAGCAGAGCTGCGGGGCTTCTAAAAGTCACTCAACTTTAACTGGTCGGTAGACCGACCTTGATTACGAATATATTTTCT
>JAGVWR010000024.1 GCA_018304205.1 Candidatus Pacearchaeota archaeon | reverse complement strand
ACATAAATTTTAATCTAAATCAAACCACCAATCTCTTTCAAAAATCCTTCCGGATTTTGTGAATTTGCCACAGCGCTAGAAACAAGTATGCCTCTGCATCCTAAAACAAGCGCGGCAGCAACGTCTTCTCCTTTAGTAATTCCAGCGCCACATAAAGGAATTATATCTGTCCCATCTAATAAACCGACAAATTTCTTTACGTCCACAGATTTATATTCAGTTATAGAATTACCTGTGGAAATCAATTTTGGATCTTCAAAGGCAATCGCATATGGCCTTAATTTTGCAATTTTCTTCACCTCTGTTAAATTAGAAGCGCAAATAACTAATTTAAAATTCATTTCATTACATCTTTTAACAGTTTGTTTTATCTCATCAAACTTCAGTTTGTGCTCAGAATGATTTAATATGCTTCCTTTTACACCTGCAGTTATCAAATCTTCAGGAATTACTTTTCCAGTACCCTTGCCTTTCTCATATGTTGAGCATAAACTTCTAATCTAGTGCTCCCAACTGCTTCTTTTATCTCTAAAGAAGGAACCGCAACAATTGCCTTATTATAATAAATCTCAATCTTCTTAATCAAATCTATTACATCACTTCCAATTTTATAATTCTTAAAATTCACAATTATCATGTTCCACCTCTTCTAAGTAATAGAGTATTTACTATTTAAACTTTAAAGAAAAGTTTAAAAATGAAATAAAGATAAAATGTAGCTGCAAAATTAGTAAAGGAATATGAAGGAAACATCATAGAGGGAGATATAATAGAAATTTATGAGAATATAATAGAAATTTATGAGAAAACAATTGCTAATCTTGACCGTTTACTGTTCCAAGGTTCGATTCCCAGTTGAGGGTTTGTTTTTGCTATACGTAACTTTAAAAAGCTATTGTATAATCCTTTTTTGGATGAAACCTCAAAAGAATTTTTGAGAAATTTAAAATGACAAATACTAACGAAACGCTAGAAAGTTGTAATGAATTAGAAAGGGCATTATTAAAAGTCCCTTTAAACTTGTGTTTAATAGAAAGATTGTGGGATCCTAGAACTATTGAAGAATTGTATCCGAGCGAAGCAGCTAAGAGGATTGTTGACATAGCTAATAATCAATGTAAAGGAACTGTTCTTTTTCATGGAATGTCTCGTGTAAATGTTTTTTATAAAGATTATAGTTCATGTAATGTAATGGCTTCGAGAAATTTAAATATCTGGAAACCAAGTTTCAAAGGAATTGAAATTGGTGATTGTGAAAGAGGTGAATTTGAGGGAGATAATAGTATTCAAATTTATTTAGAAGATGGAAAAAGTATTTCTCCAATTTCAGATACTGATCCAATTTCAAATATGATATCAGGCACTCAAGAAAAAATTCAACTTAGAGTTGCAAATGAACAGAAGGAAATATTAAATGTGCATATAGATAAAATAGACCATGATAGACAAATCTTTTATCTAAATGAAATACAATCTAGAACAGAGGCAGATAGGCTATTTTGGGAATCAATTGGAGAATATTTTGGTTATAAACTAAATTTAAATTCAACTAATGGAGAAACCAGAGGTGTTATAAAACATGCATCCGGTTTAGAGTTAGAATGTAAAACTGATTCTTGTGCTCATAGATTAAAAGTTAAATATCCGACTCTTCAAGAAGTAAGTTATTTACAAAGAACTTGGGAAGATTTAGTAATATTTCCAGAAAAAATAGATGGAACTCCTGCTTGGAATAATACTCAATATGGAAAAGAGGTTGAAGTTTTTACTCTGCGAGGTCATGCTAAACATCTTTTTAATTATTTAAGTAGAGTAATTCCTGCTCCAAAGATTATTGATATAAACTAGAATAGGTCTATAAAAGTAGTCATCTATTGCTAATTTGGGTCCTTTATTTTAGAAAACATATTTAACAATAGTATGAAATTTTCTCTCAAGTTCCTTGACATCAAAAAGGTTAAAAGGATTAAAGATCTTTAGGATTTATGAAAACAAAAATGCCTGAAAGTGAAGAGGAATGGGAGAAAAAATTAACGCCTGATCAATATAGGATATTAAGAGAGAAAGGAACAGAAGCGCCTTTTACTGGTCATCTTCTAAATAAAAAAGATAAAGGAAATTACACTTGCGCTGCATGTGGCCAAGTTCTTTTCTCTTCAGATGCAAAATTTGAATCCGGAACTGGCTGGCCAAGCTTTGACTCTCCTGCAAATACAGAAAATGTCCAGCTAAAAGAAGATTATAGTCTTGGAATGCATCGCACAGAAGTCATCTGCAAAAATTGTAAAAGTCATCTTGGACACTTATTTAAGGATGGTCCTACAAAAACAAAAGAAAGATATTGTATTAACTCAACTTGTCTTGCATTTAAGAAAAAATAATTTTTCTTATTTTCTTAGATAATTCTATAGGATTTTCATTTTGCCAAACATTCCTTCCTACTGCAACACCTACTGCTCCTGAACTTATGATCTCCTTAACATTTTCTAAAAATTCTTTCTCGTTCATTTTAGATCCTCCTGCCACAACTATTTTGCATCTTCCTGCAGACTTAACAGCCCACCCTAAATCCTTAGAATTTCCATTCCAATGTAATTTTACAATATCTGCTCCAATCTCAAGACCAATGCGAGCAGCATAAGAAATCATCTCTCTTGTATTTGAATTCTTAACGCTCTTTCCCCTAGGATAGATCCATGCAATAACTGGCAGTCCGAGAACATGTGCCTCTTCTTCTATTCTTTCAAATTCTTTCAACATTTTTGATTCATGAGCACTTCCAACGTAAATAGTATATCCAACCGCTTTAGCTCCAAGTTTAATTGCTTCTTTGACACTACACAATTGAAGAGAAATAGGCTCTCCCTTAAACAATTTAGTCTTTCCATTTAACTTAACAATCAATGGAACTTTGCTTTTCTTAATTTCTTTATTATACTTTTCTGCAATTCCTTTTCCAACAATTAGCCCATTGTAACCTGCATTCTTTGCAATCTCAATGATATAAAGAGGATCTATATTTTTATCATTAAAATCGACGCTTGGACCATGTTCTAGTCCCTGATCATAAGCTAAATACATTGCCTTTCCTTTTTCAAATACTTTATTTAAATTTATCTTTTTCATTTACCAAAAAACCTCTTTTTGAAAATAACAGAATAGTCTGGCTTAGAATTCTGATGATATATCGTTAAAACTTTAAGTTTATTACTTCCAATATTGATAAGCCTATGCGCCCATCCAACAGGAATTAATGATATCTCTCCTCTTTTTAATTTAATTGTTTTACTCTTTTTCCCCTTTTGAAGAAATAGTTCGCCTATTCCATCAAGTAATATATAAAATTCGGGCTCTCTATTTTTATGAATATGCCCCTTAGTAAAATAAAATTCTTTTCCTATTTTTCCAGATTTAACAACAGTTAATCCAAGATCTATTGGACTAAAATCTCTTATAAAAACTTTATATAGTTCTATATTTCCTTTAGTGTTTAGAATATTTCTCACACTTTCTTTATCATAATAACTATCTTTCAAATCATTAAGAGTTCTAACAGTCTTTTTATCATAATCCCTCTCAAATTTTCCTATTGTTTTTTTATAATCTTTCATCTTACTCTCTCCTTTTAAAATTTATAACCTAATAAATTAGCATATCCCTGTATAATATCCTTTGTAAATTGTCTCATACCTTCTGCAGTTTTGTGATCAAAAGCATGATGTGCCATTCCACCTTTAAAGGTGGAGTTTGAAAAGGCGCTCATGCCTTGGATGCTAGAGAAATCTTTATGGATTTCTGTCAAGTTTCTTGACATAAAATTTTAAAAAAATAAAAAAATTAAATATTATAAAGGTACTCACTCTTCGCTGTTTTCGTCAGAACTTTCGCTTTGTCTAGGCCTTCTGTCTCCAAAGTCTCTTCTTGGTGGTCCTCTTTCGCTTGATTCCATTGGAACAGCTTCACTTACTTTCAAAGCTCTGCCCGCAACTTCTTTGCCATTCATCTCTGAAATTGCCTTATCGGCACTTTCTTTGCTAGCAAAGGTTACGAAACCAAATCCCTTAGACCTGCCAGAATACTTGTTACTAATAACTACAGCTTCAGTTATCTCTCCAAAAGAAGAGAACGCTTCTGCAAGCTCCTTATCAGTAAAACTAAAAGGCAAATTGCCTACGTATACTTTCGCACTCACTTTATTCCTCCCGCATTCATTTAACTTTGTTAAAGAGCACAAAGCTCAAGTTAACAATATTCAAATTAAATTTTTGTATTTAAATCTATCTAAATTGAGAAATGCTCCTACTGTGGACATCGCTCCAATGGCAGGATGATGTTGTATGGGTTATTTATTATTAATTAGCTTAACATAGTTTTTGTCTAGGAAATGCAAGACCTTTCCTGCATATTCTTTATCAAAACTAGATCCGTAATACAATATCCCATTTCTTGAATATCTTACTTCATTCATAAACTCAGTTTCTGCTTCTGAAAAGCCTAATTTTATCATATAAGAAACTTCTGCTTCGTGTGCAGATTGACCAGATGCTTTATATCCTTCAATAAGCATTTTTGCTCTTATTAGTTTAAGAGCAATATTGTAAACTTGGTCTATAAGATTATTTGAGTTTTCATCGGTTAATGAAATCTTTTTTCTTATTTCATCCAAGAAACGCTTATCTTTTTCAGCTTCTTTCACAAGATCTTTTGCCCTGATTACATCTGAATGCTGTCGCTTTACAATTTTCCGCTCTATGTATTCTTCAAATTTTCTTATTTTATTCATAATTCAATCACTCCTTTTAGAACTATACCATTTATTATATTGCTTCTTAAGTTCTTATGAATATTATTTAAAGAATTATAGAATTGCAGAACTATTTTTTTTTCAAGAAATTTCTCAAATTGCTCTAAGCTAACGCTTTTTTCTTTAGAACCAATTATTGCTATATCAATATCTGAATTGTGCGTATCCGTTCCATACGAGTAACTTCCGAATAATATGATTAGTGTTCCAGGATATTTGTTGCTAAGAGTATTAATTAACCCTGATTCATAAGTGTTTTTTAGATTTTGAACTCTTTTTAATAGGATCGCCCTTTGGTTATCTCTATTTAGTTCTACAGAAGTCAGATTTATATTAGGATATTTTTTATAGATAATTATTGTTTCTTTATTCAACCTTTTTAGTGCTTTAGAGACAGCAGTTGGAGATACTTTTAATGCTTTTGCAATTTCATTTTGATTTACTGAAATTCCTGCCTTTAAGCACAAATAGTTGAATATTCTATTCTGGAGTCGTGTCCATTTAAGTGTATTGCTTTTCATATTAGTTTATACGTATAAACTAAAGTTTATAAATGTTGTCTTTATGTGGCAGAATGATGCGGTATGGAATTATTTTTTAAAGACCAGATTCTCTGTCTTTTGATTTATTAAGTCAGATTTCTGTAATTGCTTTACAATTAAAATAAATGCTCCTGCCGGGATTCGCACCCGGGTTCCGGCCGTACTCTATCGCCTCTTTCAAGAAAATCCGTAAAGAGGCGTTAGGATTTCAACGCCTGTCCCAAGGGGACTGAAATCACTGTCTCAACGACTCGATTTCAACGATTCGAGAGGGCCGTGTCCTTGACTACTAGACTACAAGAGCTTCCTTGCGAAAATTCTCAATTCTTTTTAAATGTTCTTGATTTGCAAAACCAATCTAAATTTTACTCAACAATAAACTTGCCTTTCATTCCGTTTTGTCTGTGTTTGCCAAAACTGCAGTAGTATTCAAATGTGCCTTTTTTGTCTGCTACAAATTCTACAGAAGTTGAATTTCCTGGCATAACTCTTTCTGTGGCCGCTCCAAATTCATCTATAACCCAGTCATGGAATCCTTCAGAGCTTGTAAATTCAACTCTTACTTTATCTCCTTTTTTTACAACCATATCTGGGTTTTCCACTCCATCAATATAGAATCTTAGGTGTGAAGAATCAACAACAAAAACTTGAACATTTGAATTTGAGCCTACATTATTGCCTGCAATTTTTTCTGTATCTACCACTACATTACCTGTCAAACTTGATTTATTTAATAAATAAAATGCTCCTAGTGCAATAAGAACTATTATTATGATGCTAATAACAATTTTATTCATTTTAATTTGAAAATTTTGGAATATATAAATATTGTGGAAGATGTTTAAATATTATATTCCAACTTTACGTATAACTCTGGCAAATTCATTCATCCCTTCTTGGCTATCAATGTGATAAGAATTAACAAATCTTTGTGCAATAATTGTCCCATTATTGTAAAGTTCAGCGAGTTCTCCAAAATTCATATTTTCTTTGTCTAATTTTCTCAACTGTGACTGTAATTCTAATCTATTTGGGAAGGCCCATTCTTTTGGATGGGGACAACCGCAGTGGCCTACAACACGAATAACTTTTCCATACGTTTCTGGTTGACTTTTTCCTACTATAGGATATCTTTTTTCATGCAATTCTGAAGCTATTTCTAAAGGAAACCCCTGACCGTCTGGCGCTGAAGCATTCCAATAATACCAGGCGCGCTTAAAGTTCCAATGTCCTAACCTCCCTTGAAATGAATATGGAACTTCACCTTTACTTTTCTCTCTCACTAAATCAATTCCTGCTGAAATCAATTCTTCTTGAATGTATACGTCTGCTTCCTTATCTCCAGCTAAATTTATCATCAAAATTCTTGTTATTCTTTATTTATAAATCATTCTAATTAGTAAGCCAAAGTTAACGACACCTATCCAACAGTATTTATTCATTTAGATACCTACAAATTTAAATCTGGTTTGTTTGTAGAAAAAACATGAAGAGATTAATCACAATTGCACCAGAAAAACCAAATGCTGATTTAGTTAGAGGAGGAGATTTCATTGCACAGTCTTGTATCATTGCCGTATCTATAGATTTTAGAATATCCATTTTCTACTAGAAGATGATTTACAAATGTTTTATCTGAATTATTAAGATACACGTATCTTAGAAGTCTGCCATATGAATCTTTGTCTGTTTGATCTGATTCTAGGATAACCTGTTGGTTTAGAATTAAATATCTTAGATAGAAAGTTGCTTCTTCATAGCCTTCCTGATCTTTTTCAGGGGCATTAATGCAGAGCAATCTTACTGTTTCTCCCGAAGATAAAATAAAGGTATCTCCGTCAATTACTTCCGAGACATATGGCTCTTGAATAGGTAAGGAATAGCTATATGTTGAATTTGATAGTTTTAATAAATGGAATGCAAAAGTAATTAAAGCGATTATAATAATTGTTGTTATTATAAGAAGTAATGCGCGCTTTATTTCTTGGAAGAAAGGTTTTTCTTTTGATTTGCTCTTTTTCACTTATTGATTAAAAAAGTGAGATTAATAAATTTGATGAGATTGAATTTAAGTTTTTGGACCTTGAGCTAAAGCTCCTTTTATCAAAGAGAAACTCGCGCCTGCTTTTCTAAGATTGTCAAGAGCGAGCCATTTGTCTATTCTTCTAAGATGTAAAATACTTTGAAAGAGAGAATGTGCTTTCGCGTAAGCATTCATTGCTTGAATAACTGAGAAATGCTGACTTGAAAGATATTTTGTATATCTAATATTTATAGCTCCGGGCATGCTAAGAGGAAGTAAAACTGTATTTATATTTCCATCAATTAGAGCATCCAGTTTTCTTCTTTGAGATCTGCCTAAGACAGAGACAGAGCCTGTTCTAAATGGGTGGCTTGAATTTTCTTGCAAAATCAGGCCTGTAACATCAATTCCCAGTTTTCCAGCTCGATTATAAAGGATAGAATGTTCAACTTCTCTGAATGAAAGAGTTGGAGAAATTTTTTGATAGCTAACTCCTGTTATATGATATAAATAATCCATTAATTAGTGGAATTGTGGAGGTATTTAAAGGCATTTATCTGCTAGAATGAGATTAGATTTAGTCAAATAATTCTTATTCTAAAGATTTATATAGGCAAAAAATGGCAGCATACCTTATGACAATGACTTTTAGTCCAAGTGAAAT